>JBBJLY010000389.1:0-6024 GCA_037720695.1 Kofleriaceae bacterium | reverse complement strand
GTGTTCCGCGAGCGCTGGTTGAGCCACGTCAAGCCGCTGCTCGGCGCGCGCGAGCCGGCGTGCATCGCCGGATCGACGCGATCCTCGAGCTGCGGGTCGGGCTCGAGGCCGACTTCGGCGCCACTCCCACCGCGCAGGAGGGTCCGCGGGTGTTCCATGTCTCGCCCGGCGCGCGGTTCTTCTTCAGCGAGGGCGGCAACAGCAAGCTGTTCACCACCGCGCAGGTCGTGATCGACGCGTCGGGATACAAGGACGCCGCCGGTGATGGTCGCGGGACCGACCTCGGCGTGCGCAACCTGTCGGGCCTGTGGTTCGACCTCGATCGCGGCTATGGCTTCTACGTGTTCATCGGCGAGACCGCGACGTTCACCCGCTGGATGCGGTTCGAGCTCGAGGCCGGCATCGGCGTGCAGGGTCGCTATCACTGAGCTCGTGGATCACTTCGGCGCGTTCGCGGCTCGCTACGCCGCGTACCGTCCGCTCTATCCATCCGCGCTCGTCCCCGCGCTCCGGGCCGAGACCCTCGGTAACACGGCGTGGGATGTCGGCTGCGGCAACGGCCAGCTGTCGCTCGATCTCGCCGGCGTCTTCGAGCGCGTGATCGCGACCGACCCCGCGCAAGCGCAGCTCGATCAGGCCCCGCCACACCCCCGGATCGAATATCGCTGCGCGTCCGCGGAAGCGAGCGGACTCCCCGACGCCAGCGTCGATCTGGTCGTGGCCGCGCAGGCCGCGCACTGGTTCGACTGGCCGCGGTTCATCGGCGAGGTCGAGCGCGTCGCGCGATCCGGTGCGCTGGTCGCGCTCGCGAGCTACGGCAACTTCGAGGCGCCACAAGATCCCGCGATCGACCGCTATCGCGAGCAGGTCGCACCGTACTGGCCACCTGGTCGCGAGCACGTCGACAACGGTTATCGCGATCTCGTGCTGCCGTGGACCCCGGTCCATGCTCCGGCGCTCGCGATGACCGCCGCGTGGACCCGCGACGAGTTGGTCGGGTACATCGCGACCTGGTCTGCCACCTTTCGGCTGGTCCAGGACCAAGGCCCGACCGCGCTCGGCGAGCTGCGGGACGCCCTCGCGACCCACTGGCCCGACGACGAACGGCGCCAGATTCGATGGCCGCTGGCGTTCCACCTGGCCCGTCGCTGAGCGTCTGCGCACAGTGCGGTGAGTCACCTTTAACGCCGCGAATTTCGAGTCTGCATTCGATTGGTGGGAAAATTAACGGATGAAACGTCGAGCTCTCCTCGCGCTAGTTGTGGCCGCTGGCTGTGGTGACAACATCCGGCCCGGCGATACCACCGTCTCGCTCGTGGTCAATGGTGCCGCCACCCTCACGACAACCGAGGCCGGCGGGACGGCGACGTTCACCGTCTCGCTGTCGGCGCAGCCACCCGACGACGTGACGATCGAGCTCGGCAGCAGCGATCCCACAGAAGGCACGACCTCGCCAGCCACGGTGCGCCTGACGCCCGATAACTGGGACATCCCGGTCACCGTCACGGTCACCGGTCGCGATGATCAGATCGCAGACGGCGACCAGATGTTCGAGGTCAACGTCGACGGCGGCACGGCCGGCAGCAAGACGATCGAGGTCACCAACACCGACAACGACGCGCCCGGCGCGACGATCACGCCGACCGAGGATCTCGAGACCACCGAGGGCGGTGACACCGCCGAGTTCACCGTGGTGCTCAACACCGAGCCGACCGGCGATGTCACCGTGCCGGTCGCCTCCTCCGATCTGACCGAGGGCACGAGCGAGCCAGCGATGCTGGTGTTCACGCCCGAGAACTGGAACGCGCCCCAGACCGTGATCGTGACCGGCGTCGAGGACGCGCCCGCCGACGGCAACATCGACTACACCGTCCAGCTCGGCGTCACCACCAGCACCGATCCGGCCTACAACGGGCTCGACTTCCTGGATCCCGCGCTGACCAACATCGACAACGATTCGTCCGGCGTCTCGATCACCGATGACGAGGATCTGCGCACGACCGAAGCCGGCGGCACAGCGACGTTCAACGTCGTTCTGACCTCGCAGCCCACGGCCGACGTCACGATCGGCGTGACGTCGAGCGACACCACCGAGGGCACGACGATCACCCAGCTCGTGTTCACCACCAACGACTGGGACGCGCCGCACCCGGTGATCGTCACCGGCGTCGACGACGCGCTCGACGATGGTGACCAGAGCTACACGATCGTGCTCGCGCCGATCGTCAGCACCGATCCTGCGTACACCGGCATCAATCCCGAGGACGTTCCGGTCGTCAACATCGATGACGAGGCCCCAGGCTTCGTCGTGACCCCGACGTCCGGCCTCGTGACGACGGAGGCTGGTGGCACCGCAAACTTCACGGTCGCGCTGATCTCCGCTCCGACGGCAGATGTCACGGTAGGCGTCACGTCGAGCGACCTTGGCGAGGGCACGGTCAGTGTCAGTTCGCTGACCTTCACGCCGGCGGACTGGTTCATCACCAAGACCGTCACCGTCACCGGCGTCAACGACGACGTCGCCGACGGTAACCAGCCGTATCAGATCCAGCTCGCCCCGGCAGTCAGCGCCGACCCTGCCTACAACGGGTTCGACCCGCAGGACGTCTCGGTCACCAACAACGACAACGACACCCCGGGCATCACCGTGACGCCGACCAACGGCCTCATGGTGTCCGAGCTCGGTGACACCGACACGTTCACGATCGTGCTCAACAGCCAGCCCACCGCGAACGTCACGGTGACGTTCGTCAGCACCGACACCACCGAGGGCTTGCCGACGCCGACCTCGGTCGTGTTCACCACCGTCAACTGGAACCTGCCGCGGACGATCACGGTCACCGGCCGCAACGACGCCCTCGCCGACGGCAACCAGGTGTTCCGCATCATCACCAACCCGGCGACCAGCACGGATCCGCGCTACGCGGGCATCAACCCGGCCGACGTCGTCGCGACCAACTTCGATGACGACACCGCCGCCGTCGTCGTCGACGCGGTGCCGCTCCTCGCCACGACCGAGGCAGGTGGCACCGCCACGTTCACGATGGTGTTGACCACCATGCCGACCGGCAACGTGACCTGCACGCTACAGAGCCTCGACACCACCGAGGGCACGATCGCGCCGACCAGCGTGACGTTCACGCCGGCGAACTTTGCAACGGAGCAGACGATCACGGTCACCGGTGTCGACGATCCCGACGACGACGGCGATCAGCTCTACGTGATCCGGATCAATGCCTGCACCAGCACCGACACCAACTACAACGACTTCAACCCGCGGGACCCGTCGGCGCGTAACGCCGACAACGATCCGTAGCGCGTCAGTCGGTGCGAATGACGTGGTCGCGCGCGGCGCACAGGCGCTGCTGCCGCGTCTGCGTGGCGTACGCCGCGGCCGCGCGCACGAGCCTCAGCGTGAGGTCGAGGCACGCACCGCCGGTGCCCGGGTCGGAGACCTCGATCGACTCGGCGGCGACGGCGACCGAGCGACCCGACTGGGTCGCGAGCGGTGCACCGCGTGGGATCACGAACGCGCCGTGCCGCGGCGGTGGCGGCGCTTCGACCGGCTGCGCGCGCGTGAAGTCGGACCCGGGTCGCACCGCGGTCGCCGGGACCTGCGCCACGATCTCGAGGCAGCGAGTCGCGTAGCTGACGCGTGCCGGATCGCCCTTCGCCGGCACCGCGGCGAGCCAGTTGCCGCGCACCGTGAACGCGAGCTCACCGAGCCGCGCGAGCGTGTTGCGCTCGACGCGGACGATCTTGGCCGGCGCGACGGGGTCGGTCACCTGCACCGGCTTGTACAGGTAGCCAACCGACGCGTGCGGGATCGACAGCCGGAGCCGATCGCCCAGCACGGGAACGCTGTACTGGCCACTCGCGGTCGGCATCACCGGGAGCCCCGGCGACAACTTCACCTTGGTGCCGTCGGGGAACTGCGCCGCGTACGGCTTCACGAGCACCGGCGCCAGATCCTCGCGCTTGACGAACACGCGCAGCGCGTCGAGCCGCCCGTCGGCCTCGAGCCGACGCCACGTGCAGCCGGGGTGCTAGTCGAACGCATCGGGAACGTCACCTCGACGAACCCGCGCATCGACGCATCCACGATCCGCACCGGGATCGCGCGGCCGACCTCGACCGAGCGGCGCGAGAGCGTCACGAACTTGAACGACACGCCGCCGTTCCACGGCTCGAGGTGAAACGTCGCGTCCTCCCACACCAGCGCATCGCCGCGCAGCCGCGTCGAGTCGATGCCGGGGATGTCGAGCTCGTCCTCGGCGATCGCCGGCGGGCTCGCGAGCACCAGCAGCACGAAGATTCGCGACCGCATCCTTCCACCGTGCCATGCGCTACAGTGAAGCGTCCATGGCTTATCGACTGCTGGCGCTCGATCTCGACGGCACGCTGCTGCGCAGCGATCACTCGGTCGACCCACGGGATGTCGCCGCGATCGCCGAGCTCCAGGCCGCGGGAGTCACGGTCACGATCGTCACCGGGCGGTTGCACTCGGGCGCCGTCGCAGCCGCGCGGGCCTGCAAGATCGAAGGCACCATCGCCTGCGTCGAGGGCAGCCACCTGATCGAGCTGGCGACCGACACCACCGTCGTCCACCACTCGTTGACCGACTCCGTCGCCCGGACGTTCCGCCAGACCGTCGCGGCGCACGGCCTCGCCGGCTTCGTGTTCGATGCGCAAGGTATTCACCACGGTGACGCCGGCGCACCCTATGCGCCCTACGTCAGCACCTGGTCGCCCAACCTGCGCCTCGTCGAGGAGGAGCTCGCCTGGCAGACCCGCCCGCTGGCCGCGGTCGGAATCGGCGACCCGGACGCGGTCGCCGCCGCACATGCTGCGCTGCGCCAGCACGCGGACGACATCTTCTCGGTCAGCTTCGCGATCCACTCCTGCCCCGGCAAGCACGCCGTGCTCGCCCGTGCCGCCGGCCCCACCAAGGGCACCGCGCTCGCGGAGCTGTGCAAGATGGTCGGCTGCACGCTCGACGAGGCGGTCGCCGTCGGCGACTGGCTGAACGACGTGCCGATGTTCGAGGTCGCGGGCCGCTCGTTCGCGATGGGCAGCTCGCCGGAGGCCGTCCGCGCCACGGCATCCGACACGCTCGTCGCGCAGGCCGGCGCCGGTGGTGGGATCGCCGAGGCGATCCGCCGCGCCTGGGGATGAGCGCCGCCTTACCACTGCGACCGGTCGTGCACAACGCGTGACGGCGCTGGCACCTCTGTGGACGGCCCCACGAGCTCGCCATCACCTCGCGCGCAGGAGGACGCGCCTCGCGCCCCGCCCGGTTACCCGTGATCACGAGCCGCTCGTCCTCCGACGCCTGCGACCGATCGCGTAGAACGCGTGACGGCGCTGTCACCTCTGTGGACGGCCGCAAGCGTTTCACCCATCAGCTCGCGGGCGCCCGACCACAGATCTGACAGCGCTGACGCTCCGCGCGAACGCTGCTTCGAAGAGGTTTCTTTGAAACCTGATCAGAGCAGGGCGGATGCTGTCGTGTGGAGGAGCCGCAATTTTCTCCGCCGGCTACGACCGATCGCGCAGAACGCGTGGCGACGTTCCGTTCATGGACGGCTGCACGGTTCCGCACCATCGAGTGCGGCGGGTTACGAGAATTACCCGTTCCCGGATCCGCCCCTGCGTCCGCGGGCCTCGGCGCGCACCAGCTCATCGACGCAGCCGATGAGGTTCAACCGCTGGCCGTCCCACTCGCAGGCGATCGTGTGCTCGTCGATCGCGAGGTTCGCATTGCGGTGATGGATCGTCTCCCATCCACGGCCGTCCGGGCTCTCCGGACACGGTGCGGGCTCGACGATGCGACCGCGCGGATCCCTGAACACCACCTCGCTGTCGCGTAGTTCGATTCGATATCCGTACTCGTGGACGAACCGGTGATGGTGACTGCACATCGAGACCAGATTCGTCAGCTTGGTCTCGCCTCCATCGGCCCAGTGCTCGACGTGATGGCCCTCGACGAACAGCCGGTTGCTACAGCCCGGGAACCTGCATCCG
>JBBJLY010000162.1:0-19505 GCA_037720695.1 Kofleriaceae bacterium | reverse complement strand
GCGGGATCCCAGATCCGGTCGCGTCAGGTCAGGCCGGGTCGGCCGGGTCGGCCGGGTCGGCCGGGTCGCCGGGTCGGCCGGGTCGGCCGGGTCGGGCCGGGTCGGGTCTGGTCGGCCGGGTCGGTCGGGTCGGGTCCGGTCGGGTCCGAACCGGAAACCAAAAATTAAACTTCGTCGGGGCGCTGCGCGTTTCGCGTCAGGCGCTGTGGGCGCGGTGAGCTGCGCGAATCGAGACACGCCAGGCCACCACCGGTCGCGCTGGTCACGGCGTCCACAGCGCGGGTCACGCGATCGATCGAACGCCGTGACAGAATGAACTCGCTGCTTGACTTAGCCGCTGAGTAGGCTGGATTGGACCGCGTTGGGCGGAGCTATAAAATATCGGCGAAACCAGTTGTGCGGCGACATCCACGGTGCTAGACATCAACCATGCCGCGGTCGCGCAAGCGCCATGTTCAGCAGACTCTCCACTTCGGGGACCCGCGGGTCGCACGCAGCGATCCAGGCGCCGCATCAGCACGCGGCGGTCGCCCGCCCCAGGAATCGCGTTGAGCGAGCGCCACAAGACGCGAGGTGTTTCGCAGGGGGCAGCCGGTCCACGTGGTGATCCGCGCGATCGCGGAGATCCGCTCGCTGCGCACCCGGGCGACGTATCCGCGATCCGCAAGGCGCTCGTGGTCACGTTCACGCGCGAGGACTTCCGGATCGTCCACTCCCAGCATCCAGACACGCATATCCACCCGTCGTCGAGGCCCAGCATCGGAAGCGCCGCCCGCGGATGAAGGCGCCCAGATCTCGGCGGCGAAGCACCTGAACGCGGGATCAGTGCGCGGCGGGCGGAGCGCCGACGTGGCAGCTCGACCGCTATCGCGGTCGTCTTCGTCGCCTCGTCAGGCGCGGGCACGCTGGCCTACGTTCTAAATAACTGGCGGAAGCACGGCGAGATCGCGGCGACCTGACGCGGCTGGGAGGTCGACCGTTCTCCAGCGGGCTGACGTTCGATGGCTGGCGCGATCTTCAGACCGTCCGGATCTTGCGACCCGGCTATCCGCTGCTGCCGGTGTGGCGGCCCAGGACGTGGCTGCTCGGACAGGGCTGGCGCAAGCACGGCCTGATCAGCACCACCGAGGTGCCGAGCGAGCGCGTGTTGCGCCCGGTCGAATGACGCGACGAGGTCGTCGTCATCGGGATCTCAGGCGCGGACGCTCGGCAGCACCGACAGCCCGACCGACACCGCACGCAGCACGCCCTGCTTGACCGGTGAGCGGTGGTGGGAGGCGTGATGGCGGCCCAGCACCTCGTCGCGGTGGGCGAGGTACCAGTCGTAGGTCTCGCAGAACATCTCGACGTTGGAGACCTTGGGCGACCAGTCGAGCTCGCGCTTCGTGCGCGTCAGATCAAAGTACATCTCGCGGCCGTACATCAGCGCGTGATATGCGCCGAGCGGTGACACGCCGAGCCGGCTGGTGACATTCATCATCGCGACCGCCGGCGACGCCGGGACCGAGACCACGCGGGACGAGGTCCGGGCGTGCTGGATCAGGCCCTCGAGCGTCTCGCGCATGGTGCCGAACCGGTCGGCGCCGACGTTGTAGATCGCGGGACCCGAGCGTTCGCCGGCCTTGAGCGTGGCCGAGGCCAGATCGTCGGCGTGCACGAACTGGTAGCGATTGTCGCCGCGACCGAACACTGGGACGTTCTTGCCCTGGCGGATCCATTCGAACAGGATCTGCATGATGCCGAGCCGGCCATGGCCCATGATCGTGCGCGGGCGGACGATCGACACATCGAGGCCCTTCGCGATGTACTCGTGACACAGCACCTCGCCGGCGAGCTTGGCCTTGCCGTACTCCTCCTGTGGGCGCGGCGCGACCGAGTCGTCGACCGGATTTTTCGGCGGCACGCCGAACACCGCGCTCGATGACATGTGGACAACCTTCGTGACGCCCTGCTGCTGTGCGGCCTCGAGCAAGTTGCGCGTGCCACCCTCGTTGACGCTCCAGAACGCATCCGCATCCTTCGCGAGTGGGACCAGCGCGACGTTGTGGTGGACGATCGAGACGCCCTCGCACGCTCGCTTGACCGCGGCAGCGTCCCGGATGTCGGCACGCACCATCTCGGCGCCGGGCGGCTTCTCGTCCGCCTCGTTGATGTCGAGGATGCGGACCTGGTGGCCCTGCTCCGTGAGGCGCTGGACAAGCACGGTGCCGAAGTAGCCGGCACCGCCGGTGACGAGGTGGAGCTTGGACATGGGCGGCAGGACCTTACACGAGAATCTTTGTTCGGCCCGGCAACCCGTGGCCGGCGTGAGAGGTCTGACCCGTGGGGGTCTCATGCTTCGCTCGCTCGCCATCGCACTCGTGATCGTGACGTGGATCGCATGCCACAACACCACACCGGTCACGGTGCCGTCGCTCTCGTCGGGTCCCGCGCCGATGCCGATCCCGCTGCGGTCGAGCTCGAGCCTGCGGGTGATGAGCTACAACCTGAACTTCGGGGTCGCGGGTGATCGTACCGCTGCCGCAGCGATCGCGGGTGCGAAGCCGCAGATCGTCCTCCTCCAGGAGACCAACGAGGTGTGGGTACAAACACTGCTGGCCGACCTCAGCTACGCGCATCACCGGTTCACCCCACCGAAGGATCTTCCAGCCGGCGGGCTCGGCGTGCTGTCGCGCTATCCGATCGTCACGATCGACGAGCTGCCGAGCGTCGGCGGTCCGTTCCTCGCGTGGCGCGTGGTGGTCGACACCCCCGCGGGCCGGATCCAGATCCTGAATCTCCACCTGCGGCCCCCGATGAGCGACGGCGGCAGCTGGGTCGCCGGCTACTGGACGACTCGCGAGACGCGCGAGCAGGAGATTGGGTGGCACCTGGAGCGGCTCGACCCCGCGTTGCCGACGCTGCTCGCCGGAGACTTCAACGAGGAGACCGACGGCCGTGCGATGAAGTACGCCGCGGACCGCGGCTACACCGACGCGATCGCGCAGTTCGCGGGCACCCGCCAGACCTGGCAGTGGCCGGTCGGCAGCTTGATGCTGCGGTTCCAGCTCGACCACATCATGTACGACGCGCGGTTCCTTGCGGTCTCGGGCGGGATCGTCGACGCCGGCAACTCGGACCACAAGCCGGTGTGGGCCGACTTCGAGCGCGTGGATCCGATCTAGGGCACCGCGCGCGTCCGGCGTTGTCCGCTGGCGGGACAGCGTCGGGGTCAGACCCCGGTCAAATCCCTCCACGAGCGACATCGCGTCCCAGTTGTCCGCTGGCGGGACTGCGTCGGGGTCAGACCCCGGTCAAATCTTCGAACGTTCGCTGGAGTCCGTCATCGAGCGCGACTTTCGGCCCCCAGTCGAGTGCTGCTTCGCCCACGATAATGTCGGGCTTGCGCGACCTGCCGCTATCGCGCTGGGCGCGATCGGTCGAATCGGCTGCGGAGCTTGGCCACGCGGGCGGCGAGCGATGGATCCTCGGCGGCAAGATCGAGGAGACCACGCGCTCCAGAGAAGTCGCCATCGGCGCCGGCGGCGGCTGCTGCCGTGAGCGCGGCGACATGCTGTTGCCTCGTATCGGCGGCGACCGCGGCTTGGAGGCCCGCTGCTACGCGATCTCGATACGTCGGATCGAGATCACTGCGCGCCTGCCAGGACTGGAGTTGGTCCGCTGTGGTCCGCGCGCGCTCCTGGTAGCACGTCATAGCGTCTTTGAGCGCATGCCGCGCGCTCGACCAGCGCTTGCGCTGGCGATCGACCAGTCCCAGGTACCAGCGGGCCTCGCAGGCCTGCCGAACTGCATCTGCATTGATGACGATCGCGAGATCTGCCTGCGCGACATCCAGGTCGCCCTGTTCGTACTCGATGGTGCCGGCCAGCAGAAGAAGGTCCTCGTTCCCACCTAGCTCCTTCGCCGCGGAGACGTCGCGGCGCGCATCAGCGAGCTGGCCGAGCACATGGAGGTTGCGAGCACGCCAGTAGTACGCAGTCACATGGTGGGGCTCGCCGCGCGCGATGAGCCGCGTTGCGGCGTCGATCGCGTCCCGAGTGCGCCCCAGGTTGCTGAGGCTGATCACGCGGCCCAGCAACGCCGGATCGTGATCAGGGCGGAGCTTGAGGGTTCGGTCGTAGAGCCGCACTGCTTCGGCGTAGTCGCCAACGAGTTGGTGATACCAGGCGGCCAGATAGGTAACCGCGGTTGACGCAGGGAACCGCGCCAGGACCTCGTCGAGGTGAACCTTCGCCTGTCGCGGGCCCTCGAACGGCAGCCGCCCGATCTCGGAGCGGGCTATGAACAGCGACGCCTCGACGAACCGCGGCTCGCTGGCTCGTACGGCTGCAAGCTCCGGTATCGCGTCGAGCTTGCAGATCGCGGCACGATAGCGAAGCAGCAGCGAGGCCTCCAATTGCGTTGCGCCGGTCGACGACGGGGATGAACCGGCGCCTAGGGTCGCAGCAGACAAATTCTCGTCGATGATCGGATCAATGCAAGCGAGCGCGATCCGCAGATAGTCGCGCACCGGCTTGCGAAGCTTGCCGCGCAATAGCCATGCGCGTGCATCAGCCGTCGCGGTCGGTCCCAGCGCGTGCGTCGCCGGCAACTCTTGGACCTCGCTCCGCAACGTCCCCAGCTTGCAGCCCGGGATCGCCTCCACGAGCTCGACATAACGGCTCGCTTCGAGCTCGCGCGGCAACTTCTTCGCGATCTGCCGCGCCTCGGTCAAGGCGCCCGACTCCGGTAGGCAGATCTCCTTCTCCCGCAATGCGATCAGCAGATCGGTCTCGAACACCCAGGCTGCAGCCCGACTTTTGACGGGGAGCTTGCGATAGATCTCCCTCGCATCGATCAGGCAATCGTAACACCCGCGCAGCAACGCAGCGTCGGCGTCGGCGGCTACGAGCTGCGAGGGCGCATGCATCGCGATCCGCGGGGCGCACGCGGCCACCAGCTGGATGGAGGACGCCAGGACAAAAGCAGCGTATCGCACGCCGCAATATAGGTGAGCGCAGCTATTAGTACAGCACAGCGTCGTTTCAGTCGGCGCCCTGTCGCCACCAGAACCCGACCGCCGGAGCTTAAGGGGCGAGCCACCCGAGGTGACCCTTCGCGTAAACGCGGTGGTAGACCCCGGCAGCAGCCGACTTGCAGCGTCTGGCCGGTGCTCGCCGGCGCTCGGCTGTTTGCTGGCGGGACTGCCGCGGGGTCAGACGCCGGCCGTAGCCGACGTGCGGCGTGGGAGGGCGCTCGTCGGCGCCCGGCGTTGTCCGCCTTCCGGACGGCCGTGGGCCCCTGGCCGCAGCCGACGTGCAGCGCGCTCGTCGGCGCTCGTCGGTCTCGTGATCCTCAGGCCGCCTTCGCGCTGACCAGCACCACGTCGATCAAACCGTACGCTTGCGCTTCTGCTGGCGACAGGAAGTTGTCGCGCTCGGTATCACGCCGGATCCGCTCTGCCGTCTGGCCGGTGTGCTTCGCGTACAGCTCGTCGAGCGTCGCGCGCGTGCTCGTGATCTCGCGCGCGTGGATCTCGATGTCCGTGGCCTGCCCCTGATAGCCCGACAGCGGCTGGTGGATCATCACGCGCGCGTGGGGCAGCGCGTGCCGCTTGCCCTTGGCTCCCGCGGCGAGCAGGAAGCTCGCCATCGACGCGGCCTGCCCGAGGCAGTACGTCGCGACGTCGCAGTGCAGGAACTGCATCGTGTCGTAGATCGCGAGTCCGGCAGCGACCTCACCACCGGGCGAGTTGATGTAGAGCATGATGTCCTTGCGCGGGTCCTCGGAATCGAGGAACAGCAGCTGCGCGATCACGACGTTCGCGATCTCCCGATCGATCGGCGAGCCGAGCAGGATCACGCGGTCCTTGAGCAGCCGCGAGAAGATGTCCCAGCCGCGCTCGCCGCGTGGCCCGTGCTCGACCACCGTGGGTACCAGGTAGCTCATCGCATATCTCCAAATATTTGGGTCTATTTGCTCGGCGCCGCGAGCCACGCCAGAACGGCTGCACGCGAGAACCGCCAGGTCGGACCGAGCTTGCGCCCTGGCAGCTCGCCGGCCTCCGCCAGCTCCGCCACCGCGTGGACCTCGAGCTGCAGCAGCGCGGCCACTTGCTCCACCGTCAGCACCTCGGGCGGGTCGTGGGGCTGAAACGAGTACGATCCCAGCGTCGGCCCGGCCTCACCGAGCTCGACGGTGACCCGCCGCGGCTGCGACAGCGCACCGAGCGCCGTCAGCCCGCGCTGGCTGTCCGGATCGACGTGCTTCGCGATCAGCCCGGCGACCAGATCCTTCTTGCGGACGCCCAGCGCCTCGGCGGCTCGGTCGAGCTTGTCGACCGCGGCTGCGGGCAGCTTGACGTACAGGGCACCCTCGTCCGGTGGAATGCGCTTCGGCATATCCACTGTATATTTTATAAATATCTCCGCCGCAACCGTGATCGTACGGTCAGCGCTTCGGCTTCGGCTTCGGCTTCGGCTTCGACTTCGACTTCGGCGCTGCCTTTGCCGTGGGCTTGGCCTTCGGCCCCCGCTTCGCCGCGGGCCTGGCCTTGCGGGGGCTGGTCCGTCCACCGCGCGAGAGCTTGCGAATCCACGCGTCGATCCCCTCCGGGGTCGACATGTCGAAGCCGTCCTGGAAGCCTTCGATCATCATCCGCTTCTCCGGCCCGTAGCCGGCGGGATCGGCCAGCGCGCGCTCGAGCTGGGTCGCGAGATCGGGCGGCATCCAGGCGAGGCATTCGGCCGCCTCCGTCGAGCCGAGCTCGCGCGCGGCGAACGTGAGCAACGCGCGGAGCTCGTCGATGATCGCGGCGGCGACGTCGGGCCCGACGCCAACGTCGCGCGGGATGTCTTGCAGCAGGAGCCGTGATAGCAGCTCCGGGCGGACCTGCACCAGGGTGGCACCGGCGCCGCGTGCGGCCGCTTCGATCAGGACGTTCGCCGCATCGCCCTCGAACGGCCGGCCCTCCGGCGCGTTGAGGAACCGCGTCATGATCGCATCGCGGTACACCGAGAACGCATCGTCAGCGAGGACGCCGGCCGCATCGACGATGTGGCGCGACGCAGCCGCCTCGGGATCGATCTCGGGGTCATCGATCCGACACGGCGCCGTGAGCGCGACCGCGATGCCATCGGTTGCGCCACGCCAGGTCACGTCCTCGCCGTCCTGCCACGCGGCGGCGAGCGCGGATCGGTCACGAGCTCGGCGAGCGCCAGCATGATCGCCGTGATCGCGGCGAGCTCGGCGCGTGACCCGGCTTGCCGCGCCCTTGCCTTCGACCCGCAGGACGTTCGGGTACGCGGTGGGTGCGGCGACCGGCCAGCCGTGTTCCGTGACCTCGGCGGTCAACGCGGGGGCGATGTCGTCGTGATGATCGAACGCGAGCATCCAGTTCACCGGCAGGTCCGGCGTCTCGCCGCGCTCGCTGGCATCGATCGCGGCCTCGTAAGCGTCGAGCGCGTCATGCGATGGCAGCAGCACGCACCCGAACGACTCGCCGAGCTGGCCGACCACGAGCAGCGCGCCGTCGGAGATGCCCAGCGCCTCGCACGTGACCGCGACGTGCGCGTCGGCGGGCACGGCATCCCACGGTGACGCCTCGTACAGGCGTGCCGCGGCGACGAAGAACGCGAGCAGGTCGTCCGGCTCGACGTCAGGGCCGAAGTAGGTCGCCCCGTCGCCCATCGCCGCCGTCATCGCCGCGACCACCTCGTCGAGCTCGGGGGTCGGCGCGCAGATCACCTCGAGGTCCCCGCCGCGCACGGCGTCCGCGAGCGCCGCATCATCGATCCGGACGCGGCGCGGCATCCGCGGGGGACCGGCGTGCGGGGTCCGCATCGCGGCGTCGAGCAGCTCCGGCGCACGCGCTCTCCACTCGTCGCGCGTGAGCACCGTGGCGCCCACCACGAGCCCGGTCTCGACCTCGACCCATAGCAAGATCTCGGCGCCGGGCTCGTTGTCGATCGGTACCGGCAACGGCCGGCGTCCTCCGACCCACTCACCGCAGCGCCGCAGGATGGAAGTCAGCTTCGCCATGGTCACGACGGGGGGATCGGGCCGCGCTCGAGCACCCACGCGATCGAGCGGCGCATGCCCTCTTCGAGCGCGACCTTCGGATCGTAGCCGAGCTCGCGTTCGGCCTTGGCCACCGTGCACGCGATGGTCTTGTTCATCTCCGACAGCACGTGGATCTTCTGCATGTAGACGCCCATGCCCTGGGTCATCTTGTCGATCCCGTACGCGACCTTGCTCGCGAAGCCCGGCAGGCTCTTGTGCTTGTGGGCGACCTGGATCTGGAAATCCTGCTCGAGCACCTTCTCGATCGTCGCGACGATCTCGTTCATCGTGTAGGGCGTGCGATCGGCGATCCAGTAGATGTTGCTCGCGGCCTTGGCAACACGATCGCAGAGCACGAGGCCCTGGCAGATGTTGTCGACGTACGCCATCGAGCGCTTGTTCTCGCCGCCGCCGACGACCGGCATCTTGCCGTCGCGGATCATCGCGAAGAACAGCGACTGTCGCGGCGGCTGGCCCGGCCCGTAGAACCACGGCGGGCGTATGATCGACCACTCGAAGTCGGTGGTCGCGCGCACCGACTGCTCGGCGAGCATCTTGGTCTTGCCGTAGCGCATGTACGGGTTGTACGGCGCGTCCTCGTCGAACGTGTGGTCCGCGCTCGGGTTGGTCCCGATCGGCGAGTTGGACGACACGTGGACGAAGCGGCGGATCTGCGCCGCCTTTGCGGCCTCGAGCATGTTCGCCGTGCCCTGCGCGTTGACCGCGTTGAACTGTTGCATGCCCTGGGTGACGTGGACGACGCCCGCCGCGTGAAACACCGTGGCATCGCGCGCACCGTCGAACAGCTTCGCGAGCGAGGCCGGATCGGTGACGTCACCGCGGACGATCTCGGCGCCCAGCGCCTCGAGCTCCGAGGCGTCGGCGTCGGGCAGCACCAGGCAGCGAGTTGGACGCTGGGTGGGACCGAGCGTCGGCACATCGGTGACACCCTTCAGGAGAGACATGACGAGGCGCGTTCCGAGCCAGCCCGGTGCGCCGGTGACGATGGATAAGGTCATTGGATTCTGATCACCTGGAAGCCAGGAAGTGGAGCGCGTTGCGACGTGCGAACGCCATCACGCTGCCCTGCGGATTCACGCCCGGCGAGTCGGGCAGGATGCTCGCATCGTTGACGTGAAGGTTGTCCCAACCGCGAACTCGCCCGTAGGAATCTGCGGCACATCGATCCTCGCGCTCGCCGATCGGACACGACGAGAATGCGTGGACGGTGGTCAGCCCGAGTGACTTGCGGGGAAGCCGCTCGTCGAGCCAGCGGATCGCCTCGCGCTGCGACGTGATCGGGGGCATGCCCTGCACGCTCGGCATCACTTCTTCCGCACCGGCTGCGAGCAGCATCGCGGCGAGCCGGGCGAGCCCGTTGGACAGGTTGACGACATCCTCGTCGGCGAGCTCGTAGCGGATCATGGTCGAGTCCTCGCCGAGCATCGACGGCCGGACCTGGCCGCGGCCGCGACCGCGCACCGCGACGTAGTAGCCCGCCATGTTGCGGACGTCCTTCATCCGGTCGGGCTCCCAGTTGTCGCTCATCATCAGCGCGGCGTGACCGGGCGTGTAGAACGCGCCGCCCATCCCGACCTCCGGATAGAACTCGCGGACCTGCATCAGCGGCAGGACATCGTTCTGCGCGTCGATCCGCTCGGGGAAGCGCGCGATCATCTTCAGCATCGGGTGGATGCGAAGCGTGTCGCCGACCTTGAACTTGATGCCGCTGCGGCGCAGCAGCGACGGGGTCTCGGTGGGGCCGGCGCAGACGAACACGTGATCGGCGTCGATCCGCACCAGCTTGCGGGCGCCGTCGTCGAGCTGGATGGACGCCAGCACGCCGGTGATCCGCGAGCCCTTCTTGACCAGCATCCTGACGTGCGCGCGATCGAGCAGCCGCACGCCAGCGGCCTCGGCCTTGGGCACCAGCGACACGCTCATGCCCTGCTTCGCGCCGGTCGGACAGCCGACCGCACACGAGTTGGAGCTCTGGCAGTTGTTCGCGGCGCGCGGAACCTCCTGAGCGGCCCAGCCCATCGACTCGGCGCCGCGCGCGAAGATCTGCGTGCTCTTCGGCCACGGCTTGCCCGATAACGAGACGCCGAGCTCGTCCTCGGCCCACTGGAAGTGCGGCGCGAGCTCCTCGACCGAGGCGCCGTCGAGATCGAACTGGGCGCGCCAGCGCAGCAGCACCTCGGCCGGCGTGCGGTGCCAGAACCCCGAGTTGATCTCGGTCGAGCCGCCGACGCACATGCCCTCGACGTAGCCGATCGGCACCGAGCCGACGATCGGTGTCATCCCGCGCCGGCGATACAGGTGCTTCATGCCCTCGGTGGTGCCGGCACCGTAGGTCTGCGTGCGATCGTGACGGCGGCCTTCTTCGAGGACGATCACGTCCAGCCCGGCGCGCGCGAGCTCGAGCGCCGTGGTCGCACCGCCGGCGCCCGAGCCGATGATCAAGACCTGCGTCTTCACGCCGACTCCACCACGCGCTCGAGCGCGGGCACCGGTTCACGCACCAGGTTGTGCGCCGGGATCACCCCGCCGGCGAGCAGCTCGCGCTTCACCGCGTCGTGGTCGTAGTACGCGAGCAACGCGGTCGCGCGCACCGGCTTGAACAGCTGGCGGAACAGCGCGACCCGATTCTCCGCCCACCGCAGGGTCCACTGCTTGCGGGCCTCGAGCGGGATGTTGCAGTACCCGCGCAAGAACCGCAGCCGCGTGACGAACCGAAAGAACGTCATGCCGCAGCTGAACAGCAGCGCGAGCCTGGGTGGCAGCGCCTTGAGCTGACCATCGACGAACGTCGCCGCGTATCGCACGGCCTCGGGCTGTGGGGTCTTGCCTTCACCGACCACCATCGCCTCCACCAACCCCGTCGTGAACGCCGAGGCCGCGGTATCGGCATGTACCGGCGCGACATCCGCGAGCTCGACGTACGGCACGCCATGGATCGTGGTGGCGGTGTTGCGCGACCGCCGCGCCTCGCGCGCGATCGCCGCGGTGGAGCCGACCTCGACGCCGTACCACAGCATCGCGCCCGCGCCCCACAGCGTGACCGGGATGTAGAACGTGAGGTGGACGAGCGTCGCGTAGGCGAACGCCGTGTTGGCGTCGACCCCGTGAGTCGCCATCACGGCCTGCGACGCGAAGTAGTGGAATGGCCCGACGAAGCCCGGGCTCGACGGCACGAGCAACCCGAGGTTGGTCACGCTCATCGCGATGAAGCCGTCCTGCAGCGTGGGCTCGATGCCGAACACCGGCAGGATCGCGACGAACATCCCCGCCTCGAGCGTCCACACGATGATGCTGTACAGCGCGAGCATGAACGCGTCGCGTGGATCCCGCAGGCACGCGCCCGCGTTCGTGATGCTGGTCGCGAGCGCGACGAGCCGGTCGTGCCACTTGGGGCCGAGCTTGTTCCCGATCCGCGACGTGGCCCCGATGATCAGGCCCGGCGAGTGCGCCCCGGCGAGCATCACGATCGACGCGGCGCCGAACACGACGAGCGCGATCCGCACGAGATCGTGGATCCAGCCGGGGACGTCCCCGGCCATCGTGCCGATGAACAGCAAGAACAGGATCGCGAGCCCGTCGAGCACGCGCTCGATGAACGTCACGGCGAGCGACTGTGCGATCGGCATGCCGGTGCGCTCGGCGAGCATGCCGGCACGCACCAGCTCCCCGAGCCGGGCGGGCACGACATTGTTCGACGCGTAGCCAACGACGACGATGTTGCTCGCCGTCATCAAGTTGAGGCTCGCGGTGCGGCGCACCAGCAGCCGGCAGCGCTGGCCACGCAGCAGGTGGCCGGCGAGGTAACTCACGATCGCGAGCGGCACCCACGGGAACAGGTCCGCGTTGCTCCACGCATCCGCGAGCGCCCCGAAGTTCAGGTTGCGGACCGCGAAGTAGATGAACACGGCGCTCGCCGCGAGCCCGACCACGATCACCGTGTAACGGTGCTTGCCCATCTACGGGGCGGACCTTACTTGCGTCGGCCAAGGGGCGCAAGCCTGCGCCACTTCTAGCGATCTAGGTCACTTGCGCGGGTCACTTGCGCTTGAACAGCGCCCAGCAGCCGTAGACTCCGACCTTGTCGTAGTCCGCGTAGATGTAGTGGAGCTGGGGACACACCTCGGTCGCGTCGCCAAACGCCGAGCCGCTCGACCACGCCGCCCAGTCGCACAGGGCGATCGCTGCGGGGCGCTGGTTCAGGAACCGGCACGACCGGCTCGCGATCATGGTCTGCAGCTCGTCCAGATCGGCGCGCTGATCGGCCGACAGCTCGATCACGCTCGCGCGCTTCACGTTCAAGAAGAAGTTGTTGAAGGGTGGGACCGCGGTACCGCGCTTCGCCGTGTACAGCAGGCGACCGGCGGGTCCCATCGCGAACACGCGATCACCGGGCTTCGTGATCTCGGCCAGCTTGCGGCCAGCGGCCGTGAGGTCGCCGTGGTTCACGTGCGGCGCACCGAGCTGCGAGATCTCGCTCGGTGGATCCGGATCGATCCAGGTGCTGGTTGCGAGCCCGACTATCGCGTCGGTGACGACCAGCGCGACCAGCGCGGCACCGATCAGCAGATGGCGGCCGCGGCGCTTGACCAGCTCGATCGCGATCAGCGCGAATACGAGGTACGAGCCCGCGGTGATCGGGTGGGCTTGGTAGATGTGGCCCTTGCGCTGGAGCGCCATCGCGATCAGGAACAGCACGGGGGCGGCGACGAACCCGAGATACGCGCGCGGCAGCACGCGGAGATAGATCGCGGCGAGCCCGCCGAGCAGCGCCACCATCGCGAGCGCCGACGTGTGGCGATCGATCCCGAGCAGCAGGGCGATCGGATCCGCGGAGCCCATGATGTAGCGGTACGGGCCGGGCACCTTGAAGAACCAGAACATCCAGCCCTTGATGCTGCCGGTCAGTGCGATCGCGGCCAGCCCGAGCACGATCGCGAGCCCGACGCCGCCGAGCGCGAGCAGGACGCGGCGGCGGAGCCGGTGCCGCACGCCGAGGATCGCCGGCGCGAAGCCGAGCGCGACGAAGATGATGCCGGTGTGCTTGCCGTACAGCTGCGAGCCGACCAGCAGCCCGCCGACCACGCCGAGCACGATCGCGCGGTGACCGATCCGGCGCGTCGCGAGCACGAGCATCGCCATCCCCGCGTAGCCGACCAGCGTGTAGTACGCCTCGCGCTGCGCGGTCCAGTGCCAGTCGTATCGGAAGTACTGCGCGAGCCACAGCGTCGCGATCGCGCCCGCCCACAGCACGCGCCGCCGCCGCGGGGCCAATACGCTGCCAACGCCGAACGCCCCGAGCGTCTGGATCACGAGGTCGGCGATCCGGAACGCGCGATCCGACTCGCCCGCGACGATCTGGACGCCGGCATGCAGCCAGGTGATGAACGGGCCGTCGGGCACCGCGACCTCGCTGTACAGCGAGATGCCGTGCCGGATGCACCAGCCGGTGTACTGGTACATCGAGTGATCGAAGTACAGCGCGTGCGCCGGGTAGCTCCGCGCGCAATAGATCACCCACGGCAACAGCGCGGCGATCGCGACCGCAGGGATCGCGCCGGAAAGTCGCGGCAGGCGCGGCGCACGCGTCACGGCGGGTAGTGGAGCTCCAGCGCGTGCGCGAACAGCGAGGCGCGCTGGACCTGGATCTCGGTCGCGCTCGACGCACGCACCACGCGCGCGGGCACGCCTTCGATCATGTCCTCCTCGACCTCGCCGCCCGCGTCCCAGTTGCCGAGGCAACCCTCGTCGGTGAGCGCCTTGGGACACAGGATCGAAGGCACGAACGCACCGGCCCGGAAGCCGAGCTTGTTGAGGCCGGTGCGCAGGAGCCGCGCCGGAACCTCGAGCTTCACGACATGCCAGCCGGCGGCGGGCGCGTCGAACGTCCCGATCAGGTGGCGCGCGCGGTCGCTTGCCGGATCGTAGCGATACAGATCGAGGTTCCAGTAGAACCGGAAGTTGCCGGGTGCCGGCACGTAGATCTCGAAGTCGACCGAGGTCGGCTTGCGCTGATCGAGGAAGAACGTGACGCTCGAGTCCTCCCACGGACCCTCGGCGATCGCGTCGTAGCGGCGCCGCGTGGCGAGCGTCCCGGCGACCACCGGCTTGTCGTCGATCACGTGGTACTGGTCCCAGCCGTGCGGCGTGTAGATCACGTTCTTCGGATCACCGAGCACGATGCGCTGGGGGCTCTGGCGCATCCGCTTGACCGCCTCGCGGTCCTGCAGCGCGAACACGGTCGACGCCTTGAGCTGCGGCTTGATCCGGAACTTCGGGTAGCCGCGAACCGTCTCGCTGTGAAACGCGACCTGGTAGCCGGGTAGCGTGCGGTAGAGCTGGAGCCGCGCGTAGCCTTCGAACCCCGGCGCCGTCCCGCTGAACGGGCCCGCGTTGACCATCAGGTTCGCGCTCTCGATGTAGAGATCCTCGACCTCGAGCTGGTGGTCGTAGAGAAAACTGTAGATGTGCATCGGCCACTCGGGGGCCGGGATGTTCTTGCGGTCGGTGTTCCACGCGACCTCGCTCTGCAGCGCGAACGACGAGACCAGGCCCTGGCGCTGGCGCATCGAATCCCAGACCTTGCCATCGAGCGCGATGAACGCGAAGTTCGCGCGTTTCATCCCCGCGTTGGGGCGGTAACACGAGTACACGAGCGTGAACATGAGGAGCGCGATCCGGGGGAACCACGGCGGGCGCAGGATCCAGCGCCGCCCGAGGATCACGACGAGCACGATCAGCGCACCGAGCCAGTGCTTGCCGAGCAGGTTGCCGGTCCGCCCGAACATCCGCGGCTGATCGTCGGGGACCGACGCGCCGGCGAGGTTCCACGCGATGATCCCGATCACGATCGCGAGCAGGTACCACGCGACGTGCGCGCGCACGTGATCGCGCGCGGTGGCGAGCGCCGGCCCGAGGTGCTCGCACAGCAAGGAGATCGCGCGGCCACCAACGAGCCACAGCAGCGGGAGCCCGAACGCGAGGTAATGGCGGAACGAGTAGTCCTGGTAGCTGTAGAGCGGCAGCACCAGGAGGTTGGTCACCACCGCGAACACGATCAACCACGCGACCATGCGGATCGGCCGCGCACGCTCGGCCTCGGCGCTCGACGAGCCGAGCCACGCGAACAACCCGCACGCGAGCACGAGCTCGAGCGCGTGGGCGTAGAACACGTGCCGGACGGTCGCGAGCCAGGACGACGTGAACTTCGCCAGCAGCTGGCCGCCCGCCTGATCGATCAACCGGCCGAGCGTCGGCAGGTGGCCGGGCTCGGTGTACTTCCACCAGGTGTCGGTGCCCATGCCGTACCGCGTGCCGAGCGGCAGCTGGTACAGGTTGTTCGCCGAGAACAGCGGCGCGCCCCACTCGGACATCGAGTGGATGACGAACGGGATGCACCACACGATCACCGCGGCGGGGATCAGGAGCTCGCGCGACAGGTGATGCTTGAGCGCGCCACCGACGCCGCGCTCGCGCCGGCTGTCCCAGATCCGGCGCAGGATGCTGACCCCGACGAACAGCAAGAACGGCAGCCCGAGGTTCGGCCGCGCGAGGAACAGGAATGCGAGGCAGGTGCCGAACCCGATCGCGAGCTTGCGCGAGAGCTGCCCTGGCGGCGCGGCGTAGTACCGCACGAGCAGCGCGATACATGCCGTGGTCAGGAACAGCATGTCGCCGTCCTTCCAGTACAGGAACATGTACGTGTACGGATGGAGCAGCGCGATCGTGACGGCGAACAGCGCGGCGTAGCGATCGTTCCACACCGAACGCGTCGTCGCGTACAGCAGCCCGAGGAAGCCGACGAAGAACAGCAGGTTGTAGACCAGGATCCCGACCTCCCACGTCGGGCTCTGCGTGATCGCATACAGCGCGGCGGTGGCGTAGGCGGCGAACGGAAACCTGTCCGCGTTGACCCAGTGAGCGTCGTGCAGCTTGCCGCGCGTGTCGTAGAAATCGATCAGCGCTGCTGGCAGATCATTGGTGGTGTAGCCGCGACCCTCGGCGATGTTCTTCGCGACATACGCCGTGCGGGAGGCGTCGGTCATCCGCACGTGCTCCGCGGTGTCGGCGCCGAAGTAGTCCATCCGGCGCAGGGCGTTCAGCGAGAGCAGCCCCACGAGCACGACACACAGGCCGAGCTCGATCGCGACCCGCCACCGCCTGAGACCTAATGACATCGAGCGCGACTCTATTGAGGGAGACCTGGGTTTGCAAATCCTTCCCCTGTAGAGTGCGGCGTGGTCGCTTGGCGGCGGATCCCGATCGATGTGATCGCGCTCGTCGCGCTCGCCGCCGTGATCCTCGCCACGCATGCGCCGTTCGTGGCCACCCACGGAGCCTGCTTCAACGACCCTGCCTGGTACTTCCACTTCGGGCACCGCACGCTCGCCGGAGACATCCCGTACCGCGACTACGTGTTCCAGGTCGGCCCACTGCCGATCTTCGTCGATGCCGGGTTCCAGGCCGTGTTCGGCTCGACCTACGTCGCGAGCCTGTACGCCGGGCTGTGCGTGAAGATCCTGCGCGCGTTCGTGATCTGGATGATCGTGCGCCGGATCGCGGGTCCGCGCGCGGCAGCGGTGCTGATGGGGTTCTGTGCGTTCGACCCGCTGTTCGCGTTCATGAACAACTGGAGCACCTCGTGGGCACTGCTGTTCACGACGCTGTCCGGGTTGTTCCTCGTGCTCGCCTCGCGCGCCACCGGGCGGCGGGCGCTGGTCCAGCTCGCGCTCGCCGGTTGCGCCGCCGCGCTCGTGATGTCTGCGCGCCAGAGCGCGGCGGTGGTGATCGCCGTCGTGTTGTTCGGCGGCGCGACGGTGATGTGCGCGCGCAAGGAGTACTTCACATGGTCGCGGCTCGCCGCGCTCGCCGGCGGTTACGCGCTGGGCCTCCTCGCGCTCGCGGGCGTGCTGGCCGCGCTCGGGGCACTTGGCCCGGCGATCCAGCAGCTGTTCCTCGATGCGCCGGCGAAGAAGAGTGTCCACGGCCTCACCGCGGTGCTCGACGCGCTCTCCGGCGGCGCGCTGGTCCATCCGTCGAAGCTGACCGGCTTCTTGCTGTACCTGATCTGTCCCGTGCTCGCGTGCGCCGGCGTCGTCTACCTGGCGTCGCGCGCGGTCACCACCACCACCACCACCACCACGCTCGTCATGCTCGTGCTGCCGGGCGCGATCGTGGTCGGGCTGCTCACGCGGCATGCCGGCCTCGATCCGATCACCGACCTGCCGCGCACGTTCCTCACCGTGGTCACCGCGCTCGCCGTGCTGGCGCCCGCGCGGCTCCGGGCCTGGTTCGGGATCGAGCCGCTGATCGCGCTCGGGCTCGGCGGGCTGCCGCTCGCGTCGGAGTGGGCGCTCGAGATGTCATTTCCGGGCCGCGGCTGGAGTGACGTCTGGGCGCTGGTGATGGGCGGCCTGCTGGTCTCGCTCGCCTCCGCGCTGGCGCCGCGGCTCAAGCTCGCGATCTGCGGCGCGTTCGCGTGCGCCGCGCTGGTTCACACGACGGCCGAGCTCGCGGTCGATCACAACCCGTTCGTCAAGCGCGAGTCCGCCGACGGCAAGCTGGCGACCAACCGGGTCCGGTCGCCCAACCCGATCCTGCGCGGCCTCACGATCACGCCGTGGCGCGCCAGCATCCTCGCGTGGCTCGAAGCGCGCGTACCCACCGGCAGCACGTGCTTCGTGTACGCGAACCTGCCGCTGCTGTACGACCTGCTCGCGTGCGAGAACCCGACCCGACTCGACACCACGATCGCTGACTTCCCGAGCGGCGAGGATGCCGAGGCCGCGGCGGCGGCACTGTACGACCAGCCTCCCGACTACCTGCTGGTCTACGACCGGGGCATGTGGATG
The DNA here is from genome assembly GCA_037720695.1 of Kofleriaceae bacterium. GTDB lineage: Bacteria > Myxococcota_A > Polyangia > Haliangiales > Haliangiaceae > JABFXX01. Next base: position 1,596 of record JBBJLY010000162.1, on the reverse strand, counting down.
AGCCCGCCGATCTCGCTCGATCTCGATGGCAAGCTCGAGCGCTACGCGAGCTGGAACCCACGTGCGAGCCGCGCGATCCATCAAGGACTCCGCGCGATCATCGATCGTTACGAGGACCTCGGCCTGGTCGCCGACGCCCTGCCCGCCGCGGCGCAGGATGCCCGCCAGCACTGGGATGTGATCGACGCCCTCCGCGTCTACCGCCGGGTGCGGTAGGTTCGCGCCGCTTGCCGTTCAGCTCCCTCCTGTTCGTCCACTTGTTCTTGCCGGTCTTCCTGGTGGTCTACTGGGTGACTCCGCGCGCGGGCAAGAACGGCGTCGCGATCGCGGCGAGCCTGGTGTTCTATGCGTGGGGCGCACCGAAGTTCTTGCCGGTCGTCGTCGGGCTCGGCCTCGTTGACTACTTCGTCAGCCACGCGATCGCATCCGCCCGCGCGAAGCCCGAGACCCAGCGCCGCGCGAAGATCCTGCTGATCGCCGGCGTCACGATGCACCTGTCCGTGCTGGCGTACTTCAAGTACTCCAACTTCTTCGTCGAGCAGCTGAATGCGATGTTCGCGATGTTCGGTACGGAGCCGGTGGGCTGGGTGAAGGTCGTGCTGCCGATCGGGGTCTCGTTCATCACGTTCGAGGAGATCTCGTACCTGTGTGCGGCGTCTATCGCGGCGACGCGCGGCGCGACGCGCCTGTCACGCTACATCCTGTTCCTGACCCTGTTCCCACACTCGATCGCGGGCCCGATCTTTCGCTGGAAGGATCTCGAGGCGCAGCTCGAGTCACGTACCCACAGCTGGGAGCTTGCGCGCACAGGCTTCGAACGGTTCGCACTTGGCCTCGCCAAGAAGGTGCTGATCGCGGACTCGGTCGGCGTGATTGCTGACGGCGTATTTGCGCTGCCCGCGGGACAACTGTCACCGATGCTCGCGTGGCTCGGCGCGGTGGCCTACGCGATCCAGATCTACTTCGATTTCTCCGGCTACTCCGATATGGCGATCGGCCTCGGCAGGCTGATCGGGTTCCGGTTCAAAGAGAACTTCAACCGGCCGTACGTTTCCGCGAGCGTCACCGAGTTCTGGACTCGCTGGCACATCAGCCTCTCGAGCTGGCTGCGTGACTACCTGTACATCCCGCTCGGCGGCAACCGGCGCGGTCAGCGCCGTGCGCTTGTCAACCTGATGATCGTGTTCGCGTTGTCCGGACTGTGGCACGGCGCGGCGTGGACGTTCGTGATTTGGGGTGTCGTCCACGGCTCGGTCGTCACGCTCGAGCGCCTGCTAGGCCCGCGACGCGAGCGCATCCCGAAGGTACTCCAGCATCTTGTAACGCTCGCGACCGTAGTGATCGCTTGGGTGTTCTTCCGCGCAACGAGTGCACGGCATGCGTTCGAAATCATCGGCGCGATGTTCGGCTTCGCTGGCAACGAACCCGGTCCTACGACCGGCGACTTGCTGCCTCACTTCGCGCAGTTTGCGTTGTGCCTGGGGATCGGAATCGTGCTTCTCCCGATCATCGCGAAGTACCGGAACCTGCCGGCCTGGAAAGAGCGGCCGCTCGGCATCCCCACCATGCGTGACCGCGCCAGTCAAACCCTGGCGC
>JBBJLY010000161.1:0-19594 GCA_037720695.1 Kofleriaceae bacterium | reverse complement strand
GGGGTCGCCGTCAAACCACGTGTGGTGGTAGCGCCCGGCCATCGTCTGGAACACCTCGAGGAACCGGCCATCGATGTGCGGCCACTCGAGGTACATCACCATGTGACGGGCGAGCACCCGCGTGAGGTCGGTCGCGTCGAGCTCGGCCTGCGCTCGCACCGCGATCAGCCGGGCATCGTCGGCGTCCGCGGGATCGAGCACCCGATCAGCCGGATCGGGCTCGTCGAGCAGGGCACGCTTCACGAACACCGGGCTCTGGCTGCGGATCTGGTCGCGGCGCGCGAGCAAGCGGTCGAGCACGGCGCCACGCGCGGTCGAGATTGGCCGGGACGTCGCGCACTGCGGTCCCGGATCGCTCGCCCGATCAAGCTCGTCCTGGGTGTTGGCCGCCCGCGCCCGGCGTGCCGCCGCGGTGAACAGCAGGCCGTGCAGCCGGGCGAGATCTCCGCTGCGCGCGACCTGCTCGCGCGTAGCGCTCCACCTGCAGTCGGCGGCGCGCCAGCCAGCCGCGTGCTTGTCGAGCCGCGCACCGGTCGGATCGTAGATCACCGGCGCACCGTCGTTCCCGGGCCCGGGAGTGAATCCCGGGCCCTCCGTTCCTGGGCCGGGATCGTGGATGTAGATCCGCTCGTCGCCGAGCGCATACGACTCGAGGCGCTGCGTCGTGGCCTGGATGTCATCGCGCTGCAGCGAGACCGTCCCCTGGTGGACCGCGTAGCGGATCTGGTCATCTCCCGGGGTCACCGTGAGCGTGAACCCCGCACCGCCGTTGGTGAGCAGATCGCGATCTCCCCAGTCGGGCGTCTCCGTGCGTGACGTCGCGATCAATGCGCCGTGCGCGTCGAAGTGGTGCCACGTCCCGCGGACCTCGCCCGCGCGCGAGAACTTGCCGAGCGCGATCGGGATCCGCGCCGGCGTGTCGTAGTAGAAGCGCCAGGCGCCGACCCGCGTGCCCGCGACGAACCGACCTTCGGCGGCGAGGTTGCCGCTCGGATGGAAGAACTTCCAGTCGCCATGAGCGCGGCTGTTGGCGTATCGGCCCTCCGCGAGCCGGTGCGTGCCGTCGGGATGAAAGCTCGTCCACCTGCCGGCACCGCGCGCGAGCGTGCCCTTGCCGACGACGAGGCCGGCCTCGTTGGTCACCGTCCACTCACCTTCCATCTTGTTGTCGCGGAATGCGCCGCGTGTGCCCTTGCCGTCGTCATCGGCGCCGTCGGGACGCGGGTGCTTGGTCAGATTCCAGGTCACCCAGGTCCGTGCCTCGGGCTCGGAGTACGCGGGCTGGATCGACGCCAGCTCCTCGAGCGTGAGGCCCGAGCCACCGATCCACGCCTGGACGTCCGGCATCTGCGCCGCGATGTCCTCGAGGTAGTCGTGACCGTGCTCGCGCGCGATCCGCTCGGCCAGCGCGCGCCCGACCGAGCGCTCGATCAGGTATCCAACCGCGCAGATCGCACCGGCCTCGTCGATGAACACGGGCGACCGCCACGGCAGCTGCGTGTTGACCGGCGTCTGGCCGTTCGCGATGTAGTCGTCGAGGTAGCCGAGCAGCTCGCTCCGCCGCGCCGCGAGCGCGGGCCGCGTCGGTGGGCGCGACGCGAGCCGGGCCCGGACGTGGACCAGATGCGCCGTCATCCGATCCTGCTCGCGATCACTGGCGCGCGGGCCGCGGCCGTACGCTGCGACGAAGCTGTCGTCTCCGAGGTGATGATTCGCGCCCTCGCGGACGCGCGGATCAGGGGGCGGCAGCGCCGCGGCAGTCGAGCTCAGGACCAGGAGCAGGCAGGCCGCGCGCATGCCGTACAAACGGGCGACCAGGCACGACTATTCGACGTCGTCGGGCTCGATGAAGCTCCACCGGACCTCGGGGACCTTCTCGTGGAGCCGGACCTCGAACTGGTTGATCGAGTCGACCAGCGTCTGGGTCGTCAGGTCGGCCCGGAACTGGAGCTTGCACGCGACCACGATCTCGCCCGGCCCCTGCTGCACGGTCAGCGTGCGCAGGACCTTCAGGATCCGGGGGTCTTCCTTGGCACACGCCTCGATGATCTCGAGCAGCGCAGGATCGGCGGACTCCCCGAGCAGCAGCGACTTGACCTCGACCGCGAGGAAGAAGGCGACGCCGATCAGGACCGCGCCGATCGCGAGCGAGCCGAGCGCATCCCACGCCGGATTGCCCGTCGCCATCGCGATCAGTACCGCGATCAGCGCGAGCGCGAGGCCGAGCACGGCGGCGCCGTCCTCGCCGAAGATCACGACCAGGTCCGAGTCCTTGGTCTCGCGCAGGTACTTGATGAGCGAGCGGTTGCCCTTGCGCGCGGCGACGGCCTTGTAGGCACCGGCCAGCGCCCAGCCCTCGATCGCGAGCGAGAACACGAGGATGCCGACCGCGATCAGCGGTTTGTCGAGCGGCTCGGGATGCCGCAGCTTGTGGACGCCCTCGTAGATCGCGTACGCGCCGCCGCCGAGGAACAGCAGCATCGCGACCATGAACGACCAGAAGTACAGGTTGCGGCCCTGGCCCAGCGGGTAGCGCGCATCGGGCGGCCGCGCCGACTGCTTGAGCCCGACCAGCAGCAGGACCTGGTTCACGCAGTCGGACAGCGAGTGCAGCGTCTCGGCGAGCAGCGCACCCGAGCCGGTGATGAACGCGCCGATGCCCTTGGCCACCGCGATCGTGAGGTTGGCGCCGAGCGCCCGGAAGATGTAGCCGGTGCCTTGTCCTGACATGGTCCTTAGTCCGCGGAGTCCGGCTCGATGAAGCTCCACTTCACCTCCGGGACTCGAAGCTCGAGCTTGCGCTCGAAGTCGTTGATGATCTCGACGAGCTGGTCGGAGTCGATCCCCGACTTGAACTTGATCTTCATCGCGACCAGGATCTCGCCTGGCCCCTGCTGCACCGAGAGGATGCGAACCACCTTGTCGATGTGCCCATTCTCGCGCGCGAGCTCCGCGGTCACCTCGACGAGCTTCGGGTCGGCCGCTTCGCCGACGAGCAAGCTCTTGATCTCGCGCGCGAGGAAGATCGCGACCGCGATCAGCACCACCCCGATCGAGAGCGAGCCGACCGCGTCCCACCGGCCGTCGTTGGTCTGCTTCGCGATCAGGAGCGCGATCATCGCGAGTATGAGGCCGAGCACCGCGGCGCTGTTCTCGCCGAACACGACCACGAGATCTGAGTCCTTGGTGTCGCGCAGGTAGCGCATGAACGGCGTCGCCCCGCGGCGCTGGTTCATCAGCTTCACGTTCGACCACGTCGCCCAGCCCTCGAGCCCGATCGCGAGCGCGAGGATCACGATCGCGATCGTGATCTCGCCGACCTTCTCGGGATGCCGCAGCTTGTGGACGCCCTCGTAGATCGAGAACATGCCGCCGCCAGAGAACAGCAGCAGCGCGACGATGAACGAGTAGAAGTACATGTTGCGCCCGTAGCCGAGCGGGTGCTTCTCGTCCGCGGGCCTGAGGCTCTGTTTAATCCCGACCAGCAGGAGGATCTGGTTTCCGCAGTCGGCAGCCGAGTGCAGCGTCTCGGCGAGCATCGCCCCCGAGCCGGTGATCGCCGCGGCCACGCCCTTGGCGGCCGCGATGATCATGTTGACGATCAGTGACTTGATGACCTCGCCCGACGAGCCCGCCATTACTTGATCGCCTTCGAGAGCGCCTTGAACTCCTCGCTGCCGGCACGGCCGAGCAGATCGAACACGCAGACCTCGGTCGAGGTCGGGATCGCGCCGGCGCGCGCCGACAGATCGATCCCGATCCGCCAGTTGGCCTTGGTCCGGCTCGCCACGGCGTCGGTCACCACGTGGGTCGCAAACCCGCGGGCCACCAGGTCACGCACGGTCTGGTACACGCACACGTGCGCCTCGATCCCGGCGACGATCCACTGATCGCGCCGCAGGGTCGGCACCAGCGCGGTGAGCTCTGGCGCCTGCGCGGCGGAGAACTCGAGCTTGTCGAACCGGTGGATCGTTCCGCCCGAGGCCGCCAGGGCATCCTCGAGCGGCGCGACGGTGTCGCCGAGGCCCTTCGGGTACTGGCGCGACACCACGATCGGGAGCCCGAGCCGCCCCGCGGCCTGGATCAGGATCGCGGTGTTGCGGATCACGTGCTCCGCGATCTCGGGAGCCATCACGCCGATCAGCCGCTCCTGGATGTCGACGACGAGGAGCGCGGCACGGTCGCGCGACAGCTTCATGACGCCGCTCCGAGCGTCGCGAGCGCGTCCTTCAGCCGCGACAGCTTGACCTTCTCGTCGACCAGCCGCGCGCGGTTCTCCGCGACCACGTCCTCGGCCGCCTTCGACACGAAGTCGGCGCTCGCGAGTCGCTTCTCGATCGTGCCGATCTCCTTCTCGACCTTCGTGATGTCCTTCGCGATCCGCGTCTGCTCGGCCGCGACGTCGATCAGGCCCCCAAGCGGCATCACGATCTCGACATCGGTACCGAACAGCGCCTTCGCGGCTCCGGCGGGCGTCGCGCTCGACGGCGTGATCTTCGCGGTGATGCGCGCCGACTTCTCGATCATCGGCAGGTGCTTCTCGATCCGAGTCTGCGTGAGCTCGCTCGAGACGTGCAGCTCGACCCCGATCGGCTGCGACGGCGCCACCCCGTAGGTGGCGCGGAGCATGCGGCAGGTGACCGCGACGCCCTGCACGAGCTTCATCTCCTCCTCGGAGGTGGCATCGACCCACGACGGGTCGATGCGCGGGAACACCGTGATCATCAGCGAGCCCGGCAGCTGCGGCGGCTTGGGCAGCTTCTGCCAGATCTCCTCGGTGACGTACGGCGCGAACGGGTGCAGCAGGCGAAGCGTGGTCTCCAGCGTGGTGGCGAGCACGCCCTGGACGACGTGCCGGCGCGCGGCCTTGGCTGCGTCCTGCTCGAGCTCGGGGCCCTGGTACAGGTGCGGCTTCGCGAGCTCGATGTACCAGTCGCACAGCTCGTCCCACACGAAGTGATAGATCGCGTTGGCCGCATCGCTGAACCGGAACTGCTCGAGCGCGGTGTCGACCTCGCCCGCGACCGTCTGCAGGCGCGACAGGATCCAGCGCTCGGGCATCCCGAGTGCGGCGCGCCCGGCCGCGGTTCCGAGCTGCGCCTCGAAGCGCTCCGGGTCGTAGCCGTCGAGGTTCATCAGCGCGAACCGCGACGCGTTCCACAGCTTGTTGATGAAGTTGCGGTAGCTCTCGACGCGATCGACCGAGAGCTTGATGCGGCTGGTCCCCGTGTTGAGCGCGGTGAGCGCGAAGCGAAGTGCATCGACGCCCATCGCCGGGATGCCCTTCGCGAAGTTCTTGCGGATCGCCTTGACGGCCAGCTCGGGCACGCCATCGGTCTCGGCGCGCCGGAGCAGCGTGTCCAGCGTGGCGCCATGCACGATGTCGAGCGGGTCGATGACGTTGCCCTTCATCTTGGACATCTTGTCGCCGTTTTCATCGGTGACGATGGCGGTCAGGTAGACGGTGCGGAACGGCACCTTCCCCATGAAGTAGAGCCCCATCATCATCATGCGCGCGACCCAGAAGAAGATGATGTCGGGTCCGGTGACGAGGACGTTGTTCGGATAGAACGTCGCGAGCTCGCGCGTCTTGTCTGGCCAGCCGAGCGTCGAGAACGGCCACAGCGCCGACGAGAACCAGGTGTCGAGCACGTCCTCGTCCTGCTTCAGCGCCGCGTTGCCGCACGAGCCGCACTCGGTGGGGGCCTCGTGCGCGACGACGATCGTGCCGCACGTGCAGTGCCACGCCGGGATGCGATGGCCCCACCACAGCTGGCGCGAGATGCACCAGTCGCGGATGTTGGTCATCCAGTGCATGAACACCTTGGTGTGCATCTCGGGCACGAACTTGGTCTTGCCCTGCTCCACCGAGGCGACGGCCTTCTCGGCGAGCGGCGCGGCCTTGACCCACCACTGATCCATCAGCATTGGCTCGATCACGGCGCCCGACCGCTGGCTGCGACCGCGCGGCACCTTGTGATCTTTGATCGAGACCAGAAAGCCCGCAGCCTCGAGGTCCTCGACCACGGCCTTGCGCGCCTCGTCGGCCGTCATGCCGACGTACTTCACCGGCGCCGGTGCCATGATCCGGGCCTTGGCATCGATGATCTGCAAGATCTCGAGCCCGCACCGCTGTGACGTCTCGTAGTCGTTGAAGTCGTGCGCCGGCGTCACCTTGACCGCCCCGGTGCCGAACTCGCGCTCGACGAACGCGTCGGCGACGATCGGGATGGTGCGGCCGGTGAGCGGCAGCTCGACCTGCTTGCCGACCAGGTGCTTGTAGCGATCGTCGTCGGGGTGCACCGCCACGCCGGTGTCACCGAGCATGGTCTCGGGCCGCGTGGTCGCGACCACGATCTCGCCACCACCGCCGACCAGCGGATAGCGGATCTCCCACAGGTGCCCGTTCTCCTCGACGGTGTCGACCTCGAGATCAGAGACCACGGTCTCGCTGCCGGGATCCCAGTTGATCATCCGCTTCGCGCGCACGATCAGGCCGTCGTTGTAGAGCCGGACGAACGCCTCCGTGACCGCACGGTTGCTCTTGTCGTCCATCGTGAACCGCTCGCGGGGCCAGTCGAGCGAGAAGCCCATCAGCTTCTCCTGCTCGCTGATCCGCGTGCCGGACTTCTCCTTCCACGCCCACGCGCGGCGGAGGAACTCGTCGCGGCCGAGATCGAACCGCGTCTTGTTCTCCTTGCGCTTGAGGTCGCGCTCGACCAGCACGTGCACCGCGATCGACGCGTGATCGATGCCGGGCATCCACATCGCGTTGAAGCTCTGCATCCGCTTCCACCGGATCAGGACGTCCTGCATCGTCGACCCGAGCGCGTGCCCGAGGTGGAGCGAGCCGGTCACGTTGGGCGGTGGGAGCGTGATCGAGTACGGGACGGTCGGGCTCGCTTCGTCGGCGTGAAAGAAGCCGTTCTCGATCCAGAACCGGAGCCACCGCGGTTCGACCTCGGTCGGGTCATACTGCTTCGGAAGTGCCGACGACGTTGTCACGGCGCGAACGCTAGCACGGGATCGCGTAACCTCGCGGGGTCACGATGCGTAGTCACCCGATGCGATTCGCCCTCGGTTTGCTGGCGTGCTGCGGAGGCGCCCCGACCGTCGACACCACGCCCGCGCCCGATGAATCCGCGTTCGCTCCGCTCGAGGTTGGCGCCGACTATGCGAGCTATCGCAAGCTCAGCGACGCGCCGTTCCGCTCGACCGCGCACGGCGACCGGTTTGTCGAGGTCTACGTCAATCAGGTCGGCGCGGCGGTCTACCTGACGGATGCCGAGATCCCCGTCGGCACGGTGGTCGTGAAGACGTCGTGGCAGAACGTGGACGGCAAGCCATCGGACGTCGCGGGTCCGATCTTCGTGATGGAGAAGCGCGCCAGCGGCTACGATCCCGCGCACGCCGACTGGTGGTACGCGATCCACTGGGCGAAGCCGCCGGCGCCCGAGGCGCGCAAGTTCGGCGGTCCTTTCTACTGGCGCGGCAAGTCGCCGCGCGTGGCGTACTGCTGGCGCTGCCACGACGACTACGAGCGTAGCCTCGGCGGCCTGACCCCGAGCAGCGTGCTGCCGCGCTAGCTGGACGTCTTGCGCGCGGTCAGATCGTGCAGGTTCTCGCGGATGATCTGCTCCGCCAGCTCCGGCACGACTTCCCACACGACGCGCTCGACGATCTCGGTCGAGAGCTTGAGCAGCGCGAGCAGCTCCGGGCTACCGGGCTGGAGGCCCGAGGCCTCCGCGAGCTGGGCGGCCATCTTCGCGAGGGTGCGCTCGACAAGTGCGGAGCGCTTCGTGGGCGTACCACTGATCATCGGGGCTCGATTCGTAGTGATGGATGCGAACGCGGGGGCAGCCGCAGCTGCGGACGACGCGCTCGGGGTGGCGGGCGTGGCAGGCGTGGCGGGCGCCGGAGGTGCAGGCGACCGCGTCGCCGGACCGACCATGTTCCCGCTGTTCGAGATCGGAGGGACCGCCATGACGGTCGTCCTGGACGGCGCCGGGGTGGCGGGCTGCGCGACGCCACCCGGCATCTTGATCGTGGGCATCCCCATGATCGTCGCTGAGCGTGGCGGCATGGAGGCTGCGCTCGCGTTGGTCGCAGGCTTGTCGGTATGCGCGACCGGCACCGGCCGCGTCGTCGGGACCTGCTGCGTCTGGGTGGCCGGGTTGCCGTGGCCGGCCTTGGCAACGCCACTGGCGCCCGCCTTGGTCACGACCTCGGTGACCTTCTCGAGCATGGTCTGCGTGTCCCACGGCTTGGGAAGGTTGGCGTCGGCGCCGACGAGGATGCCCTTGCCGTTGTCGTACGGCGCATGGTTGCCGACCAGGATGACGACGGGAATGTTGGCGGTGGCGCCGTCGGACTTGAGGGCGAGGCAGAGGTCGTAGCCACTCTTGCCGGCGATCTGGGCGTCGGCGAGGATCACCGCGGGCTGCTGCGACTTGGCCTTGCTGAGGCCGTCGTCGTAGCTGCGCGCGCCGACATACGTGAACTCGGTGCCGCGGAACGTGATGTCCGCGACCTGCTGCATCGTCGCGCTGTCATCGATGCACAAAACAATCTTGCTCACTTGGGTCCTCCCAAAGTTCGTGCGCTCCGCCCGCCGATGATCCGTTGTACATGGGTCCGCCAAACGGGTCAAACCAACTGCCGAGAATCCCACGCCAAACGATGCTAGCTTGCCGGCTCAGATGTCTACTCATCACACGCCACTACACCGTGCCGCCGCGGACGTCGTCGCGAGCCACGCGGGTGTGGCCGCAACGGATCTCAAGGTCGAGACGCCACGTCCCGAGCACGGCGATCTCGCCGTCGCCTGCTTCGCGATCGCGAAGGCCAAGCAGAAGAATCCCGCACAGGTAGCGCAGGAGATCGCCGCGGCATTCCAGCCGACCGAGCTGCTCGCATCGGCGACCGCTGCCGGCCCGTTCGTCAACTTCCGCGCCCAGCGCGCCGCCAGCTACCGCTGGCTGATCAACGCCGCACTCACGCAGACGCTCGTGCCGCGCAGCCACGGCGAGGGCAAGACGATCTGTATCGACTACTCGTCGCCCAACATCTCCAAGCACCTCGCCTACCACCACATCCGGTCCACCGTGATCGGGCACGCGCTGGCGCAGATCTATCGCGCGCTCGGCTACCGCGTGGTCGGCATCAATCACCTCGGAGACTGGGGGACCACACACGGCATGCTGCTCGCGGCGTGGCACCTGTGGGGGCCGATCGAGCCGCTCGACGTCACGGGCCTGAACGATCTCTACGTCCGGTTCCGCGACGCGATGAAGACCAACCCGGCGCTCGAGGACCAGGGCCGCGCGTGGTTCAAGCGGCTCGAGAGCGGGGATCCGGAGGCGCGCGTGCTGTGGCAACGGTTCCGCGAGGTCTCGTGGGCCGAGTACGAGGCCGTCTATCAGCACCTCGGGATCGTGTTCGACGAGGTCCGAGGCGAGAGCGCCTACGAGCCCGATCTGCCGCGCGTCATGAAGGAGCTGCGAGACAAGGGCCTCGTCACCACGAGTGACGGTGCGCAGGTCGTCGTGCTCGACGGCGAGAAGACCCCGATCCTGCTCGAGACCACGGACGGCACCACGCTGTACGCCACGCGCGATGTCGCTGCCGCGGAGTACCGGTGGAGCACGTACCAGTTCACGCGCTCGCTCTACGTCGTCGATCGTGGGCAAGCGTTGCACTTTCGCCAGCTGTTCAAGCTTCTGAAGCTGGCCGGCCACGCGTGGGCCGAGCGCTGCCAGCACGTGCCGTTCGGGCTCGTGCGGCTCGGCGGCAAGAAGACCGGCACGCGGACCGGCAACGTCGTGCTGCTGCGCGACGTGCTGCACGAGGCCGAGTGCGACGTGCGCACGTTGATCCAGGACATCAACAAGGACCTGCCACCCGAGACGCTGACCGCCCTGCTCGATCAGGCAGCGCCGATCGTCGCGACGGGCGCCGTGATGTTCGCGAACCTGGTCTCGCAGCGCGAGAAGGACGTCGACTTCGAGTGGGAGAAGGTGATCAACTTGCACGGCGACTCCGGGCCGTACGTCCAGTACAGCCACGCGCGTGCGGCCGCGATCTCGCGCAAGGCGGGCGAGGTCATCACCTCGATCGAGGGCGTCGCGCTCGAGCGGCTGACGCACGATGCCGAGTGGGCGGTCGCGAAGCGCCTGCTCGAGTTCCCCGAGATCGTCGTGCGCGCCGGCGACAACACCGAGCCGCACGTGCTGTGTCACTACCTGCTGTCGCTCGCCGGCGACTTCTCGTCCTGGTACACGCTCGGCAACGGCGATCCCGCGCTCAAGGTCGTGTGCGACGATCGCGAGACCCGGCGCGCGCGACTCGCGCTGACCGCCGCCGTGCAGGCCACGCTCGCGACCGGGCTCGCCTTGCTCGGCATGGGCGCGCCGTCGCAGATGTGATCAGCGCAGTGCGTCCCACTCGCGGCGCAGCTCGCGCGCGCGTGCAGCGAGCTCGGCACGGCGCGCCAGCCGCGCGGGATCCGCGGTGCCTCGCTGCGGCGCATCGAGCGCGATGATCCACGACGCGATTGCTTCGCGCGCCGCGATCACCGCGGCCTGCAGCTGCTCGCGCGCACCGGCCAGCGCGACGTCGAGCTCGCGCATCTCGGGATGGCGCGGTCCGAGCGTGCGCTGCGCGGCATCGACCCGCTGACGAGCCGTGGCGACCCGGAGCACGGCGACGCGGAGCGCGGTCGGTGCATCACTGGGAACGAGGAGATGCGCCGAGCTGGCAGTGAGTCGATCGAGCGTCTGCTGCAGCGCGCGCAGGTCCGCCTGGCGCAGCTTCGTGGCGGACGCGGTGCGCGGCAGAGACGCGAGCACCTCCCGAGCGTGGGTCGCGCGGGCGAGCTCGACCTCGCGCTGGCGATCGAACAGCTCGCGCAGCGCCTCGATCGAACGCTGTTGCTCGACGCGTGACGGATGCCGATCGCCAAACGACAGCTGGAGCTTGGCATCGCGCTCGCGGGCACTGCTGTGCTCGCTCGCGATCGGATCAACAGCGCCGGCGTGTCCGCGAACATGATCTCCGGCGCGGTGCGCTGCAACAGCTCGATCCGCTTCGCGAGCGCGGCGAGCGCGGCGTCGCGCGAGGCCGGCATCGCGAGCGCCGCGGCCAGCTCGTCGTCGATCTGATCGAGCTCGCGATCGATGGTCTCGAGCTCGCTCGCCAGCTCGGCCGGCGGCTGACCCGACGCGGATCCTCCGCCGGCTCCGTCGGGCACAGCGGCTCCGTCGTGCGCTCGACGATCAGCACTTCCTGCCTGGGCTGTTGCGAGCTACCGCAGGCCGCGATCGCGAGCACGAGCAGGCAGCTGCGCATCCCGTGGACGCTACAACGGTTGGCGCCCCGGTTCACGGGCGATCGCGCCGGCGAACCACCTCGAGCAGCTGCGCGAGCTCGTCGAGCGCGGCGCGCAGGCGGTCACGCTCCGGGACATCGGCGGCGAGATCTTCGTACAGACGTTCACGCCGCGCGAGCGAGCGCAGCAGCGCCACCGCGTTCTCGGCGTAGCGCACCTGGCGAATCGGGTACGGCGTCTCGGGCTCCGCGGGCGAGGCGGGTGCGGCGGCGCCAACGACGAGCGCACGCGCGATCGCTGCGGGATTGGGAGCGATCGCCACGGGTTGCGTGCCGCGTGCGGGCGTCTCCACGATCCGTGGTTGCTGGGGGAAGTACGGAGGGCGCGGCGCGGCGAACCCCGGCGGATCGACCGGCGCGGGTTCGGGGCGGGCCCACGGGTTGTGCTGCACCGAGCCGTCGACGCCGACCGCCGAGATCAATGCGGGATCATGCTCCTCGATGACGGCCACGATCGGGCTCGACGTCATGGTCGCGATCTCGAGCGACAGTCCGATCCACGCTTCAGGCGGGAGCTCGAACAGCGAGTGCTCGCCGACACGCGGGTCGCTGTCTCGGACCACGACCGCCTCCCGATCGGTGCCCGGCGCGCCGCGGGCGATGACGTACCGGCGCCCGCGCTGGTCGTGAAACCCGACCACGTAGACACTCGCTTGCGTGGTCACGCGATACACAACGATCGCACGCACCCGCAGATCCATGAACACCGTGGAGCTCATCGCTCCTGCGAGCATATCAGCTCGCGATCGGTCCGGACTCACCGAGTGACGCGGGCGGCGGACGGCGCGAGCCTCCCGCGATCACGAGCACGACCAGCGTCATCACGTACGGTAGTAGCGGTGCCAGCTCGCGCGGCACCGACGAGCCGGTGATCTGGAGCTGGATGTTGATCGCCTCCGCGGCCCCGACCCCGAGGCACGCGAGCGCGGCCCAACCCGGGCGCCAGCCGGCGAGGATCACCATCGCGATCGCGATGTAGCCGCGCCCACTCGACATGTCTGCGACGAAGCCCCCGATCGCGAGCGACAGCTGCGCGCCACCAGCACCGGCGAGCCCGCCACCGACCAGCGCGGCGAGCAGCCGCGTGCGCGCCGGATCGACGCCGACCGCGACCAGCGCCTCGGGCCGGTCCCCGGCGGCGCGCGTACGCAGCCCCCACACGGTGCGCGACAGCGCGATCGGGACCGCGATCGATGCGAGCACCGCGATCCACACCAGCGGGTTCCCGATGATCGCATCGCCGTACGCGGGACACGGCGGGGAGTTCGCGCCCTCGTCGAACAGCAGCTGGAGCAGGAACCGGGTGCCGCCGAGTGCGAGCAGGTTGAGCGCGACTCCGACGATCACCTGGTCCGCGCCCAGCCGGAGCGCGCACAGGATCTGGATCGCGGCGACCAGCATCCCGGCACCGACGCCGGCCACGATGCCCGCGGTCCCCGAGTCGGTGAGGTGGCCAACCGCGGCCGCCGCGAACGCACCGAACAGCAGCTTCGACTCGAGCGCGAGATCGACGACGCCCGCGCGCTCGGTGACCGACCCACCGAGTGCGGCGAGCGCGTAGGGCACGGCGATCACGACCACCTGGGCCGCGAAGCCGAGCGCGAACATCGACGCGACGAGCGCGGGCTGCAGCACGACGAGCAGCACGAGCACGAGTGCGACGCCGGCCCCGACGATGATCGTCGTGCGCTTCACGCGGCCCTCCGCGCAACCCAGGGACCGGCCGCCGCGACGGCGAGCACGACCACGCCCTGCAGCATCTCGGTCAGTTCCTTCGGCACCAGGTCGGCGACGGTTAGCCCGCCGACCGAGAGGAACGCGAGCACGATCGCCGCGAGCGCAGCACCGAACGGATGCGTGCGACCGAGCAGCGCGACGCTGATCCCGAGCAGCCCCGTGCCGCGACCGAGTCCTTCCTCGAACGCGTGCTTGTGGCCGAGCACGAGGTTCGCGGCCGCCAGTCCGGCGAGCGCTCCCGACCCGGTCATCACGAGGAGCTGGACGCGCTCGACGGAGAACCCGGCGCAGCGGGCCGCCGCCGGATCTTCTCCCACCGCACGCCACGCCGCCCCCCACGTCGTGCGCGCGCGTAGCCACCACATCAGGCCGACGACCCCGAGCGTGAGGAACGCCGCCGCATTCGCCGCGCTGCCGCCCAGCCCGAGCTGCGGCAGCTGGGCGCCGGCGACGATCGCCGCGCCGCGCGTGGTCCCGCCCTGGAACAGCGACTCGTTGCCGATCCACAGCACCACGCCGACGACGATCGCGTTCAGCATGATCGACGTGATCACCTCGTGCGCGCCGCGCCACACGCGCATCGCCCCGATCAGCCAACCGATCGCACCACCTGCACCTGCCGCGGCGAGCAGGCACAGCGGGATCGCGATCACCGCGGGCGTGTCGGCCGGTAGCGCGGCACCGAGGGTCGAGCACGCGACGACGCCGGCGGCGAGCTGGCCCTCCGCGCCGATGTTGAACAGGCCCGCGTCGAGCGCGAGCCCGACCGCGAGCCCGCACAGCGCGAGCCCGGTCGCCTTGTACACCACCTGGCCGAGCTCGGACGGATCGCCGAGCGTACGCTCGAGCATCGTCCACCACACGTGGCCGGGCGACACCCCGACCACCAGCATCAACACACTGCCGATCGCGATCGACACCAGCAGCGCGATCGCCGCCGCCTGGAGCTCGCGCGAGAGCGCCGCGCTGGGGCGCAGGATCACGCGACAGCCTCCGCGCCGCGCGCGCCCGTCATCATCGCCCCGAGCGCGCTGCGCGCCTCGCCGCCACGCAGCGCTTCGCCCGCGAGCTCGCCGACGATCCGGCCGCGCAGCATCACCACGATCCGGTGGCACAGGCCGAGCAGCTCGTCGAGATCCGCCGAGATCACGAGCACCCCTGCCCCGGCGCCCGCGGCCGCGCGCAGCCGATCGTGGATCTTGAGGACGGCGCCGAGATCGACGCCGCGGGTCGGTTGGGCCGCGACGACCGCGTGCAGGTCCGGCCGCGACAGCTCGCGCCCGACGACCAGCTTCTGCTGATTGCCACCTGACAGCGCACGCGCGAGCGCATCGGGATCGGGAGGCCGGACATCGAGCTCCGCGATCCGCGCGACCGCGTGCGCGCGCACCGCGGCGCGATCGATCCGCCACCGGCCCGTGACATCGCGCCGGCCGAGCGCGAGGTTGTCGGCGACCGAGACATCGAGCAGCAGCCCGCCGTGGTGGCGATCCTCGGGGATATGAGCGAGCCCGTGCTGCAGCCGCGAGCGCGGAGAGGCGGCCGACACGTCGCGACCGCCGATCGCGATCGTGCCCCTGGGGCGCGCAAGCCCCGCGATCGCGAGCGCGAGCTCGCGCTGACCGTTGCCGTCGACGCCGGCGACGCCGAGCAGCTCGCCACGCCGCACCGCGAGCGAGACTTCCCCCGGACCAGGTAACACGAGCCGCGTCACCTCGAGCGCGATCGGCGCGTCGGCCGGCGGCGCCGCGAGCGAGCCGCGCTCCGCGAGATCGGCGCCGACCATCGCATTCGCGATCGCCGCCACGTCGAGCCGCGGCGTCTGGTCGCGCGCGGCATGGAACGTCGCCACCGTCTTGCCCTCGCGCAGCACCGTGACGTCATCGGCGACCGCGCGGACCTCGTCGAGCTTGTGGGTGACGATCACGATCGTGGTGCCGCTCGCGGCGAGTGTGCGCAGCGTGGCGAGCAAACCATCGACCTCCACCGGGGCGAGCACGGCGGTCGGCTCGTCCAGGATCAACAGCCGCGCGCCGTGATGCATCGCCGCGACGATCTCCGCCCGCTGCGCGGCGCCGAGCGACAGCTGCGAGGCAGGGACGTGAGGATCGATCGTCATCCCGAGCTCGCGTCCGAGCGCGACCAGTCGCTCGGCGGTCGGGCCGAGCTCGAGCCACGGACCTCGTGTCGGCTCGGCGCCGAGCACAGCATTCTCGGTCACCGTCAGCGTCCCTGCCGAGGCACCGTGCTGCTGCACGATCCCGATCCCCGCGGCGCGTGCCGCGATCCGGTCCCAGCCGGCGAGCTCTACCGGCTTGCCATGTACCACGAGCGTGCCCGCATCGGCGCGCAGGACGCCCGCGACCAGCTTGACGAGCGTGCTCTTGCCGGCGCCGTTCTCGCCGACCAGCGCATGCACCGTGCCGGCGACGACGCGGAGCTCCGCGTTCGCGAGCACCTCGCGGGTCCCGAATCGCTTCGTCAGCACGGCGTCGATCACGCGATCACTCACCGGTCCGGAACCTTGATGGTTCCTGCGATGATCTCCTTCGCGATCCGGCGCACGCGCGTGACGACGTCAGGCGGCAGCAGGTGACGATTGCGCTCGTCGGAGACAAACCCGACGCCATCCTCTGCGAGCCCGAGCTCGTGCAACCCGCCGTGGAACCGGTGCTCGATCACCGACTTCACCGCATCGACGACCGCGACGTCGACCCGCTTGATCATGCTGGTGACCACGCAGCAGGGCGCGTTCGCGAACTGATCGGAGTCGACGCCGATCGCGAGCGCCTTGCGCTGGCGGGCCGCCGCGAACACACCATCGCCGGTCTTGCCGGCCGCGTGATAGATGATGTCCGCGCCGCTGCGGTACTGCGCCGACGCCAGGTTCTGGCCGAGCGTCGGGTCGGCGAACGCCTTCGGCTCGGAGCCGGCGTACGCGGGGATGATCCGGCAGCTCGGACACACGTGCTTCACGCCGGCGATGTAGCCGACCTCGAACTTGCGGATCAGCGGGATCTTCATCCCGCCGACGAACCCGACGATCTTGGTCCGCGTCAGCAGGCCCGCGATCGCGCCGACGAGGAAGCTGCCCTCGTGCTCGCGGAACTGCAGCCCGGCGAGGTTCGGCAGGTCCCCGATCCCCGGCGACGGGCTGTAGTCGATGCCGGCAAACTTGACGTGCGGGAACTGCTTCGCGAGCCGCTCGAGGTCAGGCCCGAAGATGAAGCCGACGCCGATCACGAGGTCGACGCCGCGGGCCGCCTGTGCGCGCAGCGCGGTCTCGCGATCCGCACCCTCGGTCGGCTCGATGAACTCGGCCTCTACACCGAGCTCGGCACGCGCTCGCTGGAGTCCGCGCCACGCTGCCTCGTTGAACGACTTGTCGTTCTTGCCACCGATGTCGAACACGAGGCCGACGCGGATCCCGGTGCCGGCGCGGCGCGCGGCCGGCGGCACGGCGAGCTGGCCGGCGATGATCACGGCGGCATTGATCGCGACGAGGAGGACGATCAGCCGGCGCGCGGTCACGCCGCGACCCTATCAGGGCGCGAGCTCGATCGGGTTATCGGTGCAGGTCTGGATCTCCATGATGAGATACAGCAGCACGCGCTCCTGCTCGTACAGCCCGGCGTGCGAGCTATTGGCGGTCTGGAACGCGGTGTACAGCACCTTGCCGCACCCCGTGGGCGCGAAGGTCACCGCGACCGGCTTGTTGCCGCCGGGCCCCGAGCCGGTGACCCATGCCTTTGGCGTGTCGTAGATCGGCTGGCCATTGCCGTCGGTCGCGAGCACCACCGGTGTCAGCTGGTTGATCCAGTTGTAGAGCCCGGTGATGTCGAAGTCGTCCGCGTCGTACATGCCGACGCCGCCACCCTGGCGGGGCCCCATCTGCAGCCCGAGCCACGCGTTCAGGTCGGGGTCGATCGCCTTGCCGTCGTCGATCGAATAGTGCTCGCCATCCGCGTCGCCGCTGGTGGTCAGCGTGCCGGTCAGCGCGACCGGGTCGTAGGTGCCCTCGCTGTCCGTGCCGAAACCGCCGAGCTCGATCTGCGGGGGGAACGCGCGATCCGAGACCTCGCCGGACCAATCGGTGACGTAGAGCTTGCCGCCCTCGTTGACGTAGCGCCGGACGTTGCCGAGCACGGTCTGGTTCTTGAGCAGCGTGTTGAGGCTGCCCATCGAGGTCGCGCAAGGGAAGAAGATGATGTGGTACTTGCGCATCTCGGCGAGGTTGTTGAGAAGGTACGTCACCGACCCCGGGCCCGAACCGCCGTAGCCAACCACGGTCAGCTCGCTCGCGCCGTTCTCGCCGATCGGGCCGTCGTAGTTGTTGCCGGACTGCGAGCCGACACCCAGCTTCGCGAGAATGTCCTCGATTCGATCATCGGTGCCGGTCGCCATCGCGATCCGCGGCATCCACATGTGCAGGCCCGGGTTCCACTGCGACGGCAGCGTGGTCATCGATGCGTCGAGCGCGACCGAGCCAGCGGCGACCGTGACCTGGTGATCGACGCGGTACTGGCCCTTCTGGATCGTGATCCAGTACGTGCCGGGCGGGACGGCGAGCGAGAAGCCGCCATCCGCGCCGCTGACCGTGCCGCCAGCCGGCGTCTCGACGCATGGCTCGCAGTACACGCCGTCGGGGATCGGCGCAGGCGCGTCGACGTTGGCGTGGACCAGCGCGCCGGCGATCGGAATCTCCTGTCCCGGCGCCGCCTGCCCGGGTCCCTGGTTCGGAGCGTAGACCTTGCCGGTCAACGTGCCGAGCGGGCCGTTGTGGCCATCGACCGTCGAGCCGTCGGTGTTGCCGTTCGGATTGCGACCCGAGGGGCCGCAGCCGACGAGCACGAGCATGAGCAGCGAGACGAGGTTGCGCATCAGTTCCCCCCTGGGACTCGCGCACGGTCGTCCAGGATCGCGGTCGGATCAACAGAAAACCCGCCGCGGATCACGTGCTACGTTCGAGGTGAGGGTCGAGGCCGACCCGTGTCATCAGAGGAGAGAACGTCCATGGGATTCATCGACTTCATCAAGGGTGGTGTTGCCGAGCTCGCGATCGCGCGTCCGGATAGTGCAAAGGATCAGTGGGTCTACAAGCACCCCGATCAGACGATCCCGATGAAGGCGCAGCTCACCGTCGACTCCGACGAGGTCGCGCTGTTCTTCAAGGACGGCAAGTTCGTCGGCAGCTTCTCGGCCGGCCGCCACACGCTGGACGCGAGCAACATCCCGTTCCTCGGCCAGCTGATCGACAAGTTCACCGGCGGCAACGTCTTCATCTGCGAGGTGTTCTTCGTCACCACGCGCGAGATGCCGTCGATCAAGTTCGGCACCTCGATCGGTGACGTCCAGGATCCGCAGACGCAGCTCCGCGTACGCCTCATGGTGCATGGCGAGTTCTCGGCCCGCGTGATCGATCCGACCAAGCTCGTGATCGGGCTCGTCGGGCAGCGCGCCGCAACCAACGAAGGCTTCGTGCCGTGGTTCAAGAGCCAGATCCAGAAGACGATGAAGGACGGCATCGCCGAGCTCATCGTCAAGGAGAACTGGCCGATGATGAAGGTCACGTCGGGTGCCTACACCGACGAGATCGAGGCGACCACGCTCGCCAACGTGCGGAAGAACATCGAGCCGTACGGCGTCGAGGTCATCCGGTTCGGCGACTTCTCGATCTCGATGGACCAGGCCGACAAGGACCGGCTCGACAAGCTGGTCGAGCGCATGGCCTACGTCAACGCCTCGGGCGGCATGGCCGGCTACCAGCAGCTCGCCCAGGCCGAGATGATGATGGGCGCGGCCGAGGGCATGAAGAAGGGCGGCGACGGCGGCGGCGCGTTCCAGGGCGCGGGCATCGGCATGGGCTTCGCGATGGCGGGCCAGATGGCCGGCACGATGGGCAACGCCAACGCAAATCAGGCGAAGCCACCGGGCGAGACCCGGGAGCAGATCATGGGTACGCTCAAGCAGCTCGGAGAGCTCAAGGCCGCGGGAATCCTCACCGAAGCCGAGTTCGACGCGAAGAAGAAAGAGCTGCTCGCGAAGCTGTAGTAGAACGCGGGCCATGTCCCGTCTCGACAACCGCGCCTACTACGACGACTTCGCCGGCTGGTACGAGCGCGAGCGGCACCTGCCCTACCACCGGATGCTCGACGACCTCGAGGTCGAGCTGGTCGAGCGCTACGGCACGGACAAGGACGTGCTCGAGGTCGGCTGCGGCACCGGCCTCATCCTCGGGCGCGCCGCCCGGTTCGCCCGCAGCGCGCGCGGGATCGATCTGTCGGGCGGCATGCTCGCCCAGGCCGCCGCACGCGGCCTCGTGGTCGCCCAGGCCTCGGCCACCGCGCTGCCGATCGCGAGCAACTCGGTCGACGTCGCGTACTCGTTCAAGGTGCTCGCGCACATCCCGGACATCGCGACCGCGATGCAGGAGATGGCGCGCGTGGTGCGTCCCGGTGGCTACGTGCTCGCC
>JBBJLY010000160.1:0-19594 GCA_037720695.1 Kofleriaceae bacterium | reverse complement strand
TCACCGGTCCGGCAGCTGCCGATAGCTGGTTGGTGGCCGAGACCCCTGCAGTTGTCGCAGTCTCTGATGCCCAGCATGGCGCGTTTCGACCGGGCTTCATGCCCGCGGTCGGCGCCTATGCCGACAACGGCAAGGTCGCGCTCGGCGCCCGGGTCCGGCTCGGCGCGCTGCGCAATGGCCCGGCCCCGGGTGGAAACCAGGAAGATCCAGGGTTTGGCGGTCTCGGCACGGCGGGCATCGCGCTCCGAGCCCTGCTCCCCGCCGGGTTCTGGATCGAAGGTGTCGCCGGCGGCGGACTCACCGGATCGGACCTCGTGCCGGCGGTCGAGGCCGGTGCCGGCTGGTCGTTCGCGACCGCCTACTTCGATGTCGGGCCATCTGCCCGCTTCATCCGGGTGATGAGCAACGACGACATGGACACGTTCGGCTCGGCCGACCTGCTCCTGGTCGGTGTCGATCTCACGTTCGGCAAGGAGCGCAAGGCCGTGCCACTTCGCCGCTATTACGAAGCCCCGCACGCGGTCGCGGTGCCCGCCGTCGCGATCCAGCGCGACCCCGAGTCGATCATCGAGCACGAGCAGAGCTGCGCGGAGCTGCTCGATGGCTGCCCGGTGTCGCAGGAGATCGTCGTGGTCAACGATCGGATCATTCTCGACGAGCGCGTGCTGTTCGACCTCAATCGCGCGAGGGTTCGGCACCAGGGGCGCGCCGTGATCACGCAGCTCGCGAAGCTGTGGTCCGAGCACCCCGAGTGGTCGCGGCTCACGATCGAGGGGCATGCGTGCCAGATCGGCAGCGACGACTACAACCAGGATCTCAGCGAGCGTCGCGCCGCGAACGTTCGCGCCGCCCTGCTCTCGCATGGCTTCGCCCAGGACCGGATCGAGTCGATCGGGTTTGGCCGCTCGCGCCCGCGCGACCCTGCCAAGCTCGAGCGCAATCGCCGCGTCGAGTTCGTGATCGAACGGTCCGCCCCGGATCGTGGAGGTGTCCAGTGAACCGATTCTCGCTCGTCTCGTTCTCGCTGCTGGCGTCCGCCACGGGTTGCTTCGACTCGCTCGTCGACAACCCGTGTGCGACCGGGTTCTCACTCGTCCATGGCAGCTGCGTCGCCTCGGACACCGGCCAGCCCGACGGTGGTGGCGGTGGCAGCGATGATGACGGCGGCGATCAGGACGGCGGCGGCAACACCGATGGTGGTAGCAGTGGCGGCGGTGATGGCGGTGGCGAAGGCAGCGGCAGCGGCAGCGGCAGCGGCAGTGGCAGTGGCAGTGGCAGTGGCAGTGACGGCGGCGTCGGTGATGGCGGCAGCGGCAGCGATGGCGGCCCGGTCTGCCAGGCTGACACCGCGACCGATCCCGACAACTGCGGCGCGTGCGGCCACGTGTGCGCCAGCGGTCTGTGTACCAGCGGTCACTGCGAAGGCGAGCTGTCGGGTCACATCGTCGCGATCGGTCACGACTACCAGCGCCATCACTTCTCGATGGCACGCGTGCTCGGCAACGCCGCGGCGCTCGGCGAGCATCGCGATCTCGCGATCTCGCTCTATCGTGGGTCGGGACCCGCAGCGGGTGCGCACCAGGCGCTTGCCCAGGGCCTGAACCACATCGGTCGCCCGTTCCACTGGGTGACGCTGCCGTCGGTGTCGCCGAACGCGCTGAGCGGGATCGATGTCCTCATCGTCGAGCCCCAGACCGGCAACGGCGATACCGTGCAGGCCTCGGGCACCACGTGGGCGACCGCGGTCGACACCTTCCTGCAGAACAATGGCGTGGTGATCGTTCTCGAGGGCGCGGCTGGCGTCAGCCATCGCTTTGCCCGCGGCGCGAACCTCTATAACTACACACCCGTCACCAGCACCAACGTACCCGCGATGATCGTCGACCACGGCGACTCGGTCGCCCAGCAGGTGCTCTCGCCGTACCTCGCCGAGACGACGTCGGTGACCTACCCCGGTGCGATGCCCGTGGTCGCCGCGCCCGATGGCAACGCGATCGTGTTCCACACGACTCGCTACTAACGGATCTGCTTCGCCAGCGTTGCCGCGCGCTTGCGGACCGTCGGATTCGGGTTCTTGCCCGCGGCGTACCTGACGTAGGTCAGGGCCGGGTGCCCGATCGTGCCGCGCAGGAACGCCGACGCGCGGCTGGCGGTCTTGTTGCTGGCGAGCATGCGAACGACCTTGCCGATCAAGACGCCGTTCTTGCGATAGCCGCCGTTCTTCTTGATCGCGAGCCGGTAGTTGCTGAGCGCGACGGACCACCAGCGCTTCTCGAAGTAGAGGTTGCCGAGCAGGTAGGGGACGTACGCGCTCCGTGGATTGCGCCGCTTCAGCTGGAGCAGGCTCGCGAGCGCGAGGTCGCGCTCGCCCTGCTTGATCAAGACGACGGCGTCGTGGATGGTGCGCGCGAGCTTGGGCGCCGGAGGCGCCGGCTGCTTCTCGACTTCCTCGTCGGTGGCAGGTGCATCGGCAGCCTCGTCCTCGTCCTCCGTCGGCTCGCTCTCCGGGACCACGTGATCGGCGCTGACCGGATCGGGCTCGAGCTCGATCTCGCCGGCGGTATCGCTGCCCGCGCTCCCGACGTCCGTGATCGCGCTGCCGCTACCCGAGCCCGCCGCGAGCAGATCCGCGCTGCCTGCCCCACTGCCGGCGCCACTGTCCGGCGGGACGATCGCCGCGTCAGCAGACGCGGGGACGACGTGAGCGAGCGCGCTGCCTCCGGCGTCCGCGAGGACGGGCGCGGTGCTACCGACCCGCGAGCTCGCACCGCGGCCCTTCGCGTACCACGCGGCCGCCGCGCCGCCGCCGAGCACTGCGACCGCGAGCAATGCACCGACCATGCTGCTGGCGGGCTTCGCGCGCCGGTGCGCGACGACCCGTTCGACGGTGAGATCGGTCAACGAGTTGTTGGACGCCGCGCCGATGTCGAGCATCGTCGGTGCGACCCCGGCCTCTCGCCGCGAGCTCACGCGTCCGCTATCGCCGGTCGCGAGGGACATCGTGATCGCGCTGGTGATCGCATCGACAGCCTGGGCCAGCTCGATCGCGGACTGGAAGCGATCCTCGGGTGACTTTGCGAGCGCGCGCTCGATCACGGCCTGGACGCCGTTCGGGATCTCGACCCGACCCTCGACGCGATCGACGAGCTTCGGGATCGGCGCCGCGCGGTGCATGCCGAGCAAGGCGAGCGTGTCCTCGGCCTGGAACGGGCGATCGCCGACGATCATCTCGAACAGCACGATGCCGACCGCATAGACGTCGGTGCGCGCGTCGATCGTCCCACCGCCGACCGTCTGCTCGGGAGCCATGTAGTTCGGAGTCCCGACGACGACGTTGCTCTGCGTGGCGTCGCGGCCGACCGCGCCGCGCAGCCGAGCGAGCCCGAAATCGAGGATGCGGACGTGCTCGCCCGCGCCGATCTCATCGCTGATCATGATGTTGGCTGGCTTGACGTCGCGATGGACGATGCCGTGCGAGTGCGCGTGCGCGAGCCCGGAGGCGATCTGACGGCAGATGCCGAGCGCGCGCATGGGGACCAGTGGCCCGATGTCGATGATCGAGCGCAGCGTCGTGCCGGCGACGTACTCCATCACCAGATACGGCGCGCCCTCCCAGACCCCGAAGTCGACGACCGAGACGCAGTTCGGATGAGCGAGCTTGCTCATCACGCGGGTCTCGCGCTCGAACCGGGCGAGGAACTCGCTGTCGTTCGCGAACGTGGCGTGGAGGAACTTGATCGCGACGAGCTTGCCGACCGGGACGCGCTCCGCCTTGTAGACGATGCCCATCGAGCCGGACGCCATCGCGTCGAGCACCTTGTAACGGTCGTCGACCAGGGCGCCGATCAGCTCGTCCGGCTCCATATCAGCGGGGAGCGTAGCACGCGCATGTGGCCTGATGCCCATGCGGGCAGGCGCGTGATCGGGTCAGCCGCTAGGTGTGAAGATCCGCGCCGCTCAGTGCGTCCACTTATCTTCGCGACGGTGCTCGACGTCCTCGTACTCGTGCGCCATCACGAAGTGGTACGCGACCTCACGCGCTTTCTCCGATTCGACAACACATTCGAACAGCCACTCGCCCTCGGTCTCCGAAGGCTCGACCTGGACGTACGCGATCTCGGCGGGGAACACGAGCAGCTCGCCGACAAGATCCTTGGCCCGCGCGAGCTGGACGACCAGCGTGTGATCGTCCTCCGTGATCAGGGTCCAGTGAAAGTCCTCGTGATCGAGGAGCACGACCTCGGGGGTGCCAGCGCGCAAGATGCAGTTCGCGTGACCTGCGAGCCAGGTCCAGAACTTGTCGAAGCTGAGCGTGGTAGCGACCGCCGCGAGACTTCTCTTACCCGTCGAACCCATACCGCCCTGCTTATAGCGGTCCGCAGGTGCGCCGCCAACAAGCAAATTGCTCGGACGCCGACCGCGGATCGAGGGCCAGCCCCGCCAGCACCACGTCTACCTCCGGACCTGGCGCGCCGAGAGTAGCGAACGCAGGGTCGCGATCGGAAACGGTTTGTAGAGCCAGCGCCCGGGAATCGTGGCGAGGAACGCGTGGATCGGATTCCCGACGGTACCGGTGGTCATGTACACCGTCCGACCGGCGAGACCCTGGCGCGCCGCGTCCAGCGCGCCGTGAAACACGCGGACGTCCATATCGAGGAGCCGCAGCTCGGCGAGGATCGCGTCGGGCTCGCGGACGGCGATCGCGCCGAGCGCACCCTGCGCAGTCGGCACGACCGTGATGTCGAAGCTGGCAGACAGCCCACGCTTCAGCACGTTCGCGAGGTAGATGTCCTCGTCGACGATCAACAAGTGCGGGAGCCGGCGTGCCGGCACGCGTGCGAACAGCCCGCGCAGCACCTCGAGCACCTGATCGAGCGCGGCCGGCGACGCCAGCACCGTGTCAGCGATCTCGCGGGCCAGGTGAGCGCGATCGAGGTGCCCCTGGTCGAGCACCAGCACCAGCTTGGCATCTGGCACCAGCGCGCGGAGCTCGCGCGCGAGCGCGAGCCCATCACCGTCATCGATCGCGGACCAGCAGAGAATCCCTGATGGCGGACTCGCTGCGATGGCGGCGAGCGCCTGTGCCGCGCTTGCAGCCTCGCGCGTCGCGAACCCAGCCATCGCACAGAACTTGCGTGTCACCGCGCGCATGCCGTCGTCGCCGCCCACCACGAGTACGACGCCGCGCGTCCGGTGCGCGTCAGGACCGGAGATCTCCGACGACGGCATGGGGGAGGGATCGTTGCCGCAAAACGGTGTGCGACACACCTGTCCTCCAGGACAGGTGCGCGCTTGGGCTGCACGCGATACGAGTTAACGCAAGGTTGAGGACCGGGCGGTCGACTGCGAGCTCCCATGTCCAACCGACGAAGGCCCATCGGCACGGTTCCACCTGGCCGAAGATCCGGAAAGCGGACGCTCGACCCGGTTCCGGATAAGCGTGACAACCGCGAGCACTATCGCGAGGTCGTGCGCGAGCGGGTCGAGGAGATCGTCGAGACCTTCGCGCTGTCACCGCGCGAGCGCGAGGTGTTTCAGTTCCTGCTCTACGGCTACATGACCGACGAGATCGCCGGTCGGCTCGGCGTGTCGGCGCGGACGGTCAAGTTCCACCAGACCAACCTGCTCGACAAGCTGGACGCTGACTCCCGGCTCGATCTGTTCCGACTGTTCTTCTGGTTCGAGTGACCGAAACGAACGCCGCCTCGTGATCCGCGAGGACCACGAGGCGAAAACTGATCACGTCGGCGGGTGTTACTCGACCGCGGCGGCGCTGACGTCAGCGTCGTCGTCAGCCTCGATCGGGAAGCCATCCTCGTCGTTGGCGGAGACATCGACCGTGAGGCGCTTGTAAGCCCCGAGGCCGGTGCCGGCGGGGATCAGGCGACCCATGATGACGTTCTCCTTGAGGCCGCGGAGGTAGTCGACGCGTCCGTTGATCGACGCCTCGGTCAGCACCTTCGTGGTCTCCTGGAACGACGACGCGGAGATGAACGACTCCGTCGACAGCGACGCCTTCGTGATGCCCAGCAGCAGAGCATCACCCTTGGCCGGCTGGCCACCGGCGACGATCACGCGCTCGTTCTCCTCCTCGAAGATGTGCTTCTCGACGTGCTCGTCGACGAGGAAGTTGGTGTCACCCGGGTCGGTGACCGAGACGCGGCGCAGCATCTGGCGAACGATCGCTTCGATGTGCTTGTCGTTGATACGCACACCCTGGAGGCGATAGACTCCTGGATCTCGTCGACCAGGTACTTCGCGAGCGCGCGCTCGCCGAGCACCTTGAGGATGTCGTGCGGATTGGCCGGGCCATCCATCAGCGCCTCGCCCGCGCGAACGCGGTCGCCTTCGCGGACGGACAGGTGCTTGCCCTTCGGGATCAGGTACTCGGATGGGTCACCGACCTCGGGAACCACGAGCACCTTGCGCTTGCCCTTGGTGTCCTTGCCGAAGTGGACCGTGCCGTCGATCTCGCAGATGACTGCGTGATCTTTCGGCTTGCGGGCCTCGAACAGCTCGGCAACGCGGGGCAGACCGCCCGTGATGTCCTTGGTCTTCGTGGTCTCGCGCGAGATCTTCGTGATCACATCGCCGGCTTCGACGTAATCGCCGTCGTTGACGTAGATGTTCGCGCCGACCGGGAGGAAGTAGCGCGCCTCGCCGGTGTCCTTCGGGTTGTTCATCCCGCTGGGGAGCTTGACGGTGTTGCCGTCAGCGTCCTTCAGCGTGATGCGCGGCCGGCTGTCGGCGTCCTTGGACTCGGTGATCTGCTTGCGCGACATGCCCGTGAGCTCGTCGAGCGATTCCGTCATCGTGACACCGTCGATGATGTCGCCGTACTTCACGTAGCCCGACACCTCGGTCACGATCGGCATCGCAAACGGGTCCCACTCCGCCATGACCTGACCGGCCTTGACGCGGGTACCGTCCTCGACCATCAACCGGGCGCCGTACTGCAGACCATAACGCTCGCGCTCGCGGCCGATGTCGTCGACCAGGACGAGCTCGCTCTGGCGGTTCATCACCACCCAGTGGTCCTTCTTCGACACCTTGTACAGGTTGTTGAGCTTGACCGTGCCCTCGTTGCGGGCCTCGAGCGAGCTCTGCTCCGTACGGATCTGACCAACGCCACCGATGTGGAACGTCCGCATCGTGAGCTGCGTGCCCGGCTCACCGATCGACTGGGCGGCGATCACGCCGACCGCCTCACCGATGTTGACCATATGACCACGGGCCAGGTCGCGGCCGTAACACAGCGAGCAGATGCCACGCCGCGTCTCGCACGCGAGCACGGAGCGGATCTTCACGCGGTCGATCCCGGCGTTGTCGATGATCTTGACGTGGTCTTCCGTGATCTCCGCGTTGGAGGGCACGAGCACTTCGCCCGTGTACGGATCGACGACGTCCTCGAGCACCACGCGACCGAGGATCCGGTCACCGAGACGCTCGATGATCTCGCCACCCTCGATGAGCGGCATCATCTCCATGCCCTGGCGCGTTCCACAGTCGAACTCGCTGATGATGGTGTCCTGCGACACGTCGACGAGGCGGCGGGTCAGGTAACCCGAGTTCGCCGTCTTGAGCGCCGTGTCGGCGAGACCCTTGCGGGCGCCGTGCGTCGAGATGAAGTACTGGTGAACCGACAGACCCTCGCGGAAGTTGGTCGTGATCGGGGTCTCGATGATCTCGCCCGACGGCTTGGCCATCAGGCCACGCATGCCGGCCAGCTGCCGCATCTGCTGCTGGCTACCGCGAGCACCCGAGTCCGCCATGATGAAAATCGAGTTGAACGACGGCGCCTTCTTGAAGGTGTTCGAGTCCGGATCCTTGAACTCGTCCGTCGAGATCTCCTTCATCATGTCCTTGGCGATGGCCTCAGCGACCTGCGCCCAGATATCGACGACCTTGTTGTAGCGCTCGCCGTCGGTGATGAGACCTTCGGTGTACTGCTCCTCGATCTCGGCGACCTCCTTCTGCGCTTCGTTCAGCAGGGTCTCCTTCGAGGGCGGGATGACCATGTCGTCGAGGCAGATCGAGATGCCGGCCTTGGTGGCGTACGTGTACCCCGTGGTGCGAAGCGCGTCGGCCAGCAGCACCGTCGCCTTCTGGCCCGCGATCCGGTAGACGAGGTCGATCAGCTCGGCGAGCTGCTTCTTGCCCATCACCTTGTTGATCGCGTCGTACGACACCTCCTTGGGGCAGATGTCGTGCAGCAGCGAACGGCCGACCGTGGTCGACACGAGCTCGCTGGTGCCGTCGGCCTTCTTGAGCCGCAGCTTGATCGCGGCCTGGAGGTGGACCTCGCCGTGGTCGTACGCCATGCGCACTTCCTCCGGCGAACCGAAGACACCGCGCGCCGGGCGGCCCTTCTTGTCCTCCTTGTACTCACCCTTCGCGTACGGACGCTCGCGGGTCAGGTTGTAGAGCCCGAGCACGATGTCCTGCGACGGCACGATGATCGGCTTGCCGTTCGCGGGCGACAGGATGTTGTTGGTGCTCATCATGAGCACGCGGGCTTCCATCTGCGCTTCGATCGAGAGCGGCACGTGGACCGCCATCTGATCGCCGTCGAAGTCGGCGTTGAACGCCGCGCACACGAGCGGGTGCAGCTGGATCGCCTTGCCCTCGGTGAGCACCGGCTCGAACGCCTGGATGCCGAGGCGGTGAAGCGTGGGCGCGCGGTTCAGCAGAACCGGGTGCTCCTTGATCACTTCCTCGAGGATGTCCCAGACCTCGGGACGCTCCTTCTCGACGAGCTTCTTCGCGCTCTTGATCGTCGTCACAAGGTGACGCTCTTCGAGCTTGTTGTAGATGAAGGGCGTGAACAGCTCGAGCGCCATCTTCTTGGGCAGGCCGCACTGGTGCAGCTTGAGCTCGGGACCGATCACGATCACCGAACGACCCGAGTAGTCGACGCGCTTGCCGAGCAGGTTCTGACGGAACCGGCCCTGCTTGCCCTTCAACATGTCGGACAGCGACTTCAGCGGGCGCTTGTTCGGGCCCGTGATGGTCTTGCCGCGGCGGCCGTTGTCGAACAAGGCGTCGACGGCCTCCTGCAGCATCCGCTTCTCGTTGCGGATGATGATCTCGGGAGCGTTGAGCTCCTGGAGCCGGCGCAGACGATTGTTCCGGTTGATGACGCGCCGATACAGATCGTTGAGGTCTGACGTCGCGAACCGGCCACCGTCGAGCGGCACGAGAGGACGCAGGTCGGGTGGGATCACCGGGATGATGGTCAGCATCATCCACTCGGGCTTGTTGCCGCTCTCGCGGAACGCCTCGACGACCTTGAGCCGCTTCGCGACCTTCTTCCGCTTGGCTTCGCTCGTGACCTCGCGCATCTCGGTGCGCAGGGTCTCGGCCATCCCGAGGATGTCGAGATCCTTGAGCAGCTGGAGGATCGCCTCGGCGCCCATGCCGGCGTCGAACGCGTCGAAGCCCATCTCGTCGAGCAGCTTGCCGTAGCGCTCCTCCGTGAGGAGCTCGGCACGCGACAGTCCGGACTGCTTGGGGTCGATGACGATGTACGCCTCGCAGTACAGGACCTTCTCGAGATCCTTCAGCGGGATGTCGAGCAGGTTACCGATGCGCGACGGCAGCGACTTCAAGAACCAGATGTGTGCGACCGGCGTGGCGAGCGAGATGTGCCCCATGCGCTCGCGGCGGACCTTGGCCTGGATGACCTCGACGCCGCACTTCTCGCAGACGACGCCGCGGTGCTTCATGCGCTTGTACTTGCCGCAGTTGCACTCGTAGTCCTTCACCGGCCCGAAGATCTTCGCGCAGAAGAGCCCATCGCGCTCCGGCTTGAAGGTTCGGTAGTTGATGGTCTCCGGCTTCTTCACCTCGCCATGCGACCACTCCCGGATCTTCTCCGGGCTGGCCAAAGAAATTCGGATAGCAGAGAACGAAAGGGGATCTTTCGGCTTCTCGAAGAAGCTGAAGATGTCACGCATGGATCACCTCCTTCGGAAACGAAAGCTCTCTGCTGGCCGGCGAGATGCGAATGGCGCTGAAGGAGAGCGGGTCCTTGGGCTTCTCGAAGAAGCTGAAGATGTCACGCATGGATCACTCCTCCTCCGCGGCGGATGCTTCGGGGACTGTGGTCGACTCGACCAGCTCGACGTTGAGACACAAAGATTGCAGCTCCTTGATGAGAACGTTGAAGCTCTCCGGGAGACCGGCCTCCAGGGTGTAGTCACCCTTGACGATGGCCTCGTACATGCGGGTTCGGCCCATCACGTCGTCGCTCTTGACGGTCAGGAACTCCTGGAGCGCATAGGCGGCGCCGTACGCCTCCATGGCCCAGACTTCCATCTCGCCCAGGCGCTGACCGCCGAACTGCGCCTTGCCACCCAGCGGCTGCTGGGTGACCAGCGAGTACGGCCCGATGGACCGCGCGTGGATCTTGTCGTCCACCAGGTGGTGGAGCTTGAGCATGTACATGATGCCCACGGTCACATCCTGGTCGAAGGCCTCGCCGGTGCGGCCGTCGAAGAGGATGGCCTGACCGCTGGAGGGCAGGTTGCTCATGGCCAGCGCCGTCTTGATGTCGGCCTCGGCCGCACCGTCGAACACCGGTGAGCCCATGAAGATGCCGTTCTCCAGCTTCTTGGCGATGAGCTTGATCTCCGGCTCGCTGAGCTTGTCGAAGAACCCATCCAGCAGCTTGTCGCCGGCATAGATCTGCTTGAGGCGATCCTTGAGCTCGGCCAGGTTGCGCTTCTCCTCGACCATCCGCGTCAGGTGGCGGCCCAGCTCGTAGGCGCCCCAGCCGAGGTGGATCTCCAGGATCTGCCCGACGTTCATGCGGCTCGGCACGCCGAGCGGGTTGAGCACCAGGTCGACGGGGGTGCCGTCGGCCAGGTAGGGCATGTCCTCTTCGGGGAGGATGCGGCTGATGACGCCCTTGTTGCCGTGGCGCCCGGCCATCTTGTCGCCGACCTGCAGCTTGCGCTTGATGGCGATGTAGACCTTCACCATCTTGATCACGCCCGGCGGCAGCTCGTCGCCCTTGGAGAGGCGCTCGATCTTGTCGCGGAAGTGCTCTTCGCGGGTGCGGACGAGCTCCTCGAGGTCGCGCAGGATCTGCTGCGCCTTCTCGGCCTCGTCGATGGGGATCTCGCTCCAGTACTTGCGCGGGATCTCGTTGAGCGAGGCGTCGTCGATCTCGGCGCCCTTCTGGAGGAGGACCTTGCCCTTGTCGTCGACCAGCTTGCCGGTGGTCGTCTTCTTGAGGATCAGCTCGCGGACGCGACGGAAGAAGCTGTCGCGCAGGATCTTGATCTCCTCGTCGCGGGTGCGCTCGATGCGCGCGCGCTCCGTGTCCTCGATGTCCTTGGCGCGCTCGTCCTTCTCGGTGCCCTTGCGGGAGAAGACGCGGGCGTTGATGACGATGCCGCCCACGCCCGGCGGGACCTTGAGCGAGCTGTCGCGGACGTCGCCGGCCTTCTCGCCGAAGATGGCGCGCAGCAGCTTCTCCTCGGGGGAGAGCTGCGTCTCGCCCTTGGGCGTGATCTTGCCGACCAGGATGTCGCCGGGGCGAACCTCGGCGCCGATGCGCACGATGCCCGAGTCGTCGAGGTCCTTGAGGGCCTCCTCGCCGACGTTGGGGATGTCGCGGGTGATCTCTTCCTTGCCGAGCTTGGTGTCGCGGGCGACGCACTCGAACTCCTCGATGTGGATCGAGGTGAAGACGTCGTTCTTGACCAGCTTCTCGTTGATGAGGATCGAGTCCTCGAAGTTGTAGCCACCCCACGGCATGAATGCGACGACGACGTTCTGGCCGAGCGCGAGCTCGCCCGTCTCGGTCGCCGGACCGTCGGCGATCACGTCGCCGGCCTTCACGCGATCGCCCGGTTGGACGATCGGCTTCTGGTTCATGCACGTGTTCTGGTTGGAGCGCTGGAACTTGACCAGCGTGTAGATGTCCGGGCGGACCGAGTTGGGATCCTTCGGATCGACCTTGCTGGGACGCACGACCACGCGGTTCGCGTCGACCCAGTCGACCGTGCCGTCGCGGCGAGCGACCACGGTGACACCGGAGTCACGGGCGACGATGCCCTCCATCCCCGTGCCGATCAGTGGCGACGTGGTGCGGATCAGCGGCACCGCCTGGCGCTGCATGTTGGATCCCATGAGCGCGCGATTGGCGTCGTCGTGCTCGAGGAACGGGATCAGCGACGCGGCGACCGAAACCAGCTGGTTCGGCGACACCTCCATCAGCGTCACGTCCTCGGGACGCGACATCACGACGTCGGAGCCCTTGCGGCTCGAGACAAAGTCGACCGAGATCTTGCCGTTCTTCTGCTCGGCGTTGGCGTGGGTGATGATCTGGCCCTCCTCCTGGAGCGCCGAGTAGAACGTCACCTCTTCGCTGATCTTGCCGCCTTCGACCGCGCGGTACGGCGTCTCGATGAAGCCGTACTCGTTGACGCGGGCGAACGTCGACAGCGATGCGATGAGACCGATGTTCGGACCTTCCGGGGTCTCGATCGGGCAGATCCGGCCGTAGTGCGTGGGGTGCACGTCGCGCACCTCGAAGCCTGCGCGCTCGCGGGTCAGACCACCTGGGCCGAGGGCCGACAGGCGGCGCTTGTGCGTCACCTCGGACAGCGGGTTGGTCTGGTCCATGAACTGCGACAGCTGCGAGCTACCGAAATACTCCTTCACCACCGCGGACACCGGCTTCGCGTTGATGAGGTCGTGCGGCATCAGCGTCTCGATCTCCTGAGACATGCTCATGCGCTCTTTGATCGCGCGCTCCATGCGAACCAGACCGATGCGGTACTGGTTCTCCATCAGCTCGCCGACCGCGCGAACGCGGCGGTTGCCGAGGTGATCGATGTCGTCGACGACGCCGCGGCCGTTGCGGAGCTCGATCAGGTAGCGAACGGTCTCCAGGATGTCCCGCTTGGTCAGGATCTGGGTCTCGATCGATTCGTCGATCTTGAACTTGTAGTTGAGCTTCAAACGACCGACGCGGCTGAGGTCGTAGCGCTCGGGGTTGAAGAACAAGTTCTGGAACAGCGTCTGCGCCGAATCGAGCGCCGGCTGATCACCCGGGCGGAGCCGACGGTAGATCTCCATGACCGCCTCGTCGGGGCCCTGGAGCTTGTCGGTCAGCAGCGTGTTGCGGAGGTACGGGCCGACGTTCAGGTTGTCGATGAACAGGACCTCGACCTTGTCGACGCCGCGCTCGCGCAGCTCGTCGAGCTTGGCCTCCGAGAGCTCCTCGTTGCACTGGAGGAGCACCTCGCCGGTCGAGTCGTCGATCACGTCGCGCGCCGACACCTTGCCGACCAGCTCGTCCATGTCGATCGGCAGCATCTCGACGCCGGACTCCTGGAGCTTCCGGATCGCGCCCTTCGTGAACTTGCGGTTCTTCTTGACCAGGACTTCCTTGGTCTTCGGGTGCTTGATGTCGCGCGTCGCGCGCTGACCTACCAGCAGCTCGTAGTTGACCTGGCGCGCGTACTTCTTGGACGGCTCGAAGTGGATCGTCTCCGTGTCGTAGAAGTAGTTCAGCAGCTCCTCGGTCGAGTAGCCGAGCGCGCGGAGCAGCACGGTCGCGTGCAGCTTGCGGCGGCGATCGATGCGGACGTAGAGGATGTCCTTGTGGTCGAACTCGAAGTCGAGCCACGAGCCGCGGTACGGGATCACGCGGGCCGAGTACAGGAGCTTGCCGCTCGAGTGCGTCTTGCCCTTGTCGTGGTCGAAGAACACGCCAGGCGAGCGGTGAAGCTGCGAGACGATGACGCGTTCCGTGCCGTTGATGATGAACGTGCCGGAATCGGTCATCAGCGGGATCTCGCCGAAGTAGACCTCCTGCTCCTTGACGTCGCGGATCGACTGGACGCCAGTCTCCTCGTTGACGTCCCATACGACGAGACGGATCACGACCTTGATCGGAGCCGCGAACGTCATGCCGCGCGCGCGGCACTCGTCGACGTCGTACTTGGGCTTCTCGAGGTTGTACGAGACGAACTCGAGCGAGGACGTCTCCGAGAAATCCTTGATCGGGAACACGCTCTTGAACACGCCTTGCAGACCGATGTCCTCGCGCTTGTCGCTCGAGACATCGATCTGGAGGAACTTGTCGTAGCTGCGCTTCTGGATGTCGATCAGATTCGGGATCTCGATGACATGCGCGAGCTTCGCGAAGCTCTTGCGTGCTCGGAAGTTCTTCTGGATCTGTGACGCCATTGCGTAAGTCCCCTGTGTGGCGGCCGAAAAGGAGGTAGGCCGGGCCCAACCCAGTCGATCCCCCGGTCAGGGTGAATTCGTCTGGGATGAGGAGCCGGCTAGAAGCTCACGTAGTCGACGAGTGCGCGCTTCTCGTCGGTACGCGTTTGAACTGACTGCGCAAACCGGGGCTGCATATAGCACGTCCCCAGCGAATGGAAGCGAAAAGACAACTAAGAATTGGCGCAAGCTGTCATGCCAAGATCCCCTGTGGCTTCCCCCACCTACGTCCCTCCCCGGCCATCCAGTCTGGTTCGGGAGTCGAGGCAAACTGCCCCGGTTGTTAGTGGAGGGAGGCCGGGAATCCGGCCACGATTACTTGAGCTCGACCTCGGCGCCAGCGTCCTTGAGCTTCTTCGCAATGTCCTCGGCCTCGGCCTTGTTGATGCCGGCCTTGACCTCCTTGGGAGAGCCGTCGACCAGGTCCTTCGCGTCCTTCAGGCCGAGACCCGTGACTTCGCGAACGACCTTGATGACGCCGATCTTGTTGCCGCCGCCGGCCTTGAGCACGACGGTGAACTCGGTCTTCTCCTCGGCAGCCGGGGCCGCCGCGCCGCCGCCCGCGGCCGGAGCCGCGGCGACCGCGACCGGAGCCGCCTTGACGCCCCACTTGTCCTCGAGCGACTTGGTGAGGTTCACGAGGTCGATGACCGTGAGGTTGGAGAGGTAAGTGATGACTTCGTCGTTGGAGATGGCCATGTTCGTATTCCTGTTCTGCGTGGGTCTTGAAAAACGGTTGGTTACTTGAGCTCGACTTCGGCGCCGGCGTCCTTGAGCTTCTTCACGATTTCGTCGGCGTCGGCCTTGGTGGCCCCTGCCTTGACTTCCTTGGGAGCGCCATCGACGAGGTCTTTGGCGTCCTTGAGGCCGAGGCCCGTGATCTCGCGGACTGCTTTGATCACGTTGATCTTGCTGGCGCCGCTGGCCTTGAGGATGACGCTGAACTCGGTCTGGACCTCGGCCTCGACGGCCTTGTCAGACGTGGCGCCGCCGCCACCTGACGCGACCGGGGCCGCGGTGACGCCCCACTGGTCCTCGACCAGCTTGAGGAGCGCGTCGAGGTCGACGACGGTCAGGTTCGTGAGGTAGTCGACAACTTCTTCGTGGGTGAGCGCCATGACTTAGGCTCCGAGTCCGCGCTTGCGCGCATCGAGCAGGTACGCAAAGTTCTGCGGTCCCGCAGCGAGCTGCGCGACGAAGCTCTGCGGGGCGGCGAGGAACGTCATCAGCATCGAGGCGCGGATCTCGTTCTTGCCTGGCATCTTCGCGAGCGCGTCGACACCGGGGATATCGAGGAGCTGGCCCTCGTAGTAGCCGCCCTTGATCACGAACTTTGGCTCGGTCTTCGCCCACTGGAGCGCGAGCTTCGCCGGTGTCTGCGGGATCTCGTTGGACCAGATGACGGCCGTGGTGCCGACCATCAGCTCCGAGAGCGGCTCCATCCGCGAGCCCTTGACGGCGATCTTCACCAGCGAGTTCTTGATCACCCGGTAGTGGCAGCCCGCCTTGCGGAAGTCGTCACGCATCGCGGTGACAACCGGGACCGTGATCCCGCGGTAGTCCGCGATGATGACCGAGGCGACGTTCTCGAACGCCTCCTTGATCTCTCCGAGCACTTCTTGTTTTTGTGTCTTGTGCATGTCGTCTCCTGAAAAGCGCCGGAACGCGAAAGACCCTCTCGAGGAAACGAGAGGGTCTTCGTCACGGCCGCGCCGTGGGTCTGAACCACTCGTCTCCGCAGGCTTTACGACACTCGCGTGTCACCTGCTTCTTCGACGGGGGTTGGCTATGGAGCGGTCGGGTCGGTAGGGGCCTTGCTTGGGGCGATCGAAAACTCGATCAGGATATTGGGGCTGGAGCGGCGCTCGGTGAGCTCCGTCAGATAGGTCGGGGGCGTCGGGATCTCCCAGACGACCTGACTCTGTCCGCTTGCTTCGATCGACGCCAGCTGCTGCTCCGAGTAGCAATCGCGCAGCTCGTCGTCGACCAGCGCTTCGAAACCAGACTTCACAGAATGGGGCGGGAGCTCGCGGAGGACGCGGATCATCATCGGGCGAAGGCGGGTTTCCTCGGCCAGGCGGTCGCGGAAGGCTTGCGTCAGGTGGGGCATCGGTCGAGCGGGACGGTGTCTAGCACGGAGCTGGCGGGACGATCCAACGGAATCAGTCGCCCGTCGGGCTTCAATCGATCGCGGCCGCGAACGGCGACGTGTCGATCTTCACGCCCGGACCATGCGTGGTCGAGATCGTGACCGAGCGCATGTAGGTGCCCTTGGCCGTCGCCGGCTTGAGCTTCATCAGCATGTCGAGCAGCGCCTTGAGGTTCTGCGACAACGCGTCCGGGTTGAACGAGGCCTTGCCGATCGGGGTCTGGATGATGCCGGCCTTCTCGACACGGAACTCCACGCGACCGGCCTTGAGCTCGCGCACGGCGCGCGAGACGTCGGCGGTGACGGTGCCGACCTTCGGGTTCGGCATCAGGCCGCGAGGACCGAGGACGCGACCGATCTTGCCGACCTGGACCATCATGTCCGGCGTCGCCACGAGGGTGTCGAACTCGAACCAGTTCTCCTCGGCGATCTTCTTGATGTACTCGTCGGAGCCGGCGTAATCCGCGCCCGCCTCGAGAGCCTCGTGCGCCTTGTCAGGCTTCGCGATGACGAGGACGCGCTTGGTCTTGCCCGTGCCGGAAGGCATGACGA
This sequence comes from Kofleriaceae bacterium, assembly GCA_037720695.1. Classification (GTDB taxonomy): domain Bacteria; phylum Myxococcota_A; class Polyangia; order Haliangiales; family Haliangiaceae; genus JABFXX01. Next base: position 2,649 of record JBBJLY010000160.1, on the reverse strand, counting down.
CCGAGCCGCGGACCATCTGGTCGGCGTACTTCGGGTTCACGCCGAGGCGGATGGAGACGTCCACGGTCTCGTCCCACTTGGACGAGATCTTGGTGCGGGGGAGGATCTGACACGCCTCGTCGATCGAGTAGCGGCGCGTGTGATCGAAGCTCTCGAGTGCCTTGCGAAACTTCTTGCCAGCCATGTGCGTGACTCCTGCCTGGTCAAGCGCTCGCGAGACGCGAGCTCCCAGGGTGCGGTGGTCTCAGTTGGGGACGCGAACCCGTCAGTCGACGACTTCGAGACCCATCGAACGTGCGGTGCCTGCAACCGACTTGCAGGCTGATTCGATACTCGTGGTGTTGAGATCCTGAAGCTTGAGCTCCGCGATCTCGCGGACCTGCTTCGAGGACACCTTGCCGACCTTGTTCTTGTTCGGCTCGCCCGAGCCCTTGTCGATCTTCGCTGCCTTCTTGAGCAGGATCGACGCGGGAGGCGTCTTGGTGATGAACGTGAAGCTACGGTCGGCGTAGGCGGTGATGAGGACCGGGATGATCAAGTCACCCTGGCTCGCAGTCCGGGCGTTGAACTCCTTGCAGAACTGCATGATGTTCAAGCCGTGCTGTCCGAGCGCCGGACCGACGGGAGGTGCAGGGTTCGCCTTACCGGCGGGACACTGCAGCTTGATGATGGCGGGTGACCTTCTTCATGACTCGTCTCGATTCCGCGTGGGCTGCCGGAGGCGGCTGCCGGAGGGCGCCGTTTATGCTTTCTCGACCTGGGCGAAGTCAAGCTCGACAGACGTCGGGCGGCCGAACATCGAGAGCGTGACCTTGACCTTCTGCTTGTCGGCCTTCACGTCCTCGACGGTGGCCGAGAAGTTCGCGAACGGACCTTCGACCACACGGACCGAGTCACCGACCTCGAACGTCAGGCGGGCCTTTGCCTTGGGCTTGCCGCCCTCGGACATGTTGGTCTGGACGCCCGTGATCTCGCGCTCTGGTACCGGCGTCGGCTTGGTGCCGCCGAGGAAGCCAGTGATCTTGGGCGTGTTCTTGACCAGGTGGAACGTGCGGTCGTCGAGGACCATCTGCACGAACATGTAGCCCGGGAAGAACTTGCGCGTGGTCGTGCGGCGCTGGCCCTTCACGACCTCCATCACGCTCTCGGTCGGCACCAGGACGTCGCCGAAGTACTCGTTCAGGTTCGCATTGCGAACGCGCTCGAGCAGGGTCAGCTTCGCCTTGTTCTCGTGCCCCGAGTAGGTGTGGACGATGTACCACTTCTTCTCGCCGGTCGGCGCCGGTACTGCGGGCGCGCCGGAACCATCGCTGCCGTGCACATCTGCATCGGACGCGGTGGCGAGATCGTTCGGCTCGTCGGGAGCCGTGACATTATCCGCCATAGACCAGGTCCGTCAGGTTCGACCACACGAAGTCGAAGAAGGCGAGGATGATTGCAGAGATCAGGGCCATGACGATCACGACGATCGTCGCCGAGCGCACTTCCTTCGCGCTGGGCCAGGTGACCTTCTTCAGCTCGCCGGAGACCTCGTTGGCGAGCGTGTAGATCCGGTCGTTGCGATACATGACGATGCCGGTCATGAGCGCCACAAACGCAGACAGCAGGGTGATGTTGAAGTCACTCGGTGGTGAGCCGAAGTAGCCCCACACCCAATCGATGGTCCACTGAAGGATATAGAACAGAAGAACCGCCCCCACGAGGTACATGAGGTGGACGGGTTTGTTCGGTGCGTTCTCGACGCTAGGCTGGGCCACGGATTCCTGCTTGTTTGTGCTGCTCGAAGACTCTGGCAGGGGAGACAGGACTTGAACCTGCAGCCCTCCGCTTTGGAGACGGATGCTCTACCAATTGAGCTACTCCCCTAAAGAACTCGCTGACTTAGCTTGCCTGATCTAAAGATAGTCCTCCGCTGAGCACGGGAAGCAGCCGTGTACCCCAAGTAAAAAGTTCTGGCAAGTCCCATAGCTGACTTCTACCTTGCGACCTCGTGCGCGAGATCGTGGTCGTGATCGTGGCTGCCGCATGCACCGCGAACAACCCCGGTCCGACCACGCCCTCTCCTACCGCAATCGAGACCGTGGAGGTGACCTCACTCCGCCGGCCGCGCGCCGTGATGTACGGTCGGACCGACGACACCGGCCGGTTCCTCCGGATCCTCGAGATCCCGTTGGTCGAGTCGACCACGTTCGGGTGGCGGATGGACCTCGGCTGCACCGGACCGGTGCTCTATCGCGAGACCATGCGGCTGCCCGCGCCGGGCGACTGGACGTTCACTCCGGACGAGCTGCCGGAGACCACGATCAGCGATGGCAAGCGCACGGCAACGACCCGCGACTATGTTGCGTGCCGCGCGGGTTGGATCGAGCACACGTGGCGGGTCTCGACCGGCGATCCACCTGGCCAATGGATCGTGACGGTCGAGATCGAAGGCTTCGAACCGACCGTGTGGAAGCCGATGTTCGTGAAGCGGTAGCTCGGTCGCAACGCTTGGGCGCCGCGGCCTCGCCGGTGGTGGGAGGTTCGGAGGCGCTGCGCAGGAGCTCGGTCGAGCTCGCGACAGCTACTTCTTCGCCGTCGCTTCTTTCTTCGCCTCTTTGACTTCGTCGAGGATCTTGGTCACGACGCCGGCGCCGACGGTCTTGCCGC
>JBBJLY010000388.1:0-6091 GCA_037720695.1 Kofleriaceae bacterium | reverse complement strand
CGAGAACCTCGATCGGCCCGCCGTAGTTCTTGCCGAGGCCGACATCGATCCGCCCCACCGCATCGCCGCAGATCGCGTTGATCGTCGACTGCACGGTATGCCCGACCACCATCCGCTTGACGCCGAGCGCGGCGAGCGACGCCTTGACGGCCGCGCAGTCCGCGCTGTCCAGTCCGACCGCGCGGGTCCACACGGGACTGTCCTGCGACGTCATCGCGGGCGGCGGCTGTTCGGGACCCGTGCTCTGGCCGTCGAGCCAGCACCGCGCGCTCTGATTCACGGCGGCGACCTGCGTCACCCACTCGCCGATCACGCCGGCGTGCGAGAACACGGTGTCGCCTACGATCGCGATCACGTTGTGCATGGCGAGCCGCTTCGCATACGGCCCGCCTGGCGCGAGTGCGGCGATCCGCTTGCGGGCGCGCTCGGGGACGGCGGCGAACTTGTCGGTGTCGAGGTTCGGCACGTCGTCGAAATCGGCGAGCCCGCCGGGCGTGACGTACCGGAAGTCACCCGCGCCGTTCATCAGCTCGTGATTGCCGAGCAGCATGATCAGCGCGCCCCCGGCGGCCTTGGCGTCGACCTCGAGGCGGGTGACCAGATCGAGGATCGCCTGCTCGTCGTCGCCGCGATCGAGCACGTCGCCGGTCTGCACGACCACCAGCGCACCGCCGATCCAGCGGTCGTCCTTGTCGATCGCACCGGCCGTGCGCAGCGCCGCCCGGGTCGCGGACAGATCGCCGTGGAGATCGCCGATCGCGACCAGCCGTTTCGGCATCGTGACCTGGTGCGCGACCGGCGTCAGCGTGCACGCAGCTCCCATCGCCGACGGTGCCGGTGCGGAGGCGGCGGGTGGTGGCGGCGCCGGGGCTTGCCGCGGTGGCTCCCGCGGGTGGCCGCGATCACAACCAGCCGCAGCCGCGAGAGCGAGGATCACGCCTGCGAGTCGCATCCCCTTGCATACCCTCAAATGCGCGGCGGTGGAAATCTGCCGCTGTAAGCGCGCCTCCGAGCGGCCGTTCGTTCGGCATATGAAGCTTCCCTCCGTACTCTGCTTGTTCCCGCTTGCCGCCTGCGGGCTGGGCGGCGGCGCGATGCGCCAGGCCACGCTCGTCGGTCAGTGCAACGCCGACGACGTCGCGTGCTCGCGCCGTCATCCGCAGGCGCCGCTCGCGATCGGAACGCGGTTCTTCCCCGAGGTCGCGACCGAGCTCGCCGGTACGACGACGCCGAACCTCCGACTCGAGAGCGCGGATCCGACGGTGGTCGCGGTCGAGGACGGCGCGCTGGTCGCGAAGCGGCAAGGTGCGAGCGCGGTGCTGATCTCGACCGACGACGGGTCGATCGTCGACTTCGTGCACGTCTGGGTCGCGCCCGTCACCAAGATCACGCTCGCGCGCCGCGACGGTGATCGGATCGCGGGCGCGATCGGCCTCGCGATCGGCGAGGACCTGACGATCCAGCCGGCGCTGTGGAACGGCGCGCAGCGCCTGTCGGGCGATGGTGATGCGGTGTGGACGGTGTCGAACGCCTCGACGCTGAGCGTGCTGCACGATGGCTCGAGCGACCGCCGCCGGCTCCGCGCCCGCACGGCGGGCAAGACCACCGTCACCGTCGCGATCGGCGAGGCCCAGGCGAGTGTCGAGATCGAGGTGATCCAGTGAAGGCCGCACTCGCGATCGTCGTGCCGATGTTCGCGCTGCTCGCCGCCTGCTCGCCATCGCTCACCGCACAGTCGGTCGCGCCGCCCGGTCGCGCGGCGCGGCTCGATGCCGTCTCCGGCTTCTGGGGCGTGAAGTCGTACCGACTCGAGCTGTCCGAGGGCGTCGCGTTCGCGCTCACCTGCCACAAGGGCGGCCCGTGCGAGCACCTGGTCGCGACCTCCGATGATCCGAAGATCGCCCAGGTCCGGACCGCGGCGCTACAGCGGCTCGATCCCGCTGGGTTCTCCGACAGCCAGGCCGCGGCGGCGGCGGTCGTGATCATCGGCAAGACGCCTGGCACCACCACGATCCGGGTGCGCAGCAAGGATGGCGGTCGCGACGTGCGGGTGACGGTCGTGCCGCCGCCGCCGATCGGGACGCCGGCGACGCTGGCGACTACTCCTTCAGCGCCGTCAGCGCCTTGAACACGGCCTCGCGGGTTCGCGCGAACCCACCGGTCCGCGCGCCCTCGAGCTTCTTCTTGCCGTCCGCGCCCGCGCGCTTGGCACCGAGCATCCCGATCCCGGTTGCCGCGTTGACCTGGACGTTCTCCGCGGGACTCTCGAACGCGTCGCACAGGATCTCGCACGCATCGGGCAGCTTGTTGATCACGTCGAGGATGCGCCGTGCGTGCGTGTCGTCGTCGGTCTCGAGGCCCTTGAGCAGTGCGGTCAGCACCTTGGTCTTGCGCGCGGCGAGCACCGGCGACACCGCCTTCGTGACCTCCGGGTCGCCACGTAGCGCACCGACGAGGAATGACGCGGTCTCCTTGACCGCATCGTCGCCGAGCTTGTCGAGCGCGTTCGCGGCCGCGATCCGCACGCGCGGGTCGTCATCGCGACACAGCACGCCGAGGCTGCTCGCGAACCCGGCCGCGGCCGGCCCGATCGCGCCGAGCGCGGTGGCCCCATTGGCCCGCGCAATCGCGCGCCCGTCCTGCAGGTAAGGCACGAGATCCTCGACTCGCAAGTTCACTGCCGCCGGTGCAACCGCCGCCGCGTCGAGCACGCGGTCCTCGAAGCCGTCGATCTCGATCCGCGTCGGCCCGGTCGAGCGCGGCCCGTCGAGCGTCTCGAGCGCCTTTCGCACCGCCATCCGGGTCGGCTCGAAGCCGCCGGTGCGTGCACCCTCGAGCACCTTGCGTCCGCGCCCGACGCGCTCGGGTCCGAGCAAGCCGAGCCCGGTCGCCGCGTTGACCTGCACGTTGACCGCCGGGCTCTCGAACGCGTCGCACAGGATCTCGGTCGCATCCGGCAGCGCGCCGATCACCTCGACGATGCGCCGGCCGTGGGTCGGGTCGTCGGTCTCGAGCCCGCGGACCAGCGCGGACAGCACGCGCGCCTTGCGACCGCGCAGGATCCCGGCGACCGCCTCGGCATTCTTGGCATCGCCATCGCCCAGCGCCCCGACAAGATCGCCGGCGGTCTCGACGACGGCAGCATCGCCGAGCCGATCGAGCGCATGGGCCGCAGCGAGCCGCACACCCGGCGCGTCATCGCGAAGCCGCACCCCGAGCGTGCTGGCGGCACCGACGGCGGCGGCACCGAGCGTGCCGAGCGCGGTCGCCGCGTTTGCACGCACGGTGTCGCGACCATCCTGGAGATGCACGACGAGATCGTCCGCGCCGACCCGCTCGAGCTCCGCCTTGGCCTTGTCGAAGTCCGCGGCCGACAGCACACGCTCCTCGAAGCCTTCGATCGACAGCGGTTTTGGCCCCGCGTCGTCCTTGGTCTCGAGCATCGCCAGGGCGCGGCGGACCGCGTCGCGTGTCCGGGCATCACCGCCGGTGCGTGCGGCGTGCAGCGCCGCCAGCCCGGGTCCGATGCGCGGGCCGAGCCCACCCATGCCGAGCGCGGCGTTGACCTGGACGTTGACCGCCGGGCTCTTGAACGCCTCGACGAACAACTCGGGCGCGCGTGGCAGCTGGCCGATCAGCGCACCGAGCCGGACGCCATGCGCCTCGTTGCCGGTGTCGAGCCCACGCAAGAGCGCGTCCTCCGCGCGCGCACCGAGCGCCGCGAGCGTCTCGGCCGATGCGTCTGCGACGTCGGACTCCGCGTCGCCGAGCGCCGCGACGAGATCTGGCGCCGCGTCGAGCGCACCGGCGTCGAACTTGCTCAGTGCCTTCGCGACCTCGCGCCGCACGGCGCCCACGCTGTCGCGTAACAGCAGCCCCATCGCCGGCGCGGCGGGCGCCGCCTTGTCGCCGAGCGTCCCGAGCGCGCGGACCGCGTTGATCTTGACGTGCGCACGTCCGTCCTGGAGCGCATAGATCATCTCGCCGAGCACGATCGCCCCCGCGTGCTCCGCCAGCTCCGAGGCAGACAGCTTGCGGGTCTCGAAGTCAGGGATCTGCTTCGGCAGCCCGTCGACCGCGACGACCTTCTCGCGCGCGACCACGGCGAGCGAGGCCTGCTTCGCGGCGGTCCGCACATCCGGTACCGGATCGGTGGCCTCGACGTGCGCGAGCAGTGCGAGCGCCGCCTCGGGAGAGGTCTTGCCAAGTCGGCCGAGGCCCGCGATCGCGTTGATCCGGACCCGACTGCGATCGTGACCGGCTGCCTTGACGAGGAACGCGATGCCTTTGCGGTCGAGTCGCGCGCACGCCTCGACCACCGACTTCATCGCCAGTCCCTCTGGGACATCGAGCGCGGCGATCAGCTCGTCGTCGCACGTGCCCACGAGGCTCGCGAGCGCCCCGACCACCGCCGACGTCACCACCGTCTCGCGCCGTCGAGCGCTTGTGCGATCATCGGCACCGACGCGCGGATCTTCGCACCGAGCTGCGTGATCGCCTCCGCCGCGGCCACCGCGACGCGGGGCTCGCTGTCGCGGAACAGAGGCACCAGCTCCGGAGCTGCCTGACTGGACGCCGCGAGCGCGAGCGCAGCATTGGCCCGCACCACGCCGCGTCCGTCGCGCAGCATGGCGATCAGCGCGTCGGTCTCGAACCGGTCGGCATGCGGGACGAGCTCGGCGAACGACAGCGCGCGCTCGTCGAGGGCCGGCGGCCCAGAGGCAGCCGGAGCATTGGCTTTCTTCGGCGCGGTCGCAGCCGGTGCAGCCTGGGCCGCCTGCTTCCCCTCGTCGTTGTCCTTCGCCTTTGGCTTCGGCTTCGGCGGATCAGGTTCGGTGCTCATGGCAATAGGACGTCGGTATCACGAGGGGTGACCCAGCGTATCGTCGGTGCCGATGATGCGGGTGTCACCACCGCCACCCCGCGCTCGCTTCATCGTGATCGGCGATACCGGCAAGCCAACACCGAGCAACCTGATGTCGCGGTCGCGATCCAAGATCTGTGCGTGATGCGCGGCTGCGACTTCGTGCTGATGCTCGGCGACAACATCTACACCGCGGGCGAAGTAGCCGCGCGCCCACGCTCCGTGCCGTGCGCCTCGCCGCATCCGTGGCGCCCGGCGCGTGCCGGGACGCAGGATCTGCGGGCGTCAGAGGTTTCAGGAGCGCGCGGCTACCGCGTCAGGCGCGCTCGCGAATACGGGCCCGCAGGCGCGCGGTGTGCACGGCTTTTCCAGCATGCCTGTACCCCTCGAGCTGACGTTTCGCGAAATGGACCCCAGTCCCGCGGTCGAGCAGGTCATCCGGGCCTGGGCCGACCGACTCGAGCGCTCGTTCGACCGCGTGATCCGGTGCGCGGTCAGCATCGCGGTTCCCCACCGGCACCACGAGCGCGGCCGGACGTTCGAGGTCCACATCGAGCTGGTGGTGCCCGATCGGGTGATCGTCGTGTCGCGCGATCCGGGACGCAACCACGATCACGAGAACGTCTACGTCGCGATCACGGACGCGTTCCTGGCAGCGCGCCGCCAGCTCACCGAGTATTCGCAGACCCATCGCAAGGGGCTGCGCCGCCCGGTCCACGCGTCGGCGCGGGTCGCGTGAATTAGTCCGCAGCCGGTGGCGGCGACGGTGGCGCATTCGCGACCAGCCCGACGACGACGGTGATGTTGTCGTCGCCACCGCGCTGGTTCGCGAGATCGATCAGCGTCTCGGGCAGCCGGCGATACCAGGTCATCGCGACGATGCGCTCGAGCTCCCCGTGCTCGATGTAGTTCGACATCCCGTCGGAGCACAGCACGAAGCAGTCGCCGGCCTGCACGCTGACACTCTTGATGTCGGCGTCGATGTCGCGCTCGAAGCCGATCGACTTCGTGATCACGTGGCGAAACTTGCTGCTCTTCGCCTCGGCCTCGCTGATCGCCCCGTTGCGCAGCTGCTCGGCGATCCACGAGTGGTCCTCGGTCAGCTGCTTGAGGGTGCCGTCGCGGAACATGTAACAGCGCGAATCTCCCGCGTGCACGAGGTGCGCACGCCCGCCATGGACCAGCATCGCCGTCAGCGTCGTCCCCATGCCGCGCAGCTCCGGCTTC
>JBBJLY010000159.1:0-19680 GCA_037720695.1 Kofleriaceae bacterium | reverse complement strand
CGGCGATCGTGGGCGCGTCACCGACGCAGAACGTGCCAGCCGTCTCGCCGGCAGCGCGCGCGAACGCGGCGAGCCCGTCGCTGAGGAACGGCTTGACCCAGCCAGTGATGTCGACCCCGAGGGCCTCGAGCTTGCGGGTGGTGGTCAGGTTCTGGTGGGGCTGGATGCCCGAGTTGATGATCTCGGCGAGCCCGCGCGCACGTGCCCGCAGGTAGGGATCCCGAGGCAACAGCGGTGGATCCGGGAACCGCTCGTCGAGGTACTCGAGGATCGGCAGCGACTGCGGGATCGAGCGGACGGTGCCATCGTCCTCCGTGATCTCGAGCGTCGGCAGCTGCGCCATCGAGTTTCGGCCGCGATACGTCTCCGTGAGCTGCTCGTTGCCAACGAGGTTGACGGCCACGTAGTCGTAGACCTGCTGCTTGAGGTTCAGCGCGATGCGGACCCGGTGGCTCGCGGACGATCGCCAGTAGTTGTGAAGGACGAGGTTCACTGCGATCTCCCTGCTGCGACCACGCGCTGGTCGATCTGACCGAACGGGTTCGTCCCGGCATTGTCGAATGCCTCGATCACGATCCGGTCGCCGACCTTCATGAACGGCGTCGCCGGCTTGCCTTGCTCGATGGTCTCGATCATGCGCCGCTCCGCGAAGCACGACACGCCCCGCGCGCGGTCCGCGTTGGACACCGTGCCGCTGCCAAGGATCGTGCCGGCGGTGAACCGGCGGGTCTTCGCGAGGTGCTGGATAAGATCGAAGAACGAGAAGTGCATCTCGGGCCCGGCATCGCAGTCGCCGATCACCTGATCGTTGTAGGTCGACCGCACGCGCATGTGCAGCCGGCCGCCGGACCATGCTTCGCCGAGCTCGTCGGGCGTGACCGCGAACGGCGAGAAGGCGGTGGCTGGTTTGCTCTGGAAGAACCCGAACCCCTTCGCCAGCTCGTCGGGGATCAGGTTGCGAAGCGTGCAGTCGTTCGCGAGCATGACGAGCCGCACGTGGCGATGCGCGTCCGAGGCCTGCGTCCCGATCGGCACGTCGTCCAGCACGACGCAGACCTCGGATTCGTAGTCGAGGCCCCACGCGGGATCGTGGAGCTCGATCGCATCGCGCGGCCCGAGCAGGTCGCCCGAGCCGCCCTGATAGATCAGCGGATCGGTCTGCAGCGTCGGCGGTGGCTCGGCCTTGCGAGCCTTGCGCACCAGGATCACGTGGTTCAGGAATGCGGAGCCATCGATCCACTCGTAGGCGCGTGGCAGCGGTGCCCCGAGCCGCACCAGATCGATCGGCGTGCCCTCGATCGCGCCGCGGTCGAGCTGATCCGACACCGCCCGGAGCGCGGGCTCCGCAGCCGACCAGTCGTCCAGCGCGCGTTGCAGCGTCGGCCAGGCCTCCGGCGAGGGTGCGCCGGCATCGCCATCGCGACGCACGACGAGGAGCCGGCCATCTCGAGTACCGTCGCGCAGGGTCGCCAGCTTCATGCGCTGCGACCTTAGCGCACCTTCGCGCCAGACGGACCGCATGCCGACCCGGCCCGTCGAAACCGGTCACTACGTGCGCGGCATCGCGAGGCTGACGCCGGCATCGTTGTTGCCGACGATCAGCTCGCGCAGCGCCACATACAGCAACGCGCGGCTCTGCTCGAGGGCCATCACCCACGGCGCCTCGGCCGTGCCGAGCGAGCGGATCTCCGCGTGCAGCTCGGTCACCTTGCGGAGGCTGGCCGCGAGGGTGCGCTGGTGATCCTCGAAGATCGCGTGCAACGCCCGCAGGTTCGCCTCGAGCAGCTCCCGCAACTCGAGGTCCGGGCGGCGAGCAGCGGGGAGGCGAGGCATCTGCGGCTGTTGCTGTGCTTGCATGTTGACCATGATACGGATGCTGCCGGACAACCCTTGTCACGCCGATTCGACCCGTAATAGCCTGAGATCATGATGTATCGGCGAGGCGATCTCAACCACGTTTCGCGCACCCTGCGGGTGCTCGACGAGCTGCGCGGGTTTCGCCGCGGGCGGCTGCTCTCGGAGCTCGCCGGGCAGGTCGACGCCAGCGAGCGGACGGTCCGCCGGGATCTCGCTGACCTGCGAAGTGCGGGGTTCGAGATCGAGCCGGTCGTGATCGCGGGCCGCGCCGCCGCCCGGCTGGTCGAACGCACCTACTCGAACGTCGCGATCACCCGCCGCGAGCGCTACACGCTGCTCGCGATCGCGAGCCTGTTCGACGTCCTGCGCGGCACGCCGCTGTGGGAGGACGTCCGCTCGCTGCAGGAGAAGCTGGCCCAGCGGATGAGCCCCGAGGAACGCGCCGAGCACGCCACGCTCGGCGATCGGTTCGCATACGTACCCGATGGCGGCACGAAGGCGTACGCCGCCAAAGCAGACCTGCTCGACGAGCTGCTCACCGGCGTGCTGTCGCGCCGCGTGGTCAAGTTCGCCTATCGCGATGCGCGCGGCCGCGTCGGGCATGGCCACTTCGCGCCCTACACGATGGTGCTCTACAAGCACGGCCTCTACGTGATCGGGTGCAAGCTCGCCACCCCCGGCGACGGCAAGGCGATCGCCGCCACCACGCCGATCGCGGTCTACGCGGTCGAACGCTTCACCGAGGCCGAGGCACTCCGCAAGTCGCCGTTCACGCCGCCGCCCGAGTTTCGTGTCACCGACGTGCTGAACGGCGCGTTCGGGATCCACGCCGCGACGACGAGCGCACCGCCGCATGACGTCGTGATCGAGTTCTCTGCCGCGAAGGCCGCGTTCGTGCGCGCACGCCTGTGGCACCCGACGCAGGCCTTCACCGAGCTCGCCGACGGTCGGGTGCGGCTCGCGTTCACCGTCGGCAACCTGGCGCCCGTCGTGTCGTGGGTGCTCGAGTGGGGCCCGCACGCGCGCGCTGTCGAGCCCGTGGCGCTGGTCCAGGAAGTGGTCCGCGAGCTCGATGCCGCGCGCGCCGGCTACGAGGTCGCAACGCTAGCGTGACGCGCGCCAGATCCATTTGGCCAATCACTTGAACGTCCGGTCGTCCCGGGTCACCCTGGGCGCCGTGATCGATTCTCGTTCCAGAGATTCGTCAGGCCTACCGGACCACCCGTCGGTCCCGTTCGGGGTCGAAACGGCCTTCGATGCACTGGACGAGCCGGTCAGCGTGTTCAAGCGCGACGGAGGCTATGCCTACATTAACCCTGCTGGACAGCTCCTGCTCGGTCGCAGTCGAGCCGAGCTGAGCGGCCGCACCTATCTGGACGCATTTCCGGACCTCATCGATCACCCGTTCCACGAGGCGTTCGCGCGGCTCGTGGCGGGTCAGTCGACGGTCGAACGGCTCGAGTTCTACTACGCGCCGTTGGATCTATGGTCCAGCCAGAGGATGTACGCCGTGGCCGATCACGTGATCGTGTTCTGGCAGGACATCACCGAGCGCAAGCGCGCCGAGGCCGCACTCCACGAGTCGCAGCTACGCACCGAAGAGACCGAACAGCAATTTCAGACGATGATCGAGTCGATGCCGCAGCTGGCGTGGCGAGCGAGGCCAGATGGCTTCATCGACTACTACAACCCGCGCTGGTACGAGTACACCGGCACCACCGCGGCCGACATGGAAGGCTGGGGATGGCAGTCCGTTCACGATCGCGCGCTGCTTCCCCGGGTCATGGAGCGGTGGCAGCATTCGATCGCGTCGGGTGAGCCCTTCGAGATGGAATTCCCACTCAGGCGCCACGACGGCACGTTCCGGTGGTTTCTGACCCGCGTCACGCCATCGCGAGCCGAGGACGGGCAGATCGTTCGTTGGTTCGGGATCAACACGGATATCGATGATCAAAGGCGGGCGCTGGCGCTGGTCGGCGACACCCTGGAGTCGATGAGCGATGCGTTCTTCCTGCTCGACACGAAATGGCGCGTCGTGCGGGTCAATCGCAATCAGGAGAAGGTCTCCGCCACACCGCGAGACCGATCGATCGGCCAGAACTTCTGGGAGCTATTTCCAGCGACCGCGGATCCGACCTCCAAGTACTGGCTCGAGTATCACCGCGTGATGACGGAGCGAGTCGACTCGCACTTCGAGGAGTACTACGCCCCCCTGGATTTGTGGACGGAAGTCGATGCGTTCCCGTCAGCCGACGGCGGGATTGCCGTGTTCTTTCGTGACATCAGCGACCGCAAACGGTTGGAGCTCCAACGCGGCGAATTGCTCGCCCGTGAACAGGCGGCGCGTGCCGCGGCGGAGACCGCCAATCGCACCAAGGACGAATTTCTCGCGATGCTGGGTCACGAGCTGCGCAATCCGCTCGCGCCGATCGCGACCGCACTGCAGCTCATGCGCATTCCTGGAGTGCAGGACCGCCGGCGCGAGCTCTCGGTCATCGAGCGTCAAGTCACGCATCTCGTGCGACTCGTGGATGACCTGCTGGACGTCTCGCGCATCACGCGCGGCAAGGTGGAGCTAAAGCTGTCGCGACTCGAGGTTAGCGACCTCGTGGCCCGGGCAATCGAGACGGCCGGTCCCCTGATCGAACAGCGTCAGCACCGCGTGTCAGTCGAGATCGAACCCGGCCTCGCCGTCGATGGCGACGCTGATCGGCTCTCGCAGGTGCTCGCCAACTTGCTGACAAACGCCGCAAAGTACACACCGCCCGGGGGGCTCATCACGATCGCGGGCTCGCGAGCGGGTGACATCGTGGAGCTCCGCGTCTCCGATACCGGTGCTGGCATCGCGCCCGATCTGTTGCCGCGGGTGTTCGACATGTTCGTCCAGGGTCGTCAGGAGCTCGACCGTGGACAAGGCGGGCTCGGCCTTGGCCTCACGATCGTGCGGCGGCTCGTCGAGCTTCATGGTGGCGGGGTCACCGCGGCCAACAACGGCCTGGCGACCGGCGCAACCTTCGCCGTGCGGCTCCCTTCCCCTGCGACCGAACCCCCGGGCCTGGTGCCAACGCTCGTTGCGGCGCCAAGCTCGCAACCAGCTCGCAGGCAAGTCTTGATCGTGGATGACAACGAGGATGCAGCCGAGATGCTCGCCGCGCTGCTGCAATCAAAGGGCATGGTGACTCGCACCGCGTATGACGGACCGACGGCGCTCCAGGTGATCGAGACGTTCAAGCCGGATGTCGCGATCCTCGACATCGGGCTACCGGTCATGAACGGATACGAGCTGGCGCGGGCGCTCCGCGCGAGGACCGACCTGACATCCATCCGGCTGCTCGCCTTGACCGGCTATGGCCAGGCGGACGACCTCAAACGTGCGGTAGCGGCCGGGTTCGACCACCACTTGATCAAGCCCGTCGACACGGCGAAGCTCACGGCACTCGTGCTCGAGGAACCTGCGAAGCCTGGGGGCGCTGGGGGATGAGTGTTGCCGAGGACTCGATCCAGCTCAGTGCCCGAGGCGACGCGCGACCAACATACCGATCCGCTCGGTGACCCGCGGTGCGACGCGCGCGAGCGCGGCCGTGACCCACGCGTCGGAGCCGACCGTGGCGACCGCCGGGTTGGTATGGACGGCGGCCAGGATCGCCTGCGCGACCCGCTCGGGCTGCGTCCCCTTCTTGAACCGCGCCTTGATCTTGTCCTGGTGACGCGCGAGTGAGCCCGAGACCCGACCGTCTTCCATGATCGCGGTCGCGATCAGGCCCGGGCAGATCGCGGTGACGCCGATGCGATGCGGCGCGAGCTCGCTGCGGAGTGACTTCGAGAGCCCGAGCACGGCGAACTTCGACGCGACATAGGCCGACGCCTTCGGCGGCGCGAAGATGCCGAGGATGCTGGCGATGTTGATCACGTGGCCGCCGGTCCCCCGCTCGACCTGCTTCGGCACGAAGTAGTGGCAGCCGTGAACCACGCCCTTCAGGTTGACGCCGAGCACCCAGTCCCAGTCGTCGAGCGAGGTGTCGAGGAAGCTGCCGCCGAGGCCGACGCCGGCATTGTTGACGAGGATGTCGGCGGCGGGGATCCGTGCGTGGACGGCGTCGGCGAAGGCAGCCATCTGCGCGCGATCGGAGACGTCGACCTGGGACGCAAGGACCATGCGATCGCCGAGCTCCGCGGCGAGCGAGTCGACGCGCGCGCGATCGAGGTCACAAGCAACGATGCGGGCACCCGCGGCGGCAAACGCGCGGGCGGTGGCACGACCGATGCCCGAGCCTGCACCGGTGATGACGGCGACCTTGTCTTGGAGGTTCGTGCGGATCACAGGGTTGACGTTAGCCCGTATTGACCGACAGTCAATAGGAGTGCCAGCGTCGGAACCAACCACGCGAAACGATAGGAGGTATGCTCGCGACTCCCGTGCCGCCTCGTCGCCGTGTCGCCGCTCCCCGTTCGCGCCCGCGCGTCCGGCTCGAGAACGATCAGCGGCGCGCGCAGCTGCTCGAGCTGGCGAAGAAGACGTTCTCGAACCGGTCGTACGACGAGGTGTCGATCGATGACCTCGCGCGCGAGGCAAAGATCTCGAAGGGCCTGCTCTATCACTACTTCCCGACCAAGCGCGATCTGTACGTCGCGGGGCTGCAGGAGATCGCCGCCGAGCTGGTCGCCGCGATCACGACGGTGCCGGAGGAGCTAGCACCGATCGATCGCGTGCGCGCGAGCCTCGACGCCTATCTCGCCCACGTGTCGCGGCAGTCGCGCGCGTTCGTCTCGCTGATGCGCGGCGGGATCGGGAGCGATCCGGAGGTCGCCGCCGTGATCGAGGGCGTGCGTGGCAAGCTGTTCGCGAGCTTCCTCGCGGGCTCTCCGTTCGCGCCGATGCTCGCGGGCAACGCGCGGTTCGAGACCGCGGTGCGCGGCTGGATCGGCTTCGTCGAGGCGGTCTCGATCGACTGGTGCGTGAACCCGCGGCTGTCGGCGGAGGCCCTGCGAGAGCTGCTGACGCAGATCCTGTACGAGATCATCCGCGTCGTGACGCCGCCCGTGTTTGGCTAGCGCCATGGTGATCGTGACCCAGCTGGTCTATGTCCACCCAGGCCGCGAGGCGGACTTTCACGCGTTCGAGGACGAGGTGCTGCCGCTGCTCGACGAGTACGGCGGCGAGCTGCTGCTCCGCCTGCGACCGGATGCGGCGAGCAAGATCGCGGGCACGCTGGAGGTCCCGTACGAGGTGCACATCGTGAGGTTCGCGGCCGCCGAGTCGCTCGAGGGCTACGCGAACGACGGTCGCCGACTCGCGGCGCTACACCTGAAGGACGGCTCGGTCCGCGAGACGTTCTCGATCTCGGCCGAGGCGTAGCGGGGCTAACGCCGGGCTCAGGACAGATCGAACACGAGGACCTCGGACGCCTCGATCCCGAGGATCGCGAGCTCGCCCGCACCATCGACCGCGACGCCGTCGCCGGCGCCGAGCTTCTGGCCATTGACCTCGACCGTGCCGCGCGCGACCTGGACCCATGCATAGCGGTTGGCCGCGAGTGCATGCGTGACGCGCTGACCGGCATCGAGCAGGGCCGCTGCGAGCACCGCATCCTGGTGCACGGTGATCGAACCGTCCCGGCCATCCGGCGACGCGACGACGCGGAGCCGGTTCGTCCGCTCCTCGCGGGTGAACGCCTTCTGCTCGTAGCCGGGCGCGTGACCCTTGCGATCAGGAATGATCCAGATCTGGAGGAAGTGCACGGGCTGCGATCGCGAGGCGTTCATCTCCGAGTGCCGCACGCCCGTGCCGGCAGACATCAGCTGCACGTCACCGGGCTGGATCGTCGATCCGTTCCCCATGCTGTCCTCGTGGGAAAGCTTGCCGTCGAGCACGTAGGTCAGGATCTCCATGTCCGCATGGCCGTGCGTCGGGAACCCGCCGCCGGGCGCGACCCGGTCCTCGTTGATCACGCGCAGCGCGCGAAATCCCATGAACCTGGGGTCGTAGTAGTCCGCGAACGAGAATGTGTGATGGCTGTCGAGCCACCCGTGGTCCGCATGGCCTCGGTCGTTGCTGGGACGGACTTGGATCTGCATGGCGGACAAGCTAGGTCGCGCGAGGGTCCGGTAAACCCCTGGTCCTGGAACAGTCCTCTCCAGCTCACAACCTTCCCTGTTCGAGGTCCGCGAGGAAGCCGAGCAGCCCGCGGAAGTACGTGGCCTGGTCGTCGTACATCGCCATGTGGCCACCTTCGGGGCACAGCACGAACCGGCCCTTGCGCAGCGCGCCGGCCATGTTCTTCATGTGGGTCGGATCCATCGTGTCGTGCGACCCAGCGATCACGAGCGTCGGGACGGTGATCTTCGGGAGGTCCGCGAACCGGTCCCACTGGACCAGCGCGCCGCTCGCGCCCATCTCGCTCGGGCCCTGCATCGCGACATAGAGCGGCTTGTTGACCCGGCCGAACGAGCGCAGCACCGGCTCGGGCCATTCGGCCGGCGGCTTGCGGAGCACGTGCTCCTGGTAGTAGCTGGGCATCAACAGCTCGAAGTAGCGCGCGTCCTCGTACTTGTTGTCGGCCTCGAGCTGGCGCAGCTCGCTGACCACCTTGGGGTCGATCTTCGGGATCAGGACCTTGCTGGCGTACTCGTTGTACGCGGGGATGCTCGACATCATGTTCGAGATCACCAGCCCGCGGAGGTGTTGCTGGTACTTGAGCGCGTACTCGATCGCGAGCAGGCCGCCCCACGAGTGGCCATAGAGGACGAAGTTCTTGGTGTCGAGCCCGAGCGCGACGCGGACCTGCTCGACCTCCTCGACGTAACGCGCGAGGTCCCACAGCGCCGGCTTGCCCGGCCGGTCGCTGTTCCCGGAATCGAGCTGGTCGTAGTAGTAGTACTCGACGCCCGCGCCGGGCAGGTAGCTGTCGAACACCTCGAGGTACTCGTGCGTGAAGCCGGGGCCGCCGTTGAGCAGCAGCACCTTGACCGACGGGTTGTTGCCGACGCGCTTGGTCCACACGCGGAACGTGCCGCTCGGCGTGGTGACCGCGATCTGCTTGACGCCACCCGTCCAGACATCGTCGCGGCCGGTGTTGTCGTGGTAGCGGCCGACGGGCGCCGGTGCGCTCGCGCAGCCGCATGCAATCAGGATCGCGATCAGGAACTTCATGGTGACCTCCAGGTTCAGCGCTCGAATACCAGCGGCAAGGTCACGCGGCTCGTCCCGCGTTGCTTGCCGAACTGCCAGCCCGCGATCGCATCGCGGATCTTGCGGATCACGGTCTTGCGCGCGCGCTCGTCGGGCCGCGGGACGCGCGTCGTATCCGACAGCATGCGGACGGCGGCGACGGCGCCGCGACGATCAACCTCGAACGCGAAGCTGATGAGGCCCGCGACCGGCAGCGCGCCGAGCCAGCCGCCCAGCGACCCCACGAGCTCGTCGGTGCGCGCGGTGAGCGCGGCGGTCGCGAGCGGGCCGCGCACGAATGGTCGCGGTTGCACGAACCAGCCGT
Source organism: Kofleriaceae bacterium (assembly GCA_037720695.1). Classification (GTDB taxonomy): domain Bacteria; phylum Myxococcota_A; class Polyangia; order Haliangiales; family Haliangiaceae; genus JABFXX01. The sequence goes on along the minus strand of JBBJLY010000159.1, from coordinate 10,330 downwards.
GGATCACGAGCCGGCCCTCGCGCGGATCGTGCGTGCCGGTCACCGTGCGAACCCCGTGCGGGATCCGAGGATCGAACACCACGAGCCGGCCGAACTGCGGCGCGATCGCGCGGACAAGCTCCGGCTCTTCGACGGCGCGCACCGACGTGAAGTCGTGCCAGAAGTCGAGCACCTCGTCGCGCACGAGCAGGGTCTCGCCGCCGCGAAACGTGCGGCCGCGCCACGGGGTCAGCGAGAACACGAACGCCCACGGCCCGTGCGGCAGGTCACCGTGGAGCTCTTGCCGGCAGCCGTCGATGTAGTTCGACAGCCACGGTGGAGATACGTCGTGACAGCCGAGCGTCTCGCGTCCCCACGCGACCAGCCGGTTGTGGAACCGATCGTAGGTCGCCTTCGGGAAGTACTCCCACGCCGGCGTGCGGAGCGCTGTGTACTGCCCCGGGACGTGCCAGTAGTCCCACACGAATCGATCGCCATGCGCGCGACGGGGGTCGGCAAACCGGTCGTCGAACGTCGCCCGCAGCGCCGGCGCCTCGGGTGCAAAGCGGTCAACGACGATCACGCTGCGCGACACGGCCTCGGGATATCACAGTTCCAGTACTCTCCCCCCGTGACCACGCCGCGCCCACGCATCCTGACTGGAGATACTCCCACTGGCCGCCTCCACCTCGGTCACTGGGTTGGCTCGCTCGAGAACCGCGTCCGCTTGCAGGACGAGTACGACTGCTACTTCCTGCTCGCCAACATCCACGCGTACACGACGCGCGCCGAGCAGCCCGCCGACATCCGGCGCGACACGATCGAGATCGCGCGCGACTGGCTCGCCGCCGGCATCGATCCCGAGCGCTCGACGCTGGTCGTCCAGTCCGAGGTGCCCGCGATCGCCGAGCTGACGTGGTTCCTCGCGATGCTGCTGCCGTTCTCGCGCGTGATGCGGAACCCGACGCTCAAGGACGAGCTCGCGGCGAAGGGCCTCGCCGATCACTACAGCTTCGGGTTTCCGCTCTACGCGGTGGGCCAGTGCGCCGACATCCTCGCGTTCCGCGCCCAGCTGGTGCCGGTCGGCGAGGATCAGGCCGCCCACATCGAGATGTGTCGCGAGGTCGCGCGCCGGTTCGATCACGTGTACTGCGGCGTGCCTACCACGACCGCCGACGACGATTACGTCAGCGCGGGCGGCGTGTTTCCGGTCCCGAAGGCGCTGATCGGCCGGATCGCGCGGCTGCCCGGGACGGATGGGGTCCACAAGATGTCGAAGAGCCTCGACAACGCAATCTACCTGTCCGACACGACGGAGCAGATCAAGGCGCGGATGAAGAAGCTACAGACCGGGCGCCAGGCGATGACCGATCCAGGCGATCCGACCAACGCGCTGTTCCAGTACGCGCGCGCGTTCATGCCGGACCGGGCCCACGTCGACCAGCTCGCGGATCGCTATCAGCGCGGCGACAACATCGGCGACGGCACGATCAAGGCCGAGGTCGCCGCGGCGATCGATGCCCTGATCGCGCCGATGCGCGAGCGCCGCGCCGCGTATACCGACGCGAAGATCGTCGAGATCCTGCGCGAGCACGCGAAGCGCGCGAACCGCGTCGCGGAGGAGACGCTCGCGATGGCGAAGGCGGCGATGAAGCTCGACTTCGGACCGCGCACGCTCGCATTCGACTGACTGCGTAGCGCCGTTCGCAGCTGCGCGAACGCGGTGATGCGGGCGTCGGCGTCGCGGCGGCGAACCGATGTGTTGCGCCCGCGCGACACTCCGATCACGACGTTGCCTGCATCCGCCGATGCTTGCCGGACAACCGCGTGAATGTGCGGGGCACCGCCGTTGCACAGCTACACCGGCATGGGGATCGAGCGTGTTGTGCTGACCGTCGCGGCGACGATCATCATCGGCAGCGCGTGCGGCGTCCGCGCGGCGTTCCAGATCGGGAGGCTGTCGCGCCGGCTCGCGGTGCTCGAAGGCGAGCTCGCGGTCTCGCGCCTGCCGTCCGCGCCCCGCGCCGCGTGGCCGACCCCGGCTGCACCGCCGGTCGCCGCACCCATGTTCGTACCACCCCCGCCGCCACCCGCGCCGCGACCCGCGGTTGCGCCGCCGAGCCCGCTCGAGTTCTGGCGCACGTTCGAGCTCCGCGCCGGGACGCGCTGGATCACGTGGCTCGGTGCCGCGGCCCTCGTGATCGCGGCCGCGCTGTTCTTGAAGCTCGCGATCGACGAGGGCTGGCTCGGGCCGGTCGCGCGACTGTCCCTCGGTGCGCTCGCGGGGCTGGGGCTCCTCACTGCCGGCTGGCGCGCGCATCGCGCCGAGATGCGACCGCTCTCGCAGGGCCTGTTCGGTGCGGGGCTGGGGGTGCTCTATGTCGTGACCTACCTCGCCTTCTCGACGCACGGGCTGATCGCGCGCGAGCTCGCCTTTGCGACGATGGTCGGGATCACGGTCACCGGCAGCATCCTCGCGCTCCGTCATGATGCGCAGCCCGTCGCGCTACTCGCGCTGGTCGGCGGGCTGGTGACGCCGGTCGTGGTGTCGTCGGGGTCCGGCGGGCTCGACGAGCTCTGCACCTACCTGCTCGTGCTCGACCTCGGAGCGTTCGCGATCGCGCTGGTTCGCGGTTGGCGCGCCATCGAGCTGACCGCCGTGCTCGGCACCTGGATCCTGTTCGGCGGCTGGCTCGACCGCTATCACACCGCCGAGACCTGGCGCGGCGAGCTGGCGTGGCTCGCGGTGCTGCACGTGGTCTTCCTCGCGCCGCTCCTCCACGGCGCGTGGCAGCGGCACGCGCCGGCGCGGACCCGGGTCGGCCTCGCGTCCGCCGGCGCGGCGATCACGCTCGCGTTTGCGTCGGTGATCGTGGACCAGCGCCAGGTCCTCGGCGCAGCGGCGCTGGTGATGGCCGCGACCTACGCCGCCGGCCTGGCGATCCGGCCGCGCGATCGAAAGGCGATCGTGCTCGAGCTGTCGTGCATCACGCTCGCGCTGTTCACGCTCTCCGTCCCGCTCGTGCTGGCCGGCCACGCCGTCACGCTCGCGTGGATCGCGCTGGCGCCGATCGTCCTCGGACTCGGGTTCCGGTCTCGCCAGCCGGTGCTTCGGTTTGCCGGCGCTGGCTTGCTCGTGCTGGCGGCGGGTCACCACGCCACACAAATGACGACCGCCTCCACGCCGTTCGCGAACGCGTCCTATGCCGTCGCGATCGTGCTGGCCCTCGCCGGGATCGCGTTCGCCGCGCTGCACCGTGGGCTCGCGCGGGGTCAGGCGATCGTCGCGTTCGAGCGCTCGCTCCGGGTCGCCGTCGCGATTGGAGGCGCGACCCTCGCACTGGCCTCGACCCAGATAGAGCTCGCCAGCGCATCATCGCGAGAGCTCGCGGGTGACCTCACGCCTGCGGTGTGGGTGACCGGTGCCGCGATCGCGCTCGCCGTCGCCCGGCGGGTCGGGCCGTGGGCGTTCGCCACCGCGGCCGGGTTCGCGTCCATCGGCGGGCTGCTGGTGATCGGCGCCTATGGCCATGCCCACGCGCCGATGCTGCTCGCCCTCAATCCCCGGTTTGCGGTCGCGCTGGCGACCGTCGCCGCGTTCGCCGTGGGTGGCCAGGTCCTGGCCCGTCGCGGTGACGTCTGGCACGGGCGCCTGGGCTGGACGGTCGCGATCATCATGCTCGGCGGCGTGATCGGCGCCGAGGCCAGCACCCACCACGGACTGGTCTCGATCGCGTGGGCGGGCTACGCGGCGGTCCTGCTCGGGATCGGGTTCGCGCGCTCGAGCCGGGCCCTGCGCCTCGGCGGGCTCGGCTTGCTCGGCCTGGTCGCGGCCAAGCTCGTGCTCCACGACCTGGCCGGGGCCGCGCCGATCCACCGGGTGCTGTCGTTCCTGGTCGTCGGCGCCCTGATGATCGCGGCCTCGCTCGCCTATCACCGACTGGAACGCCGGCCGGTCCGACCCCCCTCGTGAAAATGGTAAGGGGGCCCGATGATTTTGCCGTCACAAGTAGAACCGGCGGGCTCTATTGGACATGAAGAAAGCAACCAGCTCCCTGAAGCTCTCCCGCGAGACCATCCGCCCCCTCACCACCAACGAGCTCGCCGACATCAACGGCGGCACCAGCGGCACCTCGGTGATCAGCGCCTCGGGTCCCTCGGTCATCCAGCCCTCGGGCACCTCGGTGATCTCGGGTCCCTCGGTGATCCAGCCCTCGGGCACCTCGGTGATCTCGGGCCCGTCCGTCATCTCGCGCTAATCGTTGATGTTCCAGCGCAAGAGCTTGCGATAAAGCGTCTTGCGATCGAGATCCAGCATCTTCGCTGCGTCGGTGCGGTTGCCATCGCACGCGGCGAGCACGCGCAGGACGTGCCGACGCTCGACCTCTTCGAGCGTGAGCAGCTCCGTCAGCTCCGTCCCCGACATCATGGTGTGAGCACGCGCGGTCCGGATCTTGTCGGGTAGGTCCTCGACCTGCAGCTCCTCGAAGTGCGCCAGCGCGACGGCGCGCTCGACGCAGTTCCCGAGCTCGCGCACGTTGCCCGGCCAGTCGTAGGTCATCATCCGCTCGGCTGCTGCGGGTGAGAAGCCGACGACCTTCTTGCCAAGGATCGTCGCGTGGTGCTTCAGCATGTGTTGCGCCAGCAGCAGGATGTCGCCGCCGCGGGTGCGGAGCGGCGGCAACGGGATGTGGATGACATGGATCCGGTAGTAGAGGTCCTCGCGAAACCGCTTGTCCTCGACCATCTCCTCGAGATCGCGGTTGGTCGCCGCGATCACGCGGACATCGACCGACAGCTCCGCGTCGCCACCGACCGGGCGCACCTTGCGCTCCTGCAGCGCGCGCAGCAGCTTCGGCTGGAGCGACAGCGCCATCTCGCCGATCTCGTCGAGGAACAGCGTGCCGCCGTTGGCCTGCAGGAACAGGCCCTGGCGCGAATTCTTGGCATCGGTGAACGCGCCCTTCGCGTGCCCGAACAGCTCGGCCTCGAGCAGCGGCTCGGGCACGGCGGCGCAGTTGACCGCGACGAACGGCGCCTTGTTGCGGCGCGAGCGCTCGTGGATCTCATGTGCGACGATCTCCTTGCCGGTGCCGCTCTCGCCGGTCAGCAACACGGTCGCATCCGTCGCGCTGACCTGATCGATCAGCTCGTAGACCTGCTGCATCGCCGGGCTCGCACCGACCAGCCCGCCGCGGCCCCGCGTGTTGGCGACCACCTCGCGGAGCCGCTTGACCTCGCCGCGCAACGAGCGATGCTCGGCGGCGCGACGGACCGCGATCGCGAGCGCCTCGATCTCCACCGGCTTGGTCACGAAGTCGTAGGCACCGGCGCGGATCGCGCCGACCGCGGTCTCGAAGCTGCCGAACGCGGTCAGCATCAGCACCGGGATATCCGGCCGGTCGGCGACGACCTGCTGGCACAGCTCGAGGCCGGTCATGCCCTTCATGTTGAGATCGGTGACGATGACGTCGACGTCGTGGTGCGCGATCGCCGCGACCGCATCCGCACCATTGCCGAACGGCACGACCGTGAAGCCGCGCTTCTTGAGCCCGAGCGCGATCAGATCGACCATCTCGCGCTCGTCGTCGACGATGAAGATCGTGGTCATGACTTCGAGATCGGTAGATATACCGTGAACGCGGACCCCGTACCCGGTTCCGAGGCGACATCGATCCAGCCGGCGTGCTCGCGCACGATACCCCAGCTGACCGACAGCCCGAGCCCCGTGCCCTCCCCGACCTCCTTCGTCGTGTAGAACGGCTCGAAGATCCGGCCACGGGTCGCGTCGTCGATCCCGGCGCCGGTGTCGCGCACTTCGATCGCCAGCCACATCCGCTCCGTGCTGCCAACGTAGGGCGGCGGGACTTGCTCGGCGCGGCGGATCCGGATCGTGACCGTGCCGCCCGCGGGCGTGGCCTGGATCGCGTTGACGACCAGGTTGGTCACGACCTGCGTGAGCTGGCCATCATCGGCGTCGGCGCGCAGCGTGTCGTCGGGCTCGGGCGTGATCAGCGTGACGTTGGCCTTGCGCGCGATCATCCCGACCAGCTCGCACACGCGGATCGCGAGGTTTGGCGCATTGACCGCCGCCTTCTGCAGCGCGCGCGGCCGGGCAAAGTCGAGCAGCTGGCGGATCAGCGCGGTCATCCGCGCGGCCTGTTCGACGACGATCCGCGCCGAGCTGGTGATGTCCTCACCCTCGACCTCGTGATCGACGATCAGCTTCGCGCGACCCTGCACGACGTTGAGCGGCGTGCCGAGCTCGTGCGCGAGGCCTGACGCGAGCTTGCCCACGGTGGTCAGCCGGTCTGCATGCCGCAGCTGTTCGGTCGCCTGCTCGCGCGCGGCGCGCTCCTCGGCCAGCCGCTCGCACATCAGGTTGATCTCGTTCGCGAGCTCGCCGAGCTCGTCGCGCTGACGCAGCTCGAGCGGCCCACTCAGGTCTCCGGTGCCGACGCGGCGCGCCTTCGCCGCGAGGCGGGAGATCGGGCGGCCGATGAACACCACCCCGAGCAGCAGCGCGAGCGCCGCGGCGAACGCCACGGCGGTCACCGTGCCGATCACCTGCGTCCGCAACGAGGCGCTGACCGCGCTGTCGAGCTGCTCGAGGGACTGCGCGATCTCGACCGCACCGACGCGGCCTTCGGGAACCTCGACCCGGATGTACGTCAGCAGCAGGCGGCGCTTCGGATCGCGCGCGGTCACGACCTGATCCTCGGTCATCGGCATCGGGATCGGGACCCGCGGCTCGTCGTGACCCTTCGAGTCGAGCCACACCCAGCGCGCCTGCAACCGGCCGCTCTTGGTCGCCGCGACATCGAGGAACTGGCGGGCGGCGGGCTCGCCATCTCGCTGCCAGACGTCAGCGACCCCGCGGCCGAGCGCTCGACCGAGTGCGGTGGCCTCGCCGCGCAGCTGGCGCTCGAACACCGCGAGCTCGCGCTGGTAGTCGAGGTAGCCCTGGACCAGCGCGACCAGCGCGACCCCGATGACCAGCGCCGCGATGAACTTCCGAGTCAGGCGCATCCGAACGGCAGTTCTACCAGGACCAGCCGGCGCCCGCGCCCGCGCTCTTCGCGCACTTCGTCCCGGGCGCGACCGTCGGCGGACTTCGACGGCCCCGCCGTGCCGCGGTTCGTGAAACAGTAGTCGAGAACGGAGGATGCCCATGCTGCCCAAGATCATCCTGGTCCCCACGGATCTGAGCGAAGGCGCCGAAGCGGCGCTCGACTACGCGTGCGAGCTCGCGGCCAAGCTCGACGCCACCATCCATCTCATCAACGTGATCGGTGTCCCCGCGCTCGGCGTCCCCGAGCTCGGCGTCGGCGTGACCGCGACGATGATCGACGACATGGTCACCGACAACCAGGGCGTCCTCGATGCGCTCGCCGCGTCCAAGCGGTCGCGCGCGACGATCGGCCAGGCCCTGCTGCGGACCGGTGACGCCCGTGACGTGATCAACCAGTGCGCGAAGGAGCTGCACGCCGACCTGATCGTGATGGGGACGCACGGCCGGCGCGGGGTCTCGCGGATGTTGCTCGGCAGCGTCGCGGAGACCGTGGTTCGTTCGGCGCCATGCCCGGTGCTCACGGTCCGTGGCGCGACGACCGACAGCGCGGTCTGATCGTCAGTCGTCGAACCGCAGGATCGACGCCAGCGCTTCGACCGAATACGGCTTCGAGACGAACGTCCGCACGCCGAGATCCAGGATCTGCTGGACGTCATCCGAGAGCGTGTAGCCAGACATCAGCACCACCGGCGCCTTGGTCAGCTCGCGCATCGCGAGATACGTGTCCTTGCCGCTCATGCCGGGCATCACCATGTCGAGCAGGATCGCGTGGAGCTCGCTGGTCGAGCGAACGTGCTCGATCGCCTCGTGGCCGCCGGCCGCCTCGATCGTCGCGTAGCCGATCGATTCGAGCGCAGTCGCGACCGCGCCGCGCACGATCGGATCGTCATCGACGACCAGCACCGTGCCGGCCGCGCGCTCGACCGGCGGCTCGGGAAGCTTCACCGGCGCGGGCGCCTCGAACGTCGCCTGCGGCAGGAACACCCGCATCGTGGTGCCGCGGCCGTCGAGCCCGGTGTCGATCTCGACCGCGCCGCCGTGGCTCTCCGCGACCCCGAACACTGTCGCGAGGCCGAGGCCGGTGCCGCGATCGGCGCCCTGGCCCTTGGTCGAGAAATACGGCTCGAACACGCGGGTGCGGAGCTCCGGCGGGATGCCCGGGCCGTCGTCGGCGACCTCGAGCACGACGTGGCGGCCCGGCGTGATCGCGCCGATCGCATCGCGTGGCAGCGCGGCGAGCTCGACATCGCGCGTTCGCACCTGGACCCGGCCGGTCGCGCCGACCGCATCGCGCGCGTTGACGACCAGGTTCATCAGCACCTGCTCGAGCTGGGACTGATCCCCGATCACGGTGCCGCGCTCGCTCGCGGCGAGCTCGAATTCGACCACGATCCCCGGCAGGCTCCGCGACAGCAGCTCGCGCATCGCGCCGATCACATCGTTCAGCCCCACCGGCAACGCGCGATGCGTGCCACGACGCGCGAAGCCGAGGAGCGAGCGAGTCAGCATCGCCGAGCGCTCGGTGATCTCGTCGATCAGCGCGAGCTGCCCTCGCCGCCTCGGATCGCGCTCGTGGATCGCCAGCTCGCTCGCGATCAGCTTGACCCCGAGGATCAGGTTGTTGAAGTCGTGCGCGATGCCGCCGGCGAGCGTGCCGATCGTCTCGAGCCGCTGCGCGAGCTGGAGCCGCGCCTCGCTCTCGGCGCGCGCTGCATGGGCCTCGGCTTCGCGGGTGATGTCGTGGAACGCGATGATCACGTGCGTGATCGGATCGCCGACCGGCTGGCCGTACGCGCGGACCGCGACCTCGGTCCCGTCGCGCCGGCGGATCACGATGTCATCGACGATCACGACCCGCTTCTCGACCAGTGCCCGGACGAACGGCAGTCGGTCCTCGGGATACGGCTCGCCCGCCTTGGTGCACAGGCCGTAGGTGCCCGTGTAGCCGCCCGCCTGGACGTCGTCGCGCGCGTCCATCCCGATAATCTCCCGGAACGTGCGATTGGCGTAGACCAGCTCGCCATCGGGGGCGCGGGCGACCCAGATCCCCACCGGGAGATCCTCGCCGAGCGCCATGATGATGTCGTGAGCCGAAGGTGCTGCGCTGCTCAAAGGTACAACCCGTAAGAGAAACAATGGTCCGCATTTCGTGGGCCCAGGCCAAGAGGCGACTCGATCATTCGTGCGTCGGAAGAACTCTCACGATGATCCAGGCTAGGTTCACAGCGTGGGGCGATTCCTCGTCGTCTGCGGTGCCGGCGCGGTCGGCTGCGGCCTCCGCTACCTGGTCAACCTGTGGGTCGGGCAGCGGCCGTTTCCGTTCGCGACGTTGATCGTGAACCTCGCGGGCTCGTTCCTGATCGCGCTGGTGGTCGAGCTCGCGCTGCGGATCGCGGCGTTCCCACCCAGCTTGAAGGTCGCGCTGACTGCTGGCTTCCTCGGCGGACTGACGACCTACTCGGCGTTCAATCACGAGACGCTGGCGATGATGCTCGACGGGCACGTGGTGCGCGGCTTTGGCTACGTCGCGCTGATGTTGGTCGGCTGCGCGGCAGCAGGGCTGCTCGGGGTCGTGCTGGCGCGAGCGCTCGCGTAGCGAAAAGCCTGATTGCAAGAACCCGTAGACGTGGCCATGGTGACCCCCGGAAAGATGGGAACAGCGGTGTTGATTCACGAAACGCGTAGACAGCGGATGGTTGCGGAGCAGCTGAGTCGGCGCGACATCGTCGATCCCAGGGTGCTCGCCGCGTTCGCGCGGGTCCCGCGGGAGGCGTTCGTCGACGCGCCGATGTTGGAGCACGCGTACGACGACGGCCCGCTGCCGATCGGCAACGGCCAGACGATCTCGCAACCGTATGTGGTCGCGATGACGGTCCAGGCGCTCGCGCTGACCGGTCGCGAGCGCGTGCTCGAGATCGGCACCGGGTCGGGCTACGCGGCCGCGATCATCGGTGCGATCGCCCGCGAGGTCGATACCGTCGAGCGGATCGCCTCGCTCGCGCACACCGCGGCGTCACGGCTCGCGCTGCTCGGGTTCGCGAATGTCCACGTTCACCACGCCGACGGCTCGATCGGCTGGCTACCGAACGCGCCTTACGAGGCGATCGCGGTGGCCGCCGGTGCGCCGCGACCGCCGCCGTCTCTGCTCGACCAGCTCGCGATCGGTGGGCGCCTCGTGCTGCCGTTCGGGGAGCCCGACCACCAGCGGCTCGTGCGGATCACGCGGCGGGAGGATCGCTCGTTCTCCGAGGAAGATCTCGGGCTCGTCCGGCTCGCGGC
>JBBJLY010000387.1:0-6121 GCA_037720695.1 Kofleriaceae bacterium | reverse complement strand
ATGTGACGGCGGTGGACGTTCTCGGCGATCGGATAGATCTGGATCTCGCCGCCGAGCCCGCGCGCGAGCACGACAGAGATCTCGCGCGTGAAGTTGATCACCTGCTCGGCGACCGCGGGCTCGCCCCGCAGCCTCGCGAGCGCGGTCGCAAAATCGGTGTCGGCTTCGAGCCGGACCTGGCCCTTCCCGTCGTAGCCGGCGCGCCGGACCTTCAGGATCGACGGCCGCGGGATCGCCTCCAGCTGCTCGGACCAGGTCGCCTGGGGCAACCCGAGCCGGTCGAGAAACTGCTTCTGGACCAGGCGGTCCTGGATCGTGCGCAGCACCGAGGCGCCCGGGCGGACCGGCACGATTGTCTCGAGATCGGCCAGCAGGTCGGCGGGCACGTGCTCGGTGTCGAGCGTGATGACGTCGACCTGGCGCGCGAGGTGACGTGCAGCCTCGAGATCGTCGAGCGCGCCGACCACGACCCCGTCGGAGACCTGCGCGGTCGGACAGCGCGGGCTCGGATCGAGCACGACGATCCGATAGCCCATCTGGCGCGCGGTCACGGCCATCATCCGGCCGAGCTGACCGCCACCGAGCACACCGATCGTGGCACCCGGCGACAGCGGCGCGCCGGTCACGGCAGCTGTTCCTCGAGCACTCGCCTGGTCTGCGCGGCCCGGTATTCGTCGAGCTTCGCGGCCACCGCCGGATCGTGCAACGCGACGATCGCTGCGGCGAGCAGACCGGCGTTGACCGCCCCGGCCTCACCGATCGCGAGCGTCCCGACCGGGATCCCGCGCGGCATCTGGACGATCGACAATAGCGAGTCCAGCCCCGACAGCGCCTTGCTCTGCACCGGCACGCCGAGCACGGGCAGCCGGGTCTTCGCCGCGGTCATGCCGGGGAGGTGCGCCGCACCGCCGGCGCCAGCAATGATGACCCACAGCCCGCGGCTCTCGGCGTTCTCCGCATAATCGAACAGCAGATCCGGCGTGCGATGCGCGGACACGATCCGGGTCTCGGCGCCGACCCCGAGCTCGGCGAGGATGTCCGCCGCGTGCTTCATCGTGGCCCAGTCGCTGTGCGAGCCCATGATGATGCCGACGCGTACGCTCATGAGGGACCTTTCGGGCCGGCCGCGCGACGCAACCGATCGACGACAGCTTCGCCTAGCCCCGCCGCGGGAGGCAACGCGGCGATCACCACATCGACGCCCGCGGCATCGAGATCGCGCAAGGCCGCGTACAGATCGTGCGCCATGCCCGCGTCGTCATCTGGCAGCACGCGCGTGATCGCCGCCAGCTCGGGCCACGCCGCGACCGCGCTGGCGGGTGCGAGGATCGCGAGCCGACCCGGTGTCGCCGCGACCGCCGCGCGCACCTCGTGCGGCTCGACCGCGAGCACGCGCGCGCGCGGCGCGTAGTGGCTCGCCAGCGTCCCCGGCGCGGCAGGCGCCGCGGCATCGGCCACCGCGAGTGGCCCGACGATCGCCTCGATCGATGCGCGGGCGAGCCCCCCCGGGCGGAGCAGCACCGGCCGACCGCGCGAGAAGTCCACGATCGTCGATTCGACCCCGACGCGGCACGCGCCACCGTCGAGCACGTAGTCGACGTCGCCGCCGAGATCGCTGGCCACGTGATCCGCGGTCGTCGGGCTGACGCCGCCGAACCTGTTCGCACTCGGCGCCGCGATGCCGCCGTCGAAGGCGACCAGCAGCGCGTGGGCGAGCGGATGTGCCGGCACGCGCAGGCCAACCGTCGCCGCGCCTCCGGTCACCGCGTCGACGACCCGCCTGCTGCGCTGCAGGATCACCGTGAGCGGTCCTGGCCACGCGACCGCGATCAGCGCGCGCGCCGGCTCGGGGATCGCGATCGCGAAGTCGTCGAGCTGCGCGGCGTGGGCGAGGTGGACGATCAGCGGATGCGCACGCGGCCGGCCCTTGGTGGCGAACACCCGCGCGACCGCGTCGGCGTTCGAGGCGTCGGCACCGAGCCCGTAGACGGTCTCGGTCGGAAACGCGACCAGCCCACCGCTGCGCAGCACCTGCGCCGCGTGCGCGACGTCGATCCCGCGCATGGGCTCCGTCATGCGTGAGGCCGGGTCGCCACCACGGAGGGCCGCTCGTTCCAGGCCACGCGAATGCCGGCGACCCCCGCCGCGCGCTCGATCGGATAGACCTGGCGAAACTCCATCCAGTCGAGCGCACACACGAGCGACAGCTCGGCGAGCCCGAACCCGTGCGCGAACGACTCACCGCCCGGGCCGAGCTGGGTGCCGAGCCACGCAAAGATCGCGTCGGCCCGGTCGAGCTGGCGCTGGGCGAATGCGGGCGCCTCGATCGCATCGCGTCGCAGATAGAACACCTGGATCACCGAGTCGACCGCGGCATCGATCGCGTTGACGATGTTCGCGTCGCGCCAGCGATCCCGCGACGGCTCGAGCTCGCCGTGGCCGTGGAACGTCACCAGCCAGTCGATGATGACGCGCGAATCGAACAGCGTGCGGTCCCCGACGATCGCGATCGGCACCTTGCGGATTGGCGTGATCTTCTGCAGCGCCGCCTGCCCCGCCTCGGGCGCCGTGTTGACGAGCTCGACCGGCTCGCCGACCTCGGCCGCGACGATGCGCACCCGCCGCACGTACGGAGACGTCGTGGTGCCATAGAGCTTCATGGACGGACGATACGTTATCCTCGACACGTGCAGGTGTTCCTGATCCGCCATGCCGACGCGGTCGACGAGACGCTGGAGCTTCGCGACCCGGCTCGCCACCTGACCGCGCTCGGTCGCACCCAGGCCCGTGCGCTCGGCGAGCGCATGCGGTGGCACGACTGCATCCCGACGCACGTGTGGACCAGTCCGCTCGTGCGGGCGCTCCAGACCGCCGAGCTCGTCGCCGCGAGCCTCCACAGTGCCGCCCTGGTCGAGGTGGTCCCCGCGCTCGCCCCCGACGGCTCGCCGCGGGATGTGGTGGCCGCCGTGCGGGCGCTGCCCCACGACGCCGGCGTGATGGTGGTCGGCCACGAGCCGGCGATCTCGGCGATCGGGGCGCTGCTCGTCCAGGACCCCGCATTCGAGGCGCTGACCAAGGCCCAGGCGGTGCGGATCCTTGACGGCGTCGTGCGCTGGCGGTTCGCGTGGGACGACGAGGCCGCCGCGCCCGCCCGCTGACGATCGCCGAGCCCGCTCCGGTGCTAGGGTCTGAGCGCTCACTCCCCCGGAGGTCTCGATGCTGGCAATTCATCGGAGCGTGGTCGCCGCGCTCGTCGTGCTCTCGACCGTCTCGCTGCCCGCGCTCGCGCAGCCCAGGCGCCCCGTCGCGATCGACATCCCGTTCCAGGAGTTCACGCTGGCCAACGGCCTCCGCGTGATCGTCCACACGGATCGCAAGGCGCCGATCGTCGCGGTCAACGTCTGGTACCACGTCGGCTCGAAGAACGAGCCGCTCGGCCGCAGCGGGTTCGCGCACCTGTTCGAGCACCTGATGTTCCAGCGCTCGGAGAATCACAAGGGTGAGTACTTCGATCCGTTCGAGCTGGTCGGCGCCACCGGTCAGAACGGCACGACGAACTCCGATCGCACCAACTACTTCGTCAACGTGCCGACCACCGCGCTCGACATGGCGCTATGGATGGAATCCGATCGGATGGGCCACCTGCTCGGCGCGGTCGATCAAGCGGGCCTCGACGAGCAGCGCGGGGTCGTCCAGAACGAGAAGCGGCAGGGCGAGAACCAGCCGTACGGTCGCGCGTACGAGCTCATGCTCGCCGCGAGCTATCCCGACGGCCACCCGTATCACCACACCACGATCGGCTCGATGACCGATCTCAGCTCCGCCACGCTCGACGACGTCAAGAACTGGTTCCGGAGCTGGTACGGCCCGAACAACGCGGTGCTCGTGCTGGCCGGCGACATCGACCTCGCGACCGCAAAGGCGAAGGTCACGCGCTACTTCGGCGACATCGCACCGACGGCGACGGTCCCGCGGCTGAAGCCGCTGCCCGCGCCGCGCAAGACCACGACCCGGGCGACCGCGACCGACCAGGTCCCGCAGACCCGCGTGCACCGGGTGTGGAACGTGCCGCAGGACGGGACCGCGGATGTCGAGCACCTCGAGCTGTTCGCGCACGTGCTCGGCGGCGGGAGGTCCTCGCGGCTCGAGCGCAGGCTGGTGCACGTCGACCGCAGCGTCGACATGGTGGCGGTCGGCCTGGACACTTCCGAGCTCGGCTCGATGTTCGTCATCGAGGCGGACGTCAAGCAGGGGGGAGACGCGACCAAGGTCGAGAAGGCGATCGACGAGGAGCTCCGCAAGCTGCTGACCGCCGGACCCACCGCCGCCGAGCTCGCCAGTGCGCGCACCGTGCTGAAGGCCAACTTCCTGCGCGGCATCGAACGGATCGGCGGCTTCGGCGGCAAGAGCGACATCCTGGCCAAGTGCACCGTGCTGGTTGGCAAGACGACCTGCTTCCGCGACGCGCTGCGGATCCAGGCAGCGGCGACCCCCGGGACCATCAAGGCGACGGCGAACCGCTGGCTGTCGCGCGGCGACCATGTCCTCGTGATCACCCCCGGCGAGCGCAAGCCGATGACCGATCCGCCAGCGGTCACCAACCTGCCGCCGACCAAGGTGGCCGCGCCCGACAAGCGCCTGAAGGTGGTCAAGACCGATGTCGATCGCACCACGGGCGTGCCCGTCACGGCGAGCTACCCGAACCTCGTGTTCCCGAAGCTCCAGCGAGCGACGCTGTCGAACGGGCTCAAGGTCGTGCTCGCCGAACGACCCGGCCTGCCGATCGTCCAGCTCCGGCTCGAGGTCCGCGGCGCGGGCTTCGCGCTCGACAAGCCCACGGCGCGCGGGACCGCGGCGTTCACGATGGGGATGCTTGACGAGGGCGCCGGGGATCTCGATGCCCTGGCGCTCGGCAAGCGGATCGAGGCGCTGGGCGCACGGATCGAGGCCCGCGCGTCGCTCGATACCGCGACCATCAATGTCAACGCGCTGTCGGAGAACCTCGACCTGTCGCTCGCGCTGTTTGCCGACATGCTGGTGCGGCCCCGGTTCGACGACAAGGAGCTCGAGCGGGTGCGCGCCCAGTGGCTCGCCCAGCTCAAGCAGGAGAAGGCGGACCCGCAACAGCTGAGCCGGCGCCTCGTGCGTCCGCTGATGTTCGGAGATCCCCATCCGTACGCGACCACGCCGAACGGTCGAGGCAACGAGGCAGCGATCACGGCGCTCAAGCGCGACAACCTGACGGCATGGGCCAAGCAGAAGCTGCGTCCCGACGCCTCGACCCTGCTGGTTGTCGGCGCGATCTCGCTCGCTGATCTTCAGCCGCGGCTCGAGAAGGCGCTCGCGGCGTGGAAACCACCCGCCACGCGGTACGCCGATCTCGCGATCCCCATGGCGACACAGCCGGCCAGGCCGCGCGTGTTCCTCGTCGATCAGCCCGGCGCGATCCAGGCAAACATCGTCGTCGGCCAGATCGTCCCGTCGAGCACCGACGCGAGCGCGCTCGAGCTCGAGATCGCGAGCTCGGTGCTCGGTGGCGAGTTCAGCTCGCGGCTCAACATGAACCTCCGCGAGTCAAAGCACTGGGCGTACGGCGCGTACGCGGGCGTCGCCGACGCGATCGGCCAGCGCGCGTGGCAGGCGAGCGCCGCGGTGCAGATCGACAAGACGGCGGAGTCGGTGAAGGAGCTGCACAACGAGATCGCCGAGCTCGCGCAGGGCAAGGCCCCGGCCACCGCCGCGGAGGTCACGAAGATCCAGTCGCTCGAGGTCCGCGCGCTTCCCGGCTACTACGAGACCGGCAGCGCGCTGCTCAACTCGATGTCGGAGATCGTGCTGTTCGGTCGCCCCGACAACTGGCCTGCCCAGCGGGTCCAGCGGATCCAAGCGCTGACGCCAACCAAGGTCAACGCGATCACGGCGAAGCTCCGCCCGGAGAGCCTGACCTGGGTCATCGTCGGCGACCTCAAGAAGATCGAGGCCGGCGTGCGCGCGCTCAAGCTCGGCGACGTCAAGGTGCTCGACGCCGACGGCAAGGTGCTGCGCTAAAAAGCTGTCCCCGTAAGCCCGGCGTTGCCGCCGTACCTCCCCCGCGGAGCCGACAGGCCGCGCACACGTGGAC
>JBBJLY010000386.1:0-6126 GCA_037720695.1 Kofleriaceae bacterium | reverse complement strand
CAGTGCTCGACATGATGGCCCTCGACGAACAGGCGGTTGCTACAGCCCGGGAACCTGCATCCGTGGTCGCGCTGCAGGAGCGCCCGCTTCATCGCACCTGGAATCGAGCGCGTCTTCCGACCGACCGACATCGACGCCCCGGGTTCGCCTTCGACCATCGCGACGATGCCGGCATCGCACGCGAGTCGCCGAACGACGTCCACTGAAATGGCCGTGCCGTCCGCGCAGCACCCGACGTCCGACAGGTCGTCCGCGCCTGCTGGCTGCACGTTTGGCGTGGCGTGGTGACCTTCGCGCCAAGCCTGCAGGCGATCTGCCGCGATCGTCACCACCAGCTCGGTGGGCGAACGCGCCGGCCGCGCGCCCCGCAGGATCTCCTGCGCCATCGCAACGAGTGCGTCCGCTCGACTGAACCGCGCCATCCTGCCGAGGTGTTCGGCGCGCCTCCTGCCGGCCAAGACACCTCCGGACGTTCCCGCGGGAATGCCGCGACCCGTGGACTCGCCATCTGGGTCGTTCCCGCCTTCGAAGTCGCTATCCAGCTGGTCTCGCTTCGGCGCACCGCACGGTGAGGGCCGCTCGTACGACGTTCCCGCGGGAACGTGCGCAGCCGTCAGGGCCTCGCGATCAGTCCGGTCACCGCTGGTATCACCGATAAGCGTGGATGGAGCAAATTCATCGGACTTGGTCGAGGCGGTATCACCACCGCATTCGCGGCAGAGCGATGAGGGCCGCTCGCCACACGTTCCCGCGGGAACGTCCGCGCCCTGCACGCCGGACCTTGCACCACGATGTCCCTCCTTCACGATCCGCTCGAGCGCGGCCCAGACCAGCGCGGCCTCTTCCGGGTGGAGCACCGCGGCGATGCGGACCATGCCGTCGGACGTGTCGCTGCGGGTGACGTGCCGGCGCTCCTTGTCGTCATCGGGATTGGCCTCGGCGCCGTGACGCTGGACCATGGCGTACTTGCGACAGATCGTCTCCAGCTGCTGGCCGGTGGTGAGCCGTGCCTCCTCCAGCAGGACCGATTCATTGGCGGTGGTCGCGACGCGCGTCATCGCGCGGACCTTGGAATACGAGACCTCGCCACGCCGGAGCGCATCGTCGATCTCCGGCAACTCGGCAAGCCGGTTGGCGACCCGCACGTGCTCGCGGGCCGTGCCGAGGCTCCAGCCGACGCGCCACGACAGCCAGTGCGCGCAGCTCTGCGCACCCTGGCGTTCCCACCCGCCGGCCTGATCGAACTCGCGCAGGTCGCACAGCAGCAGGTGCATCGCCGCTTCGATGTGCGCCACGTGCACCGCGATCCTCTCACCCAACGCATCAGTGTCCGCCTTCATCATTGACATATACAATATCGATATGACACCCGACCTTGACGCTCGGCCGAGCTTCGGATCGTCAGCGGTCGCTGCTCGCGAGCGCACACGCAAGATCGATTTCTGATCAGCTTCCAACGAAGCTCGTCGAAACCGTTCGCCCGCAGCGTCGTCGCCATCCGGTCGTCCTCTGATCAGGTTTCAAAGAAACCTCTTCGAAGGAGCGTTCGCGCGGGGCGTCAGCGCTGTCAGATCTGTGGTCGGGCGCGCAACACCTGATCGAGGCAACTCGTGCGGCCGTCCACAGAGGTGACAGCGCCGTCGCGCGGCCAGCAGGATCGGTCGCCGTCAGATGAGGCGCGGTGTCAGCGGCTGATCAACGCGGCGACATCAGCATCGGTGTCGACATCCAGCGCGCCACCAGGCCACTCGACCTCCGCGACCTCGCGCTCGCGAAGCACGCGACCGGCACCCTGATCGCCCTCGAGCCGCGCGAGCTCATCCCACATCGAGCGATCGAACACGGCAGGTGCGCCGACCACGCCCGAGAACCGCGACGCGGCGATTGGCGCGCCGGCGAGCCACGTATCGCGCAGGCGCGCGAGATGCCCCACGTCGAGCAGCGGCTGATCGGCGAGCGTGATCAGCAACGCGTCCACGCCGGTCGTACGCGCCCAGGCCACCGCGGCGCGGATCGACGATGCAATCCCGTCTTGCCACTGCGAGTTGATGACCCTCGCGACCCGCAGATCCTCGAGCGTTCCCGCGATCGCCGGTGCCTCGGCCCCGAGCACGACCGCCACCGGCCCGGCCCGCAGCTCGAGACACGTCGCGGCGACCCGGCGCACGAGCGGTACGCCATCGAGCTCGACCAGCTGCTTGGGCCGGCCGAGCCGGCGCGAGCCCCGGCGGCGAGCACCGCGGTCCCGACCTCGGCATGCAGTGCGCGCGCGCGATCGCGTAGCATGCCGCCGCGGGCACGCTTGCCGACCGCGATCAGCTGCCCGACGATCGCGAGCGCGAGTTGCTCCGGCGTCTCGGCGCCGACATCGAGGCCGATCGGCGCGTGGAGCCGGGGATCGTCCAGCGGGAGCCCGAGGTCCCGCGTGCGGCGCGCGGGCCCGAGCACCCCGATGTAGCGAGCGCGCGAGGCGAGCGCCATCGCGAGGCCGTCGCGATCGGCACCGACCTGGTGATGCATGATCACGACGAACGCCTCGGCGGCAGCATCGATCAGCGCGGCGACCTTGTCGAAGTCACCTCCGGTCGAGACCACGCGCGCGCCGACCAGGCGGGACGGTTCGCGGATCGCGAGATCGGCGACCGTGACGCGAAACCCGACCGAGCTCGCGAGCGCGATGATCGGTGCGACGTCGTGCCCGCTGCCGAGCACGAACAGCTGCGGTGACGGCGCGATGGTCTCGACCAGCACGTCGACCCCGAGCTCGGGGAGCCGCACGACGCCCGCGGGCCCGCGTGCGATCGGCGCGAGCGCGTGGTTCAGCACGGCGTCGGTGATCGGCGTCGCGAGCTCGCAGACAGGACCGATCGCGAGCCGCGTACCCACCGCGGTGCCGGGCCGCGTCGAGCGGATCACCGTCACCAGCACGCCGGTGGTCTCGGCCGCGAAGCACGCGCGGGCGAACGCGATCGCATCGTTGGTCGCGCCGGCGGGGATGTGCTCGAGCAGCACCTCGACGATCCCGTTGCAGCCAAGGCCAATGCCCCACGCCGCGCCTTCCTCGGCGGTCGAGTCGTAGGTGACGACGGTCGCGCCATCGCGACAGCGGTGGGCGCCGCGCAACATGACATCGCCCTCGAGGCAGCCGCCGCTGACACAGCCCGCGAGCCAGCGTTCGTTGGCGACCAGCATGCGTGCGCCTGGTCGACGGTACGAGGATCCCTCGACGCGGACGACCGTCGCCAGCAGATGATCGGTCGACAGTGTCGCGACCTCGCGCGCGATGCGTTCGAGCTCGTTCACCTAGCCACTTTACCGTCTTGACCTCCAGGAGCGAGCGTTCGAACGTAGGCGCCTCATGAAACTCGACATCAACGGTGCGGTGCGTGAGGTCGAGGCTGACGGCGAGATGCCACTGCTGTGGGTCATCCGCGATCTGCTCGAGCTCACCGGGACCAAGTATGGCTGCGGCATGGCCCAGTGTGGAGCGTGCACCGTCCACCTCGACGGCAAGCCGGTGCGCGCGTGTGTTACCCCGATCGCGAGCGTCGGCACGCGCAAGGTGACGACGATCGAAGGTCTGTCACGCGACTCGACGCACGTCGTCCAGCGCGCGTGGGCCGAGGCGGACGTCGTCCAGTGCGGCTACTGTCAGTCCGGCCAGATCATGACGGCCGTCGCGCTGCTCGAGCAGAAGCCCGACCCGACCGACGGTGACATCGACGCCGCGATGGCCGGCAACATCTGTCGCTGCGGTACCTACGTGCGCGTCCGCGAGGCCATCCACCTCGCCTCCAGGCTCAAGCGAGGTGTCAAATGACGATCAGCCGTCGCGACTTCTTCGTCGGTAGTGCCGCTGGACTGGCGATCTGCTTCTACGTGCCCAACGTCGTGCGCGCCGCGCCAGCACCCGCGAAGCCCAAGCCGACACCGAACGCGTTCGTCCGGGTCGGCAGCGATGACTCGGTCACCGTCGTGATCGCGCACTCGGAGATGGGGCAGGGCATCTGGACCGGCCTCGCGATGCTGATCGCCGAGGAGCTCGAGTGTGACTGGTCCAAGGTTCGCGTCGAGCATGCACCCGCGGCGCCGGTCTATGGCCATCCGCTGATGGGCATGCAGATGACCGGCGGCTCGAGCAGCACGCACGGCGAGTTCGATCGCTACCGCACCGCCGGTGCGATGGCCAGAGACATGCTGATCCGCGCGGCCGCCGCACGCTGGAAGGTCGCGCCGTCGAAGTGCACCGCCGCCAACAGCGTGGTCACGTCCGGAAAGCAGACCGCGACGTACGGCCAGCTCGCGGAGGACGCGATGAAGCTCGCGCCGCCGGCCAGCGTGAAGCTCAAGCAACCCCGGGACTGGAAGCTGCTCGGGACAAAAGTCCGCCGGCTCGACACGCCGGAGAAGATCAACGGCACGGCCGTGTTCGGGATGGACGTCCAGTTCAAGGGACTGCGCACGGCCGTCGTGATGCGGCCGCCGGCGTTCGGCAGCAAGCTGGTGAAGTTCGACGCGGCCGAGGCGCTCAAGGTCCCCGGCGTCGAGCAGGTCGTCCGCACTGCCACCGGTGTCGCCGTGGTCGCCGCGCATTTCTGGGCGGCCAAGCGCGGGCGAGACGCGCTCAAGGTCGAGTGGTCGACTCCCGAAGGTGGTGGCGTGAATACGGAAGCGCTTGCCGCCGAGCTCCGCGCGCTGGTGATGAAGCCGGGCACGCTGGTCGGCGAATCTGGCAAGCAGGCTGCGGGCGGCAAGCCGCTCGAGGCGATCTACGAGGTGCCGTACCTCGCCCACGCGCCGATGGAGCCGCTCAACTGCACGGTCGTCATCACGGGCGACCGCTGCGAGATCTTCACGGGCACGCAGTTCCAGACCAACGATCAGATGGTCGCCGCGAAGCTGCTCGGCACCACGCCCGACAAGGTCTCGATCAAGACCACGTTCCTCGGCGGTGGGTTCGGCCGGCGCGCGACGCCGACGTCGGACTTCGTGTCCGAGGCGGTGATCGTGGCAAAGGCCGCGAAGGTCCCGGTCAAGGTCGTGTGGACGCGCGAGGATGACATCCGCGGGGGCTACTACCGGCCGGCATACGCGCACCGGATCAGCGCCACCGTCGACGACCAAGGCCAGCTGATCGCGTGGGATCACGTGGTCGCCGGGCAATCGATCATCGCGGGCACACCGTTCGAGCCCTTCATGGTCAAGAACGGCGTCGACGAGACCTCGGTCGAGGGACTCGCCGAGTCGCCGTACCTCGAGCACGCGAAGTGGAAGCGCGTGTCACTACACTCGCCCAAGACGCCGATCACCGTGCTGTGGTGGCGCTCGGTCGGCAATACGCACACCGCGTTCGCGATGGAGAGCATGATCGACGAGCTCGCCCACGCGGCTGGCAAGGATCCGCTCGCGTTTCGCCTCGCGCTCCTGAAGGGCAAGCCGCGTCACGCGGCGGTGCTCTCGCTCGCCGCCGAGAAGGCGGGCTGGGGCACGCCGGTACCGGCCGGTCGCGGCCGCGGGCTCGCAGTGCACGAGTCGTTCGGTAGCATCGTGGCCGAGTGCGCCGAGGTCTCCGTCGAGGACGGCAAGATCACGGTCCACGCGGTGACCTGTGCGGTCGATTGCGGCACCGCGGTCAACCCACTCGGCGTCGAGGCGCAGGTCCAGGGCAGCGTCGCCTTTGGCCTGACCGCGGCGCTCTACGGCAAGCTGACGCTCGAGGGTGGCGCGGTGCGAGAGAGCAACTTCCACGACTATCCGATCCTGCGGATGAACCAGATGCCGAAGATCGCGGTCCACGTGATCCAGAGCGGCGCGAAGATGGGTGGCATCGGCGAGCCAGCGACGGCACCGATCGCACCCGCCGTCGCCAACGCGGTGTTCGCCGCGACCAAGCAGCGGTTGCGCAGCCTCCCGCTTCGCCTCGAGGTGCCATGAAACTTGTCTCGCTCGTCCTGTTCGCTGCTGCCTGCAGCTCCACTTCCTCGACCCCGAAGCAGGGTAATCGTGAGGCTGGCCTCGTCGCGTTCGAGACCGTGCGTGCGGTGCTCCAGCATCCGCGGTGCCAGAACTGTCATCCCGCCGGTGACGCGCCGCTGCAGGGTGACGAGGGTCGCCTGCACCTGCAGA
>JBBJLY010000385.1:0-6130 GCA_037720695.1 Kofleriaceae bacterium | reverse complement strand
GGCGGGCTGCGCCTCGAGCTTGCGACGCAGCGCCATCATGTGGACTCGCAGGTAGTGCGTCTTGGCTGCTGCGTCGGCTCCCCAGATCTCGGCGAGCAACTGGTCGTGGGTGACGACCCGGCCGGCCTGGCGGGCCAGCACGGTCAACAGCTCGAGCTCGATCGGCGTCAGGTGAACCTGGACGCCGTCGACGGTGACCTCGCGCCGATCCAGATCGATCATCATCGGCCCGACCCGTAAGATCGCGCCTTCGGGCGGAAGCTCGCGCGCGTGGCGGAGCGCGACGCGCAGGCGCGCCATCAGCTCGTTGACGCCGAAGGGTTTGGTCAGGTAGTCGACCGCACCCGCGTCGAGCGCGGTGACCTTGTCCTGCTCCTGGTCTCGACCCGAGAGCACGATCACGGGCGTACGCGAGCGCTCCCGCAGCCGGCGCAACAGATCGATCCCATCACCGTCGGGCAGCATGAGATCCAGCAGGATCGCGACCGGCCGCTTCTCCGCTGCCATGCGTTCGGCCTGGGCGAGCGTGACGGCCTCGGCGACCCGAAACCCCTGTTCGTTGAGCGCCTCCCACAGAAAGTGACGCATGCGACGCTCGTCCTCGACGACGAGCACGGTCTCGATTGCTGGATTCGTGTCGAATGCTTCCA
Source organism: Kofleriaceae bacterium (assembly GCA_037720695.1). Lineage (GTDB taxonomy): Bacteria > Myxococcota_A > Polyangia > Haliangiales > Haliangiaceae > JABFXX01. The sequence goes on along the minus strand of JBBJLY010000385.1, from coordinate 5,480 downwards.
TCACGTCCCCCCGAGTGACTGGGTCAAGTCGATTGGTACTGGCGCGCCATCTGGCAGGGTGACGAGCACGACGCTTCCGCCCCCATCCCGCGTCCACGCGACGACCGCGCCTCCGTGTCCGTCCACGATCCCGCGACAGACGTCGAGCCCGAGCCCGCGCGAGAATCCGGCCGGGCGGTCGAATGCGGCGCTCGGAATGCCGGGACCGCGATCTGCGATCTCGATCACCGTCACCGTGCCCTCGCGTCGCGCGGACACGTCGATCCCCATGCCGGCGGGCGTGTGGCGCGCGGCATTGTCGATCAAGTTTACGAGCAGGAGCTCGAGCAGCACTGGATCGGCATGCGCGATCACGTCCGCGCCGATCGCGAGCATCACCGGGTGCGCGGCAAGGTCATCCTCGATCCGCGCCAGCGCGGTTCCGAGCACATCCTCGACCAGCACCCACTCGCGATGGAGCTTGCTGTCTGGCGAGAACCGCATCACCGCGAACAGGTTCTCCAGCATGCGTGTCAGCCGCGCTGCCTCGACCGCGATCGTGTCGAGCCCCGCCTGGGCTCGTCCGCGCTCGGTCGCGCGCAGCACCGAGGCCATCCCGGTGATCACGGACAGCGGACCGCGCAGCTGGTGGGCTGCGGTCGACAGCACGCGATCGCGAAGCTGCTCGTGCACACGACGCACGTGGCGCTCTTCGCTCCGTACGGCGATCTCTGGATGTGCGTTGGGGCTCGACGAGCTCGCGACCATAGGCCTCATAGGAGAGCGTGAACGAGATCAAGAAGCCATCAAAACGGGTTTACGTTCTGACGTGCGTTAGCGCGCGGTGTGCAGCATGGGCACGAGACTCAAGCGTCTCGCATGCGATATCCAATACCCTGCTCGGTCAGCAGCCAGCGCGGCCGTCCCGGGTCGCGCTCGATCTTGCGGCGCAATGCAGACACGTGCACCCGCAGGTAATGCGTCTCCTGGCCGGCACCCTCGCCCCATACCGCGTGCAGCAACTGACGGTGCGTGAGCACGCGTCCCGCGTTGCGCGCGAAGTGACCGAGGAGCTTGAACTCGATCGGTGTCAGCTGCAGTCGCAGCCCATCGAGGCGGGCCTCGTGCCGCGGCGGGTCGATCTCGAACGGGCCGGATCGAATGATCTCGTGTTCGCTGACGACCGCCTCGCTCGCGTGCCGCTGGGCGACCCGGATGCGCGCGAGCAGCTCGCCGACCCCAAAGGGTTTGGTGACGTAGTCGTTGGCGCCGGCGTCGAGCGCCGCGACCTTCTGGCTCTCTTGCTCGCGCCCGGAGATCACGATGACCGGCACGCGTGATCGCCGCCGGACCGCGGCCAGGATCTCCATGCCGTCCCCGTCGGGCATCCCGAGATCGAGGAGCACGAGCTGCGGGATTCCCTTAGCCAGATGAGCGTCCGCCTGGGCGCACGTGGTCGCCTCCAGCACGCGGAACTGTTGACCGCACAGTGCCTCCCACAAGAACCGCCGCATCGCGCGATCGTCTTCGACGAGCAGCACGGTGGGTGGGGGCACGCCCGCGGACTTAGTCACGTTAATCCATGGATGCAAGGACCCGCGAACCGGTTACTCCCTGCCGGGATTGGCCAGACCAAGCCGGTGTAGCATCTTGTGGATCGACATCCGATCGATCCCGGCGGCGCGTGCGGCGGCCGAGATGTTGCCGTCGTGCTGGGCGAGCAGCCGCGAGATGTAACGCTTCTCGAACTCGCTGATCACGTTCTGCTTCGCCTGCTTGAACGGCACGCCGACGTCCACCGGGACCGTCATTGACGCCTCGGCCGAGGTGGCGGTCTGGGACGGCGTGACCGTGATCGAAGGTTCGGACCGGGTGGTCGGCGATGCCGGGCCGCGGCGGAGCGAGTCCTCGCTGTCGGGAGCCTCGGCCAGCAGCACGGCGCGCTCGATCACGTTGCGGAGCTCGCGCACGTTGCCGGGCCAGTCGTGCTTCATCATCAGGTCGATCGTCTCCTGCGCGATCGACGCGGTCTCGCCACCCGGCGTGATGGTCAGGATGTGCTCGATCAGCAGCGGCAGGTCGTCCTTGCGATCTCGCAGCGGCGGCACGTGAACGCGCGCGACGGCGAGCCGGTAGTACAGGTCCTCCCGGAATCGACCGCGGTTGACCTCGACCCCGAGGTCCCGATTGGTGGCCGCGACCACTCGCAGGTCGACCTCGAGCGTCTTGGTCCCGCCGACCCGGCGGACCTCCTTGCGCTCGAGCACCCGGAGAAGCTTGGGCTGCATCGCGAGCGGCAGCTCCCCGATCTCGTCGAGGAACACGGTGCCGCCGTGCGCGCGCTCGAACGCACCGGCATACGACGTGGTGGCGCCGGTGAACGCGCCGCGCTCGTGGCCGAACAGCTCGCTCTCGATCAAATTGGGCGGGATCGAGCCGCAGTCGAGGACGACGAACGGCCCCTTCTCGCGCGGCGAATGTTCGTGCAGCGCCTCGGCGACCAGCTCCTTCCCCACGCCGGTCTCCCCCGTGACCAGCACGGTGGTGTCGGAGCGCGCCAGCTTCTCGAGCCGCGCGAACATCTCGCGCATCTTCACCGAGCGGCCGATCATGCCGCCGAACCGGTCGGTGTCCGACAGCTCGATCTCGACCGAGTCCCCGAGCGGGTCGAACTTCATCCGCGTCGAGCCGAGCGCGATCAGCGCACCGGGGGAGATGTACACGTCGTTGATCCGCAGCTGCGAGACGTACGTGCCGTTCGTCGAGTCGAGGTCGCGCAGCCGATAGCCGCGATCATCGAGTCGAATCTCGCAGTGCAGCCCCGACACCTTCGAATCAGTCAACTGGACATCGTTGCCGCGCCGGGCGCCGATCCGGATGACCGAGGCCTCGATGTCGCGAATCAGGCCCGCGTCTGGCCCCTGCGTGACCTCGACACGGCACCGCCGAAGGCGGGCTGACGACGCGCGTCCACCAATATAAGTGACCCAGGTTCCCGAGCGCAGGTCGTCGACCGGCATCCGCGTAGACGGTACCACATGCGCTGGAGCGCCCGGCTCAGTTCCCCCGTGTCCAGAGCGCCACGATCGCCATCTCCGCGAGCGCGTCGGTTAGGTAGACCCGAGAGATCCGGCCGCGGCCGACGTAGATCAGGTCCGAGATCCCGAGGACGATGCGCTACCCACCCCGAGCACTCGCCGCGCGCGCGGCCGTTCGCGCCGCCCCGCGAGCAGGGACACCCCGACCGCGGTGATCAGGCCCGCGACGGTCTTGACCAGCCAGCGGTCGACCTTCGGGCCAGTGACCGCCTCGAAGCTACGGTAGTGCAGGATCGGCCACAGGCCGCTCGCGACGTAAAACGCGCCCTGGATGACCGCCGCTCGGTTCCACGGTTCGGAGCTGGCCCTCATGGGGTGGAGGCGAAGCACGCCCTGCGCCAGTGCGTTCAGCATCGATGGCGGCCGATCCCGCCACCCGTGAGCGATGTCCTGCTGGCGTCGAATCCGGGAATCTCGACCCGCGAGCTCCCGCCTTGGTCGCGCGCGATCGTTCGCGCGTAGTCAGGACCGGTCACCGCCGTGTTGGGTCGCGCGTGCCCGTATAGAGTTCGTCGATGATTCGCGACTGTCAGCATGCGGGTTATTCAGCGATCGAGATCGTCGAACGCGGCACCCGCATGGTCATCGTTCACGCGGTCGGTCCACGGATCGCGTGGTTTGGTGCGGCCCGCGGCGAAAACCTGTTGTTCTGGGATCACGACGGCAGCCACACGCGAGGTGAGTGGGCGCTTCGCGGCGGACACCGACTCTGGGTGACTCGCCCGGATGCGGATGAAGCGGAAGAGACCTACGCGCCTGACAACGCAGCGTGCCGCGTGCGCCGGCAGCGCGATGGCTGCGTGATCACCGCGCCGCCCGATCCTGCGCGCCTCGAGAAGTCCCTCGCGATCCGCGTCCGTGGCGACGCGTGGACCGTGGAGCATCGCATTCGCAACGCGAGCGACATGCTGTGGTCGGGCGGCGCGTGGGCCTTGACCTGCACGTTGCCAGGACGCGACACGCGCTACCGCATCCCGCTCGATGGCGGCGCGCCCGCGTGGGATGTCCTCACGATGGTGATCCCGCGGCGCTGGGGCGGGACGCACACGTCGCGGCTCGTCGATCCGCAGTTCAGTCTCACCGAGCAGGCGCTCGAGATCACACCGCGTGGCGAGGAAGCGAAACGAATGCTGTTCGCGCCGCGCGGCCAGCTCGAGATGCGGGATCCGGAGCGGGGCGGCTTCGTGAAATCGGCGACGCTCCTCGCGGGTCGTTACCCGTGCGCCACCAACGTCGCGATCTATCTCGGTCCGAAGCGGTTCATGGTCGAGCTCGAGACGATGAGCCCGATCGCGACGCTGGCGCCCGGGCAGGTGTTGCGGCACGTGGAGCACTGGACCCGACCGGTACGGCGATCGTGACCTGTGCGCATCACTGCGACGTCGACGCGCGTGGCTGGCACCACGCCACGCGCACTTAGCGCGGCCCAAGCGATGCAGTAATGGACCGGATGTACGAAGAACATTCCGCATTCGATCGCGAGCGCACCGCCAGCGACGGTTACGGGCTTCGCCACAGCAATCCGATCGCGCTCCTGATCCTCGCAGAGTGGGTCGAAAAACGGGATCACGAGGATACCGAGGTCGAACATGGCTTCAGCGTGATGCGCGGCCACTAGCAGATCGCGTCAGCTCCGAAACGCGAGACGGCGGCTCCACGAGCCGCCGTTTTTGTGTGTCGCGTGGTTCGTCAGTACGAGCGCGATGCCGAGCCCTGCGAGTCGCGATCGCTCCCCATGACCTTCACGATCTTGTTGTAGAGCCCCAGCATCAGGATCGTGGGGACCCCTGGCCGACAAAGTTCGCCGTCTTGTCGCGTCCCATCAGCTTGAGCGTGATCGACCCGGCCATTGCGCCGCCGACGATTAGCAGCCAGGCGACAGACGGCGCGGCCGCGGTCACCTGCTCGATCTTCTTGGTCACGTTGCCTTCAGTTCCGTTGTTGCTCTTCACCTTTGTCGGCGATGTTCTCGATCGTTTCCATTGGAAGCCTTACTCAGATGTTGGTTGATGGTTATTCGAAAGCTGTTGTATCGCGTGGTCGACGACCCCGCGTGGGTGTCGACCGGCTGGCCCAGGACTCCGCCGAGCAACATCCATGCGCAGCGCGAGCTCGCGCGCGTGTGAATCAGGGGCGAGCTTCGTCTCGAGTCCATCAAGATCGATCGCGCTTGCGCAGCAGCCCGCGCGCGCACGCGCGGATGATCTCGTCACGAGATGCAAACGAGCGCGACTTGGCCCAGCTGATCGAACACGACCGACCACAGACGGTGACCGCCATGGCGCGGCGGTTTACAGGGTGCGTACCAGGCACGTCCGCTGCATTCACTGCGCGCATGTCTGATCTCGAGAAGCTCCGTCGCAAGCTGTGCCGGGAGCTCGCGCAGAGCGAGCACGACGCGAA
>JBBJLY010000384.1:0-6141 GCA_037720695.1 Kofleriaceae bacterium | reverse complement strand
TTCCAGACGGCGCTCGAGAATGCCGGCCTGCGCTCGGTCTACCTGACGCGCGTCGAGGGCCGCTTCGACTGCGACATCCGGAGGCCGGATCTCGACGCGCGTGGCTTCATCCGCGACGTGTGGGACGGCGAGCACGACGGCGAGGACAACGGCGTCTCGTATCACATCGAGCGCTTGCACCGCCGTTAGGTCAGCGCGCGCAGCACGGCCTCGGACGCGTCATCGGCGGGGAAGTAGCTCTCGATGTGGAGCTCTTCCGCCGTGACGTCGAGCGGCGTCCCGATCGACGTCAGCATCGTGAACAGCCGCAGCTCGAGCGTGCCGGATCGCAGGTGGACCGCGAGGAACGGCGCCGCCGAGCGCCCCGGGGACGGGACCCGCCACTCGGTGGGAACGCCCGGCTGAGCGAGTGCGCTGGTCAGCAGCCGCGCGAGCGCATCGTCGGTCGGATGCGCGGCGACCTCGCGATGCAGACGCGCGACCAGGTGACCGGCGACCTCCTCCCAGTTGACCAGGTGCGGGCGCAGCCCCTCGGGATGCAGCGTGCCGAGCACGAGGTTGCGTGACGCCGCGAGCCCGGCCGCAGTGGTCGGTGGAAACCGCGCGAACAGTCGGGTCGCGCCCTGGTTCATCCGCAGCAAGTTCCAGTGACCGTCGACGACGACCGCCCCGTACGGTTCTTGCTGGCGCAGGATGTGATCGACCGCCCGCCGCAGGTGCGCGAGCTCGTCACCATCGAGCGGCGACGCGCGATACGCCGCGGCAAATCCTGCGGCGGTGAGCAGTGTGTTGCGCTCGCGCAGCGGGACATCGAGCGCGCCGGCGAGCGCGAGCACGATCTCGCGACTCGGCTGCGAGCGGCCGTTCTCGACGAAGCTCAGGTGTCGCGCCGACACGCCCGCCCGCGCCGCCAGCTGCTCCTGGCTGACCCGGCGCGCCAGCCGCCACGCCCGCAGCTGCGGTCCAAAGGTCTCGGTCGTGGTCTGCATCGCTTCGACGGTACCCCGCGCATGCCGAGCCGTCCTTACCTCCGAGGTAATGGCCGGGCCGCACGCGCGGCGATACCCATGACGTATGAACCTCGCACCAACGATCGATTCGTCCCTCGCCGCTGGCTCATCTCGCGTCCGCACCCAGGGTGTCCTTGCCGCGGCCGTGCTGGTCGCGTTCACCGGCTACTCGCTGTGGGTGGTCGCGGGCCACGGCTACTTCGGCTTCCTCACCCTCGCTGGCCGCGAGCCGTGGGCGATGCAGCTGCTGATCGACCTCGTGCTCGCGTGCTCGTTTGGCCTGGCGTGGCTGTCGGCCGATGCGCGCAAGCGCGGGATCCCGCGGTGGCCGTTCGTGATCGCGACCGCATTCCTCGGCTCGGTCGGGCTGCTGGGCTACCTGGTGTACCGCGCGCTCAAACCGCGATCGGGAACTTGATGAACGCGTGGTGCTGGTAGCCCTCGAGCGAGATGTCCTCGAACGTCAGCTCCAGCACCGGCTTGCTGGCCAGCACGAGCCTGGGTAGCGGCAGCGGATCTCGCGCGAGCTGCGTCTTCACACCCTCGACGTGGTTGAGATAGATGTGTGCGTCCCCGAGCGTGTGCACGAAGTGCCGGGGCTCGAGCTGGCACTCCTGCGCGATCATCGCCATCAACAGCGCGTAGCTGGCGATGTTGAACGGCACGCCGAGCGCGAGATCCGCCGAGCGCTGATAGAGCTGGCAATCGAGCCAGCGTTCGTGGACGTAGAACTGGAACAACGCGTGGCACGGCGGCAGCTTCATCTGCGGCAGGTCCGCGACGTTCCACGCGCTGACGATGATCCGGCGCGAGCTGGGATTTTGCTTGATGGTGCTGATCGCGTCCGAGATCTGATCGATGCCCGTGCCGCCCCAGTTCCGCCACTGGTAGCCGTAGATCGGCCCGAGCTCGCCGTGCTCGTCCGCCCACGCATTCCAGATTGGCGTGTGCTCGGCGAGCCCGTCGTTGATGTTGGTGGCGCCGCGGAGGAACCACAGCAGCTCGCGCACGACCGCCGGAAACAGCACCTTCTTGGTGGTGACGAGCGGGAAGCCGTCCCGCAGGTCGTACCGGGTCTGCGCCCCGAACAGCGAGATCGTCCCCGTGCCCGTACGATCGGTGCGGCGCTCGCCGTGGTCGAGCACGTTCCGCAGCAGTTCCAGGTACGGACGCATGGCCGTCATATAGCACCGCCGTGCGACATCGCAGATGCTCCATGGATGGAGCCCCGGCCGACGAGCGTCTCTGCCCTGCTCGACCACCACGACGGCATCTTGCTCGATGCCTACGGCGTGCTGGTCGATGCGCGCGGCGTGTTACCCCACACGGCCGCGCTGTTCCGCGAGCTCGCGCGACGCGACACGCCGTACGCGATCGTGACCAACGATGCCTCGCGCTCGCCCGTCACCTACGCCCGGCGGTTCGCCGGCTACGGGATCGAGATCGCGCCGGAGCGGTTCGTGACGTCGGGCAGCCTGCTGCCCGCGTACTTTCGCGACCGCGGGCTCGCCGGGGCACGCACGCTGGTGCTCGGGACCCCGGACTCGTACGCCTTTGTCCGCGAAGGTGGCGGTGTGCCGATCGAGCTCGTGCCCGACCTCGCGCTCGACGCGGTCGCGATCTGTGACGACTCGGGGACGCCATTCCTCGAAGGGATCGAGCGCGCGCTGTCCGGTGTGATCCGGGCGGTCGAGCAAGGCCGGCGACCCGCGCTGGTGCTGCCGAACCCCGACCTCGTGTACCCCAAGGGCGGCGGCGAGCTCGGCTTCACCGCGGGCGCGATGGCGCTGCTCGTCGAGGCAGCCCTCGCCCGCCGGTTTCCAGGCGAGGCGCTGGTGTTCGACCGCCTCGGCAAGCCAGCGCCCCACCTGTTCGAGGCGGCTGCCGCGCGGCTCGGGATCCCACGCGACCGCCTGGTGATGGTCGGCGACACCCTCGAGACCGACATCGCCGGCGCGCAGGCCGCCGGCATCGCGACCGCGCTGCTCGCCGAAATCTCGCGCTGGGATCCGGCGGCGCCGGTTGCACCGACCTACTTGCTGGCTACCATCGAGCCGTGATCCAGCGGTTCTGCTTCGTGAAGCTGCTCGACCACGAGGTCGAGACACGCGGCGAGCTCGCCCACATGCTCCGCGCCCAGCTCGTGTCCGCGGGTGCCGATGCCGTGGTCGGGATCCCGGCGGACGACAGCGCGGCGCGCTGGGATCTCTCGATCGTGATCACCGCGCCTTCGCTCGAGGCATGGCACCGGATGTCGGCGCTGCCGGTGATGACCGGGCTGTTCGACGAGCTGTCGGTGCGATCCGCCGTCGTCAAGGCGTGGACGTTCGAAGTAGGCTCGCGTGCATGACGACGTGGATGGTACTCGTGCTGGTGTGTGGTCTCGGGGCGCTCGGGTGCGAGAACAAGCGGAAGCAGGCACCACCCGTCGAGACCGCGAGCGGTTCAGGTTCCGCGGCGTCGGTCCCGGTGCACGTCCCTCTCGCCGGCAAGCAGCTCGCCGCGGCGTATCTCGCGTGTAACGAGCTGCTATCGACCGGCAAGCTCGAGGACTACAAGACCCGCTGCATCACCGCTGATTTCCTCGGCCACCCGGTCGACGACCTCGAGGTCAAAGGTGCGGACGCCGTGATCGCCCAGTTCACCGCGATGCGCGCGGCGTTCTCAGACCTCCGGCTCGCGCCCCAGCACGTGTTCGTTCACGGCCGCACCCTGCTCGCGGTCGGGCTGATGACCGGTACGCACGACGGCGCGATGAAGACGGCGCTCGGCGAGATCGCACCGACGAAGAAGCGGATCGGTATCCTGTTCTTTCACAAGCTCGCGGTGAACGAGCTCGACAAAGCGACCGAGGAGTGGTGGTTCGGCGATCCCGCGACGCTGCTCGGCCAGATCGGGGCGCTGCCGAAAGGCTCGGCGAGCCGGAAGCTCGCGCAGGGCGCCGGGGCACCGATCATCGTCGTGGCCGCTGGCGATCCAAAGGAGCGGGCCAACCTCGAGATCGTGAAGAAGATGAACGTGGGCTTCAACGCCCACAAGGTGACGGACCAGCTCGCCGGCTTCGCGGACACCGCGGTCGAAGCCGACCAGGCGAACGCCACGGATACCCGGGGCAAGCCAGCGATCGCGGCGAGCCACACCAGCTTCCACACGGCGTTTCCCGACGGCAAGCTCGCGGTCGAGACGCTCGCCGTCGGCGATCACGTGATCCAGACCGGCGCGTTCACCGGCACGCACACCGGCCGGTTCGACGGGCTCCCCGCGACCGACACCAAGCTCAATTTCGGTCTCGCAGAGGTGATCGAGGTGGCGGACGGCAAGATCGTGAAGCTGACGCGGTTCCGCAACGGCCTGGCGCTGCTCTCGAAGCTCGGCCTGATGAGCCCGCCGGGCGATGAGCCGAGCACGACCAAGCAGCCGCACTGAGTCAGCGCAGACGCGCGACCCAGGCTGCCAGCTCGCCGGGCATCGGCGTCTCGAAGCGCAGCCGCTCGGCGGTCGCGGGATGCGTGAACCCGAGCACCGCCGCGTGGAGCGCCAGGCGCGGCGGCCGCGGTACGAATGTGCGACTGGTCTCGCCGCCGTGCTGCGGATCGCCGGCGATCGGGTGGCCGAGCCCGGCGAGATGGATCCGGATCTGGTGCGTCCGCCCGGTCTCGAGCCGGACCGCGCACAGCGTCGCCTGCGCGAACTGCTCGAGCGGCTCGACGTGGGTGACGGCGCGCGTGCCCTCGATCGGGCGATCGATCGTCTGCGCGGTGACCTCGCCGATCGCGACCGCGTGATACAGGCGATCGATATCGTGGCGGACGAACGCGTCGCCGAGCTGCTTGTTGGCGTCGCGCGTGCGGCCGAACACGAGCAGTCCGCTGGTCGGCAGGTCGATCCGGTGCACGAGGTAGACCTCGCCGTACTCACGTTGCAGGCGATCGAGCAGGTCCCCACGATCGCTCTCCGGCGTCGGCGCGGTGACCAGGCCGGCTGGCTTGTCGACGACGATCACGTGATCGTCGAGATGGACGATCCGATGCGGCGGGGCGGCGGCGCGGTCGCGCGATCGAGCGACCCGACGTTGACCTCGATCACCTGTCCGGGTTGCACGAGCCGGCCAGCCACCTTGACGCGCGAGCGGTTGACGAACACGCCGCCGAGATCGATCACGCCGCGCGCCTTGCGACGCGACAGCCCGTCGACGTGGCGCGGGATCACCTGGTCGAGCCGCAGCCCCTCATCCTCGGCGGCGACCGTGAACGTCGTCTTCATCACGAGAAGTCCGCACGGCCGACCACGCGACGGATCGCATCGGCCAGCGAAACCGGCACCTCCTCCTGCAGGAAGTGCCCGGCCGGCGTCCGCGTCACGGTCGCATCGGGACGCAGCCGCGCGAGGTGCGAGACGACGCGGCCGAGGATCGGATCCGCGGTCCCCCACACCAGCTCGATCGGGACCGCGAGCTCCCTGAATGTTTGCTCGGTCTCGCGCAGCGCCGGTACGGAGGGATGCTGCAAGGAGTTGGGCACCATGCGCGCGAGCGCCAGCGGGGCCGCGCGATCCTTGTACCGACGCAGGGGCCAGCGATACGCGCGGGCGACGTCACCGCGAATGCTCGAGCGATCGCCTTGCGACAGGTGCAGCAAGCCGAGCGGAAAGCCGAGCCGGCGAAACAGCAAGCCGCTCGCGATCGGCAGCTGCGACAGCCGGTGAAACAGCGTCGGCTTGAACTTCGGACCTGGCGGGCTGATCGCGGTGTTGCCGAGCACGAGCCCGCGCACGCGCGCCTTCCGGCTCGCCGCGGCGTGGAGGCCGATCGGGCCGCCCCAGTCCTGCGCCACCAGCACGAACGCACCCGGCACGAGCTCGTCGAGCATCGCGCCGAACCAACCGGCATGGTGCTCGATCGAGTGCGCGGCGAGCTCGGGCTTGCTCGACAGCCCGAGCCCGATCAGGTCCGGAACGACGAAGCGGAGCCCGCTATCGGCGAGCTCGCGGACGACCTTGCGCCACAGAAAGCCCCACGTCGGGTTGCCGTGCACGAGCACCACGGGCCGGCCGTCGGGCGGCCCCCACTCGAGCACGTGCATGCGCTCGCCGCCGGTCTCGACGGTGCGCGCACGCGATCCATCCGGCAGCT
>JBBJLY010000021.1:0-57900 GCA_037720695.1 Kofleriaceae bacterium | reverse complement strand
GGGTGCCGGCAACGCGCGCGGTCCGGCGCGATGCTTGTGCAGCAACGCGGCGAGCCGCAGCTCGATGAAGCCGTCGAGGTTGTTGTTGCATGGCGCGCCGTCTGCGCCGAGCGCGACCGAGACGCCAGCGGCGATCAATTCCGGGACCGGGCAGATGCCCGACGCCAGCTTCAGATTCGACGACGGGCAGTGACAGACGTGCGCACCACGCGCCGCGAGCAGCTGCTTCTCGTGAGAGCTCAGGTGCACGCAGTGCGCGACGCAGGTGTGTGGACCGAGCACGACGATGTTGTCCTTGCCGAACCGCTGGCGGACCAGCGCGACCTCGCTGAGGTTCTCGCTCGCGTGGGTGTGGATCCGGACGTCGCTCGCGCGGGCGCGCTCGCCGACCTCGCGCAGCAGCTCGTCGGTGCACGACAGCACGAACCGCGGCGCGTACGCGTAGCGCAACCGGCCACCGGCGGTGCCATGCCAGCGCTCGATCAGGCGCTGCGAGTCGTCGAGCGAGCTCTGCGTCGACTCGCGCAGCCCGAGCGGGATCTGCGGATCGTCGGCGTCCATCATCGCCTTGCCGATCGTCGCGCGGATGCCGATCCGCTGCGCGGCGTCGAAGATCCGATCTGTGTGATGCACGGTCCCCATGTCGAGGATCGCGGTGGTGCCGCCGAGCAGCAGCTCCGCGCACGCGAGCTCGGCCGTCGCGGTCATCGCCTCGGGATCGAGCGCAGCCTCGTAGGGCCAGACCACGGTGCGTAGCCAGTCCATCAGCTCGAGATCGTCGCCGCGGCCACGCGCGAGCGTCTGGCAGGTGTGGACGTGAGCCTGGACGAGGCCGGGCATCACGACGCAATCGGTGCAGTCGACGATCTCGTAGTCGCGGGTCTTCGGCGTGTAGTCGCCGCCGATCTGGACGATCGCGCCGTCGACGCAGGCCACGTCCCCGGCGAGCACGCGGTGGTCGGGATCGATCGTGAGGATCGTCCCGCCGCGGAACACCAGCTCGCCGCGCCGGCTCACGGCAGCTCGCGACTCGAGAAGCTATCCGGCAGCAGCTGCGCGAGCGTCCAGCTCCGCCGCTCGCCTTGCGGGTTCACCGCCGTCACGGTGACCGCCGCTGGATCTCGCGCGAACTCGACCAGCACCTGACGACACGCTCCGCACGGGGACGACGGTGGCGAGGCATCGGTGCAGACGACGACCTCTTCGAGCTCGCGCGCACCGGCCACCACCGCGGTCGCGATCGCGGCGCGCTCGGCGCAGATGGTCAGCGAGTACGACGCGTTCTCGACGTTCGCGCCCTCGAATTCCTGGCCGCTCATCCGCAGCGCGGCGCCGACCTTGAACTTCGAGTACGGGGCGTATGCGCGATCCTGCGCCGACCGGGCACGGTCCTCGAGCGTCACGAGACTTCTCCGGCCTGGCCGAGCTCGGCGAGCACGGCATCGAGCAGCGACTCGAACGTGGCGCGCACGCGCGTCGCGGTCTCGGTGACCTCCTGGTGCGACAACGGATGGCCGGAGATCCCCGCGGCCTGGTTGGTGATGCACGAGATGCCGATCACGCGCGCGCCCATGTGCCGCGCGACGCAGACCTCGGGCACGGTCGACATCCCGGTCGCCTGCGCGCCGAGCGTCTGCAGCATCCGCACCTCGGCAGGCGTCTCGTACGTCGGGCCGGGCATCGCGACATAGATGCCCTCGGCGAGCGCGATCTGCTTGGCCGCAGCCGCGCGCTTCACCAGCTCGCGCAGCTCCGGCGCGTAGGCGTGGGTCATGTCGGGGAACCGAGGCCCGAGGCGATCGTCGTTGGGACCCCGCAGCGCGTGATCGCGCAGCAGGTCAAGGTGATCCCGGATCAGCATCAGCGTGCCGGGTTGCCAGCTCGGATCGAGTCCACCGGCGGCGTTGGTCACGATCAGCACCTGGACCCCGAGCGCGATCAGCACGCGCGCGGGAAATGCGGCGGTCGCGGCGCTGTGGCCCTCGTACATGTGCACGCGACCCTGCATCACGACGCAGCGCTGGCCGGCGCGCTCGCCGAGCACGAGTCTCCCCTTGTGACCGTGCACCGACGAGCGCGGAAAGTGTGGGATGTCGGCGTAGTCGATCGGGGTCCCCCGCTCGAGGCCATCTCCGTACCCGCCGAGCCCCGAGCCGAGGATGAGGCCGACCCTGGGGGCAAAGTCGGTGCGCTCGCGGACCGCCTGTACGGCGTCTTGCACCTGGTCGTAGAGCCTGCCGGGGATCGCATCGGTCATCGCAGCACCTCGAGGATGCGCGAGGTACGCACGGCAGGAGCGGGTCGGTCCAGCGGCTCGATCACGAAGGCGCCTTCGATCATCGCACGGGCCTCCGCGACCCGGCCATCTTCCGCCCCCGCGAGGCTGTGGTGCAGCATGATCTGTGGCGGCGCGCCCGCCTCGATCTCCTCGCCGAGGTACGCGTCGATCACGAGCCCGGCCGATGGATCGATCGTGTCTTCCTTGGTGCGGCGGCCGGCGCCGAGCAGCAGCGCCGCGATACCGAGCGCCTCGCTATCGATCGCGACGACGCGGCCCGCGGGCAGGGTGAGCTCCACGCGATGCTTGGGCTTCGGCAACACGCTACCGGGCGAGTCACACACCCGCGGGTCTCCGCCCTGGGCCTCGACGACCTTGCGGAACACCTCGAGCGCGCTGCCGTCGCCGAGCACCTTCTGGATCTGTGCGCGGCCGGCGTCGGGATCCTTGACCACCCCGGCGAGCACGAGCATCTCGGCGCCGAGCACGTGCGTCAGCTCGCGCGTGTCGGCGGGCCCACCACCGCGCAGGATCTCGATCGATTCGCGGATCTCGAGCGAGTTGCCGATCGTGCGGCCGATCGGGGCGTCCATGTCCGTCAGCACGCAGGTGATGCGCTTGCCGGCACGCTCCGCGATCGCGCGCATCAGCCCGCACAGCTCGCGCGCACGCTCGATCGTCTTCATGAACGCGCCCGGCCGACCTTGCAGTCGAGTACCAGGCCGTCGATACCCTCGGCGAGCTTCTTCGACATGATCGACGACGCGATCAACGGCAGCGACTCGACGGTCGCGGTGACGTCGCGCAGCGCGTACAACTTCTTGTCGGCCGGCGCGATCCGCTCGGTCTGGCCGATCAGGCACACGCCGAGCGAGTCGACCAGCTCGCGGAACTTCTCGATCGGCAGATCGACGCGGAATCCGGGGATCGACTCGAGCTTGTCGAGCGTGCCGCCGGTGTGGCCGAGCCCACGCCCCGACACCATCGGGACCGCGACGCCACACGCCGCGACGGCCGGCGCGAGCGGGATCGAGATCTTGTCGCCCACGCCGCCGGTCGAGTGCTTGTCGATCTTGGGGCGCGCGATCGAGGACAGGTCGATCACGTCTCCCGAGTGCGTCATCGCATCGGCCCAGCTCGCGAGCTCGGTGTCGTCAAGGCCGCGGAAGTAGATCGCCATCATCATCGCGGCGGCCTGGTAGTCCGCGATCGAGCCGTTGGTGACCCCGGTGATGAACGCGCGAATCTCGGCGTCGTCGAGCGCGCCGCCGTCACGCTTCTTGCGGATCGACTGAACTGGTAGCACTAGTACCCCTTGGACTTGCCATCCGTCGTACCGGTCACGATGGAGACACTGGCCGAGGCGCCGAGCCGGTTCGCGCCGGCATGCGCCATGCGCAGCGCGTCCTCGGCGGTGCGCACGCCACCCGAGGCCTTGACCCCGAGATCGGCGCCGACGATGCGCCGCATCAGGGCGATGTCCTCGACCGTGGCGCCGCCCTTGCCGAACCCGGTCGACGTCTTGACGAACGCGGCACCGGCCAGCTTCGCCAGCGTGCAGCCGATGATCTTCTGCTCGGTGTCGAGCGCCGAGGTCTCGAGGATGACCTTGACGCCGGCGGGTGCGGAGGACTTGACGACCCGGCAGATGTCCTCGAACACGGTCTCGAAGTCGCCCGACTTCAAGGCGCCGATGTTGATCACCATGTCGATCTCGCGCGCGCCCTGGCGCACGGCCTCGCGCGCCTCGTAGGCCTTGGCCGAGGGCGACATCGCGCCGAGCGGAAACCCGACGACCGCGCACACCATGACGTCCGTGCCGGCGAGCAGTGCCTTGCACAGTCCGACCCACGTCGTGTTGACGCAGACCGACGCGAAGCGGTGCTTGCGCGCCTCCTCGCACAGCTTGACGACTTCGTCGCGCGTGGCCTCGGGCTTCAGCAACGTGTGATCGATCAGCTTGCCGAGATCCGCGGGGACCGCACCGACGCCGAGCGCAGCGCCGACGCGCATCGCCCCGGCCCCTTCGGCCGCGCGCACCGACCACGGGCGGCGCACGACGCACGCGCCGCAGCTCCCGCAGTCCTCGCCGGGTGCATCGTCATCGACGCAGTCACCACGATCCTTCGGGGCCAGCGCGAGCCGCACGGAGGCGGGCTGGCTGGCGAGCCGGTCCTGGACGCGCCGCGCGATGATCTCGACGAGACGGTCAACGTCTTGATCCGGACTGCTCATGCGGCGAGCACTATAGATCGAGATTCCGGGCCATGCGGAAGGTCACGTCCTTGTGTTTGGTGTCCGGACGGACCGCGGTCTTGCCGTGCTGGCGGACGGTGCGCCTGGTCTCGTCGGGCGAGTCGACCCACTCGAACAGGCCGGGCGCGACGATGAAGCGCGGGGTGACGGCTGCTGCATCCCACTCGGCGCTGGTCAGCAGGCGCAGCTTGCGGGCGGCGGCGAACGACCGCGCCCGGTTGTAGGACACGCTGACGACGGTGTCGGACCGTTTGCCGGTCTGCTCGTGGTCGGCGAACTGGGCCTTGAACGCGCCGAGCGTGACCGGTGTGGCGTCGACGTAGAACCACGGCCTGCCGTCAGGCTTATTGACCAGCAGCATGCCGGCGGGCGGGGGCGTCGGCGCTCCGTCGACCGTTGACACGGCGGCATCGCTGATGGGCGGCGTCCCGGCGGCGGGGCCGGCAGCCTCGGGGCGTCGGAGGTAGACGACGAGCCCGGCGACGAACAGCGCGAGGCACAGGAACGACACCGCGATCACCCAGCCGGGGATGCCGCGGGGCGGCGGGTCGAGGTCGCCATCGGAGTGGGTGGCCTGGTCGTCGAGTGTGCTCGGCCGATCGGGCGGCATGATGTTGGGCCGCGAGCGCTCGCGCGACGCGATCAACACCGGCACCGCGTTGGGATCGATCCGCGCGAGGACCTGCGTCAGGCGCGCGATCAGCTCGTCGTACGACGGGCGATCCGTGGACTTCTTCGCCATCATCACCTTCGCGAGCTCGGCGATCTCGCGATCGACGCTCGGGTTGGTGACCGCGGCGTCGGGTGGTGGGTTGCGAAGGTGTCGCGCGACGACCTTCAGATACTTGTCCTCGGCCGGCTTGCCGGTGCGGAACGGCGGGACGCCGGTGAGCAGGAAGTACAGCGTGCCGCCGAGCGCGTAGATATCGACGCGCTCGTCGATCGTCTCGCCGCGCGCCTGCTCGGGCGCGATGTAATCCGGCGTCCCGACAACGACCCCCATCGCGGTCAGCGCGGGCTCGCTGCCTGGATCGACCGGCTTCGCGAGTCCGAAGTCGGTGACCTTGACCCGGCCATCCGACAGCCGCACGAGGTTCGAGGGTTTGACGTCGCGGTGGATCAGGCCCGCCTTTGCGGCAGCGGCGAGGCCCTGGGCGGCGTCGAGCACCGCGTGTGCCGCGGCGACCGAGTCGAGCGGGCCGCGCTTCTCGACCGTGGAGCCGAGGTCGGTGCCGTCGAGCAGCTCCATCGCGATGTACGGCCGCTCGTCGAAGCTGCCGGTCGCGAACACCTGGACCACGTTTGGATGACTGATCGCGGCGACCGCCCGACCTTCGCGCACGAAGCGCGCGCGCAGCTCGGGGCTGTCGCGATGCTTCTCGGACAGGATCTTGATCGCGACCCGCCGGTTCAGGCCGGTGTCGATGCCCTTGTAGACCTCGCCCATCGAGCCCGCGCCGATCGTGCCCTCGACGCGATACGCGCCCAGGAGCGTCCCCAGCTGCGGATTCGGCACGGCGTCATCTTAGGACGCGTCGCGCCATCCTGCTAGAGATCGGGCGCGATCGTACCGATGCCAAGCACGGCACGGGCAGCGGCGACCTGGATGCGCTCGCTGACCATCCGATGGGTCAACACGGTCTCGAGATCGCGCAGTGACAGCTGTGCGGGGTGATCACGATGCACGGCAGGGCCGCCGGTCGCATGAAAAATCGCACGCGCGATCGCGGCGCACTCGTGCGCGACGTGGCTCGCGGCCAGCCGGAGCTGTCCCCGGCTCGGGCCATCCACCGGACCGGCGGTCGCGGTCGCGACCGTCGCCTGTGCGGTCGCGACGAGATATGCGCGGGCGGCATCGAGCCGTGCGCGCTGGACCGCGTAGCTGGCCAGCAGGGCAGGCGGGGCGTCACGGAACCCGCCGGCCAGCCCGTCGAGCGCGCCGCGCGCGATCCCGAGCCCGACCGCGGCGATGCCGATCGCGAGCAGGCCGAACAGCGGGACCCGGTACAGCGGCGCCTCACTCCACGGTGCGCGCTCGAACACGGAGGTGACATGGGACGCCGGCACCGCGGCGTCGATCGTCACGTCGTGACTACCCGTGCCATGCAGCCCGAGCGGGTTCCAGGTATCGATGATCTGGACGTCGCGCGCCAGGACCGCACACACCACATGCCGCGGCTTGCCATCGCGCTCGACGAGCGCGCCCATCACGAACCAGTCAGCGTGCTGGCAGCCGGAGGCATACGACCACCGCCCGGTCAGCCGATCGCCCACCAGCTTGCCGCCCGGTGCGAACACCCCCGCGAGGAACGGGCGCTCGGCCCACATCGCGCGTGCGGTGTCGCGTGGCAGGTAGACGGCGAGCACGCTCGAGGTCGACGCGGTCATCGTGACCCACGCGGCCGCCGGATCGCCCGTCGCGAGCGCCTCGAGCACGGCGACGTAGTCGTGCGGTGCGAGCTCCGCGGCGCCGAGCTCGCGCGGTGCGAGGCAATCGACGAGGCCGTCCGCGCGGAGTGCATCGGCGACGTCGGGATCGAGCCGGCGGTGGGTCGCGTGCGAGATCCGATGCGGGGAGAGCTCGGTCGCGAGGCTGCGGGCGCGCTCGATCATCGGTCCACAGTAGTCGTAAAGCGTTGCTTGCGCAGGGAGGGTGGCGTCGAGCCGTCGATGTCGGTGAAGCCGTAGTCGGCGGCGAGCTCCGCGACGACGAGCGCCTTGCCGGAGCGCACCATGCGATCCGGATCAGTCGCGAGCGCGACGATCGCGCGGCCGGTGAGCTCGGGGCTCTCGCTGATCGAGGTGTCGTAAGGGAATTCCCCGGCGAGCACGCGCTCGGTGCGTACGATCCCCGGCCACAAGCTGACGACCGCAACGCCGAACGGCGCGAGGTCCTTCGCGCTGTCTCGCGTCAGCCGATCGAGCGCGGCCTTGCCAACCCCGTACGCGACGTTGATCTGATAGCTCGCCGCACCGAACGACGAGATGTTCGCGATCAAGCCCGCACGTGCGGCGACCATTCGCTTCGCGGCGAACACGCTGGCCACGTAGTGCGAGCGCAGCCCGATGTCGATCAGCGTGTCCCAGGTCGCGAGCGGCTGCTCCCAGAACACGACGTTGTAGAGCGGGCCGTCCGGAATCGCGAACACGTTGTTGACCAGCAGATCGAGCGGCCCAGCCTCGGCGTCAACGCGCTCGAACACCGCGGCGACCTGATCGTCGTCGGCATGATCGCAGGCGACCGCGACGCCGCGACCACCACGTCTGGTGACCTCGTCCGCCGTGTCGTCGATCGTGCCACCGATCGGCGGCGCTTCGCCGCGTCGAGTCCTGCCCGTGACATAGACCGTGGCACCCGCCTCACCGAGCGCGAGCGCTACACCTTTGCCGATCCCGCGGCTGCCTCCGGTGACGATCGCGACGCATGGCTTGCGCATGGGTCAACGAGAGTAGCCGGAGATGCGCGAGGCGCGTGAAACCGTGGCGTTCCAGTGGGCCGCGCGCGGCTGCCATGATCGCACACCGGTCCGTGCGCGTTCGCTCATTGAGGTGGGGCGCTGCGCAAGGGGAACGCCAACGTCTCGAGCAAGCCGAGCGGGCCCGATGCGAGCACCACCTCGAGCCCGATCGCGAGCTCGTCCGGCGCCGGATCCGCGCTGCGTGTTCCGTGCGTGCGATCCCAGATCGACAACAGGGTTCCGAAGTTGCGGTCGAGTCGGTACGGACGCACCGCGTGATGGATGCCGTGCAGCCGCGGCGTGATGATCACGTGCCCGAGCGCGCCATCGAGCCAGTAGGGGAGCCGCACGTTCGAATGGTGAACCAGGATCGCGACCACGACCGCCGTCTCCCACGTTCGCAACGTCGCCCGGTCGATCCCGAGCCCGACGATCTGAAGGAACCGGATCGGCACCGACGCGAGCAGCTCGCCGAAGTGGAACCGGAGCGCCGTCGACGCGTCGAGATCGAGATCGGCGTGATGCGCGGCATGGAGGCGCCACAGTCGAGGCAGGACGTGACACAGCCGGTGCCAGTGCCAGAGCGTGTAGTCGAGCAGGATCACGCCCAGACCGCGCGCCGCCCAGGGTGGCAACGCGAGCGCGGGCACGAGTCCGTGGCCACCTTGCTCGACCCAGCGGGTGGCGCGCGCGATGATCCCGGGCTGGACCGAGCCAACGGCGCCTCCAGCGATCGCCGCCAACGCTCCATTCACGAGCGTTCGTCGCGCGCGGGGCTGGGTGCGGGTGCGCAGGGGTCGCCGGCTCTCGAGCCACGCGAGGCCCGCGAACACCGACGCGAAGACGACCAGCTTGCGCAATCAGCCCGCCTGACCCGTGGTGCGGCACACCAGTCCGTCGACCGCTGCCGGTTGAACGCAGCGACGGGCTTGATCATGTAATGTCTGCACCCGCATCTGGATCTTGTCTCGGGTGCAGCGGATATGCCAGGACGGTCCGAAGGGCTGATCGCCGCACGTCCAGCACGATACCGATCGGGACGCCGTGATTCGCTACAAGCGCGGTGAGGGCAAGAAGGTTCGGGACTGAGCTTCAGCCTTGCGTCCTGCACCCCGGCTGGATCGAAGAGTAGCGGAGATCAGACTCACGGAAACGTAGTGCGCACGTTGCGGCGTACTAGGGAGAGGAGGCGAGTTGGATGGAGTACCTGATCAACACGGTTCTCTCGGGGAGCTACCGGGTCGATGCGCAGATCGCGACGGGCGGGATGGGCGTCGTGTTCTCGGGTACACACCTGGCGTCGGGAGATCGGGTCGCGATCAAGGTGCTGGTGATGCCGGCCGAAGCGGGGTCGGCGATCCGCGAACGATTCCTCAACGAAGCGCTCGCAGCGGCGAGACTCAAGAACCCGCACGTCGCGCGGTTTCGCGAGATCGGGACGCTCGGCAACGGCACGCCGTTCATCGTGATGGAGCTGCTCGACGGCATCGACCTCGGCCGAGTGCTCGAGCAGACGGATCACCTGATGCCCGAGCTCGCGGTCGACTACATCCTGCAGGCCTGCGAAGCGCTGTCCGAGGCGCACTCGCTCGGGATCGTGCACCGTGACATCAAGCCGTCGAACCTGTTCATTGCGGCACGTCCGGACGGCAGCCAGATGCTGAAGGTGCTCGACTTCGGGATCTCTCGGGCACCGCTCAGCGCCGGTCGGCTGACCAGCCACGACACCGTGCTGGGGACGCCGGTCTACATGGCACCGGAGCAGATGAAGGCGGCGCGCCTCGCCGATGCGCGCAGTGACGTGTGGTCGCTCGGCGCGGTGCTCTACGAGCTGATCGAGGGGCTCGTCCCGTTCGACGGTGATTCGTATCCCGAGCTCTGCCTGCGGATCGCGATGGATCCACCGATGCCGATGCTCGCCGCGGTGCCGCCCGGGCTCGAACGTGCGATCGCGAGGTGCCTGGAGAAAGATCCGGCCGTGCGCTGGCAGTCGGTTGCCGACCTCGGCCGCGCGATCGTCCCGTACACGCGCCAGGTCCAGCAAGGCTGGCTCCGCATGGCGCGGATCGAGCGCAACGTCGAGTCCAATCCCGGCGCGACGCTTGGCAAGCCGGAGCGCGAGCCGACGCGCGGGGTCGCGACGCTGCGGATGGCGCGCGCACGCGTGATCACGCCGGGCATGCGCAAGGGCGGCTCGTCATGAGCGACCGGAGGAGTCTGGACCGCGATGACTTGGGACTCGCGCACCTCGCCGGTGAGACCGGCGCGCTGGTCTGGTACGTCGATGATGATCGCCTCGAGGTCGACGAGGCCACCGAGCGGCTGCTCGGGCTTCGCCGCGGCATGCTTGGCAAGACGGTCGCCGATCTGATGCAGCGGATCCGCGAGTCGTCGCGCGATGGCATCACGGCCGCGCTCGAACGCGCACTCGCTGGCGCCACGCTCGTCGAGGTCGACCTCGTCGTCGATCTCCCGAGCGGCTCGACGCGACACCTCGGGCTGCGGGCCACGCTCGTGCACGAGCCCGAGCGCGTGATCGGTGCGATCCACGAGATCACCGAGCTGGTCGAGCTGCGCGCCGAGCTCGCGAGCGCACGGCAAGCGCTGGCCGCGCGCGATGCCGAGCTCGTTCGCACCACTGCCGCGCATGCCAACCTCGCCGGCGGGATCAGTCGCGACATCCGGACCCACCTCGACGCGATCCTTGGCACGAGCCAGCTGCTCGTCGGAACCGCGCTCGCCTCGGACCAGCGCGAGCGCATCGCGACGATCCAGCACAGCGGCGTCGAGTTGTTGGGCAGCGTGCGCGATCTGCTCGATGTCGCGGGCACCGATCCCGCGGTCGCGCTCGCTCCGGTCTCGATCGCCAGCGTGATCGCCGCGGCGGCCGCCGCGCTCGGCCGCGACACGCGGGTGCGCCTGCACACCGAGATCGCACTGGACGTGCCCCCGGTCCTCCACGTCGATGCCGCCAGGCTGCGCCGGATCGTGCGCCACGTGCTCGCGTCCGCGCTCGGGCTCGGCCCCGTCGAGGAGCTCGCGATCGCGGCTCGCACGCGCCGACTCGGGGGGACCCTGCACGAGCTCGCGATCGAGGTCCGGACCTGCTGCCCGGGGATCTCCGCGCAGCGCAGCGCGCGCCTGGTCGACGGCACCGACCCCGAGGGACCGGTCGGCATCGCGATCGCCGGCAAGCTGCTGGCGCGCCTCGGTGGCCGCCTCGCCGTCACCAGCCAGCTCGCCGGTACGACGTCCCTCCTATTCACCATCCCGGTCGACGAGGCGCAACCGACGGACGCCGCGGCGCCGGAGTCACTCGATCTGGGTCTCGGCGCGCACCACCCGCTTCGCATCCTGGTCGCGGACGACCACCCGACGAGCCGCAAGATCACCGGCGCGTTCCTCGAGCGGCTCGGCTATCACCCTCGATTCGCCGGCGACGGTCGCCAGGCGGTCGAGGCGATCCGGCACGAGCGGTTCGACGTCGTGTTCATGGATGTCCAGATGCCGGTGATGGATGGCCTCGCGGCCGCGCGCCTCGTGCGCCAGCTCGGGCCACGCGCCGAGGTGCCGCGGATCATCGCGCTCACGGCGAACGCACTGCCCCACGATCGCGCGGCGTGCTTCGCCGCCGGCTGCGACGATTACCTGACCAAGCCGGTGTCGATCGAAGCGTTGTGCGGCGCGCTACGCGGCTCCCCACGCATCACCCGCGCGCTCGATCCCGCCGCTGTCGACCTGCGCGTGCTCGCGGATCTCGAGTCCATGCTCGAGCCGGCGATCGTCGACGAGCTGCTCGCGACCTACGACTCCGACGGACGGGAGCTGGTCGCCACGCTCGCCAGTGCCCTCGCGCGCGCGGATGCGACGGCGCTCGCCCGTGCGGCGCACAACCTGAAGTCGACCAGTGCCGCCCTCGGCGCGCGCCCGCTCGGCGCGACCTGCGAGCAGCTCGAGCTCGACACCCGCAGCGGCCGGCTCGAGCGGGCCGCCGTGCTGGTCGACACGGCGACCCGCCAGCTCGCCGAGGTGCGGTCGTACCTGGCCGAGCACCGACGCCGCGCGCCCCCGGAGGCGAGAAGAGGCGAGAAGAGGCGAGAAGAGGCGAGAAGAGGCGTGAAGAGGCGAGACGAGGCGTCGCGTGCTCAGTGGCCGGCCGACGGATCGTCGCGACGCTGGGACAGGTTCTCGAACCGCGTGTAGCGGCCCTCGAAGTGGGTCTCCACCGTGCCGGTCGCGCCGTGGCGGTTCTTGCCGATGATCACCTCCGCGATGTGCGGGTTCTCGGCTTCCTTGTTGTAGATGACGTCGCGATAGATGAACAGGATCACGTCGGCGTCCTGCTCGATCGCGCCCGAGTTGTGCGAAACGATCGCGTGGTTCGCAATCCACGAGGCGGGACCCGGGACCGTCAGGTCGTAGACCGCCTCCTCGCCGGCCGGCTCGATCGACACCACGCGGTCCCAGAACAGATCGCTGTCGACCTGCAAGCGGAGCTCGTCATCGTCGAGTAGCTCCGCATAGCTTCGCGCCACGGCGCGAGATGGTGCGAACCGGAAGTGAGACGTACCGCCGTACGACGTGCCACGCGCATCCGCCATCGCGCGCTGGGT
Organism: Kofleriaceae bacterium; assembly: GCA_037720695.1. Taxonomy (GTDB): domain Bacteria; phylum Myxococcota_A; class Polyangia; order Haliangiales; family Haliangiaceae; genus JABFXX01. The sequence continues at coordinate 45,295 of JBBJLY010000021.1, read as the reverse complement.
GACGCCGCGCTCAGCCATCAGCGCCTTCACGCGGGCGAACATCTCTCGGGGGAGCGTGTCGACGTTCGTGTTTGCGGTCCGCGTCTCGAGATGCGCCGCGAGCGCGCTCGCCTGGGCGACGCGGGGGCCGTGCGCGCCAACAGCGTCGAGGAACCGTCGTTGCTGTTCGGCACCACTGACGTCGACGGGATGCGCAGGTCGATATGCTCCCTGCGCGATGGTTCGCATGCGGGCAATGATCCCGAGCCGGAGCAGCAGGCCGGCCACGTCCTGCGACAAGCCCGGGCTCGTGGTCGCGAAGTGCACCCGGGCACGTGCGGGGCCTTCGTCGGCGACCCAGATCGACCCATCCGTTGCCCACAGGTGACGAAGCAACAGTCCGACCTGATCGTTGCCGAGCTGGAACGCCGCAGGCGGGATGCGCTTCTGGTACGAGCGCTGGTCGTAGATTCCGAGCTCGCGGAGCCACTTGTTGACGCCTGCCGGGTGCCAACGGTCGCCGTTGTTGCTGATCAGCAGCTGGAACCAGTTGCGGCGACCCACGTAACGCTTGACGGCTGCACCGAGCTCCGAGGCGCCCGCCGTGACCGCGGCAGCATTGGCTTCTGATTCGGTCGTGTATCGCATCGGCTGATGCCTGAGATAGCTGCCATCGCCGATCAGCTGACCGAGCAAGGCGACCCGGGAGTCCGGCCAGCGTACCGGCTCGACGGGCTCTGGCAGCCGGCGTGCGATCGCGACGCGATCTCCGACTGCGAGTTGCTCGACACGTCTCCAGCCATCCGCGCCGAACAGGCGGTGCTTCGCCGTGCAGCGGATCCGACGGCCACTGGCGAGCTTGACGTCGAACACGGGGCGCGTCCCGACAAGCCAGACCTTGTCACTCGCCGCATGAACGAGCTTGCCGGCGGGTGAAATCGCGACCACCTCCGGGGCGGTCCCGACGAGCTCAGCGATTGAGCGTGCCGGCCATCGGCGAGCGCGACCAGCGTGTCGCCGGTGACGCACTCGCGGAGGTCGCTGAGCTGCGGGCGCTTGTCGGTACGTTGCTCGAGCGAGCGATTCAGCTGTGACAGCGCGAGCACCGGGCAATCGAGCTCCTTGGCCAGGCCCTTCAGGCCTCGCGAGATCTCGCTGATCTCCTGCTCGCGCGACGCCTTCGCAGCTTGCGGCGAGCCGCGCATCAGCTGGAGGTAGTCGATCAGGATCAGGCCCGTCTTCTTGTCGCCGAACAGCTCCTTGTTGAGCCGGAATCGCCGCGCCCGCGCCCGCAGCTCACGCAGCGACAGCGCCGGCGTGTCATCGATCAGGATGGGCGCCTTGGACAGCGTGGCCGCCGCGTAGGTCAGGTTGGTCATGTCCTGACGCTGCAGCTGGCCACGGCGCAGCGCAGACGAGTCGACGCGGGCCTCGGAGCACAACATGCGCTCGGCGAGCTGGGTCGACGACATCTCGAGCGAGAACACCAGGCACGGCCAGCCAGCGGTGGTCGCCGCGTTTTGCGCGAGCGACATCGCGAACGACGTCTTGCCCATCGCGGGACGCGCCGCGAGGATGATGAGCTCGGTGGGCTGGAGACCAGCGGTGCGCGCGTCGAGATCGGCGAACCCGGTCGGCACGCCGGTGATGCCGCCGGCAGCCTTGAAGCGTTCGTCGAGCGAGCTGAAGACCTTCTTGACCAGGCCCTTCAGCGGCTCGGGGCCGCCCTTGTCGCGGCGCTGGGTGACCTCGAAGATCTTGGCTTCCGCATCGTCGAGATAGTCGCGGACCTCGAGCCCGTCCTCGTAGCCCTTCTCGAGGATCTCGCCGGACGCGAGCATCAGCTTGCGCGCCTGGTGCTTGTCCGTGACGATCTCGGCGTAGGTGACGACGTTGTCGGAGGTCGGGACGCGGAGCGTCAGCTCGCCGAGAAAGCCGATGCCGCCGATCGCATCGAGCTTGCCCTGCTTCTCGACCTCGACCTCGAGCGTGACGACGTCGATCGGCTTCGCGGTGGCCTCGAGCGCGCGGATCGCAGCGAACACGACCTTGTGACGGTGGTCGTAGAAGTCCTCGACCTCGATCGTGTCGAGCTGGGACAGCACGTCGTTGCGCAGGATGATCCCGCCGAGCACCGAGGCCTCGGCATCCAGGTTGTGCGGCAGCACTCGCCGGTCGCGCGACATCGCCGCACTCTACTGTTTCGGTGTGACGGACGTCTGCTCGATCTGACGGTGGAAATGGGCGAGCGCGTGCTCGAACGCGCCAAACACCACATCGGCGTTCGCTCCGGACGTGAGCCCGCGCTGGATCGACGCACCCATCGCGAAATCCTCCGCGGTGGCGTCGTACAGGATCGCGTTGTTGGCATCCCAGTACGCGCGCGCCTTGTCGGTTGTGGGTGGTTCGGGGACCAGCGTGTAGGACGTCATCAGGGTCTCGGCGGGACCGCGCGGCCACAGATGAAGCACGGCCACATGGTCCGGCTCGATCAGCACCAGCGTGTTGGGAAAGATATGGAACAGCACGTTCGCGTGGTGGCGGAGCGACCACGTGTCCTCGGGGAGCGTCGCGAGCTCGCGGATCGTTCGCTTGGGGAACACGTTGCGGGTGTGCGGCCCGCTCGGATCGACGAGCGCGACGTTGTCGAAGAACAGCCCGTAGATCGAGGTCCGGTGCGTCGGGCGCAGGTGATACGCCTCGAGGAAGATGTCGATCGCGAGCTTCCAGTGCAGCGCATGGCGCTCGACGCGCGGCGCGTAGACCTGGCCGGCCGGAACGCCGAAGCCGGCAAGATCCTCGGCCAGCGGCCCGAGCCAGGTCGGGTCGAGCGTCGCGCCCGGCGTCGGGACCACGAACACGATCCCGGCGATCGTCGCGACCGGCACGCGCACGAGGCCGCGCTCCGCAGGGTCGATCCAGGGGCCGCCGTCGCCGACGAAGCCATCCGCGTGTGGGATGCTGGCGAGCTTGCCATCACGCGCGTACATCCACGCGTGATACGGGCAGACGAACGCCTTCTTCGAGCCGCACGGTGCGGCCTCGAGCTGCGTGCCGCGATGCCGGCACACGTTCAGGAACGCCGCCAGTGCGCCGTCGTCGCCGCGCACGATCAGGAGCGGGACACCGGATGCGTCGTGGGTGACGAAGTCACCCGGGTGGGACAGCTGCGAGGCGTGGGCGACCGCGAGCGGCAGTCCGCGAAACAGCGCGGCGTGCTCGCGCACGAAGCGATCCGGATCGACGTACGCCGAGATCGGGATCCGGGTCGGGGCGGGCTCGCGGTCGGTCGTCCTCGCGTCGAGGTGCGCGAGCACGCGCCGCACCAGCTGGACCTGTCGTTCGTGTTGCACGGGGCTTCTCCTTGCTGCGGCCAAACACGCGCCGAGCGAGCTCGATCACCTCACGCTCGTAGGTGGCCGCGAGCTTGCGCGCGCGCGGGGTCCGACGATGCGCTCGACCGTCGGCCGCGCGGCGACGAAGTAGCTGAGCGCGCCGACGAAGTGCAGCACGCAGAGCTCGGCGTCGTCGACGTCCGCCACCCCGGCGGCGACGCCCGCGCGCACGATCGCCGCGGCATGCGCGAGCACGGGTGCCAGCGGCAGCTTGTGGACGTGCGGCAGCCGGAGCGGGTTGTCGAGCAGCTCGCGCAGCAGCAAGCGCACCCGGTCGGGACGGCGGGCGGCCCAGCGTGCGAGCACCTGCGCGAGCTGGTCGAGCGCGAGGTCCGCGTCCGGCTCGCGGCCGACCGTCGCCAGCTCGTCGACCAGCTCGGCCGCGATCCGCTCGAGCACGGCGGCGTACAGCTGCTCCTGGCGGGGGAAGTGATAGATCGTCGTGGCGAGCGGCAGCTTCGCGGCAGCGGCGACCTCGCGCGTGCTGGTGCCGTGGAACCCGCGGGTCGCGAGCAAGGTCTCGGCCGCGGTCACGATGCGATCACGGGCGCGCTGGCCCTTCGGCGTGTGGCTGCGGTCGGTCATCGAAAGCCGTACGAGCGTACCAGAAAACCCGCACGCATGTACGGGAAACCTGCAGACGCAAAAACGCCGCGCGACTTGCGGCCGCGCGGCTGAAGCTGGTCGAGGTGGACTTACTTGTCCTTGCCGACGACCCAGAACTTCAGATTCGCCGTGACGCCCGCCGCGAGGCGGACCACGGTCTCGTACTTGCCGAGCGCCTTGACGGCGGTGTCGAGCTGGATCAGGCGGTGGTCGATGTCGACGCCTGCCTTCTTCAGCTGCTCCGCGATGTCACGGTTCGACACCGAGCCAAACAGCTTCTCGTCCTCGCCGACGATGCGCTCGAACTGGAGCGTCATCACGTTGAGGCGGTTCGCGATCTCGGTGGCCGAGGCGCGCTCCTTGGCAACCTTGCGCGCGATGACCGACTTCTCGTGGTCGAGGCGGGTCTTGTTGCGCACCGTCGCGCTGACGGCGAAGCCGCGCGGCACGAGGTAGTTGCGGCCGTAGCCGGGCTTGACCGACACGAGCTCCCCGGCCTTGCCGAGGTTGTCGACGTCCTGGGTCAGAATGACTTGCATCGGCATGACTAGTCTCCGGTCACCGTGAACGGCAGGAGCGCGAGCATGCGCGCGCGCCGGATCGCGGTCGAGATGACGCGCTGCTGGCGAGCGCTCGCACCGCTGATGCGGCGCGGGATCATCTTGCCGCGGTCGGTCACGAACGAGCGCAGGATCTGCGGGTTCTTGTAGTCGATCTTCTGGACGATCTCGTCGGACAGCAGCTTGCGCCGTGCGCCGGCACCGCCACGTCCCTTGCCGCCACGGCGGTCGTCGCCATCGCGGTCGAGGCCTTCGTCGCCTGCATCCATGCGGGTGGACATCGCTTACTCCTTGTCCTCGGGAAGGGCGGGGACCTCGAGCGGAACGTCCTCGAAGCCAGCAGCCGTGTAGTCGTCCTCGTCATCGTCAGAGGTCAGGCTGTCGTCGCTGCCGCGCGACAGGAACATGTCCTCCTCGTCCGCCGCGGTCTGCGCGGCCTTCTCGTACGAGGTGTCGTCGACCTCGGTGGGACGCGCCGTGACGTCGATGTTCTCGTCGATCTTGACGGTCAGGTAGCGGATCACCGAGTCGAGCATGCGCAGGTTGCGCTCGGTCTCCTCGACGACGCCGGGCTGCGCGAGGTACTGCCAGTACAGGTAGATACCCTTGCGCTCCTTCGCCACTTCGTAGGCGAGGCGGCGCTTGCCCCAGTTGTCGACCTTGATCACCTTGCCGCCCATGCCCTCGATGATCCCGCGGATGCGGGTGTTCACCTCGGCGACGCCTTCGTTCGGCGTGTTCGGGCGCAGGATGAAAGTGGTCTCGTATTCGCGGGCCGTGTTCGGCGTGTCGCGCTGACTCTGCAGTCGTGCCATGTCGGTTCCTCGTGGATGTGAAGCCCGCCTTGGCTGGCGAGCGAGGGAAGGGGAGCGGTCTATATCACGGGCCCGCGACGTTGGAACGGGCGTTGTGCTGATTCATCGCCGCGGTGATGCCGCGCCCGAGGACGCACTCGACGTCCTCGCAACCCGCGGCAACCATGGCGGCAACCGCCGCGCCATGCGCCGCCGGGAAATCGGCCAGCACCCAGCCCGCGGCGTCCTTCGCACCCGGGGGCGCGTTGGGGTCGCGGCCGATGCCCATCCGTACGCGCGAGAAGTTCCCGCTCGCCAGCTGGTCGGTGATCGAGCGCAGTCCGTTGTGCCCGCCGTGGCCGCCGCCGCGCTTCAGGCGGACGATCCCGAACGGGAGGTCCAGCTCGTCGTGGACGACCAGGATGTCGTCCACGGCGACCTTGTGGAACGCGGCGGTGCGCTGAACCGCGAACCCCGAGAGGTTCATGAACTCCATCGGCTTCACCAGCACCGCGCGCTCGCGACCGCGGTCAGTCGTGATCACGCCGACCGTGGTGTCGCCACCGAGCTTGTGCGACCACGCCGGCAGACCGTGCTTGCGCGCCAGCTCGTCGACGACGCGAAAGCCGATGTTGTGACGATTGCGCTCGTACTTGCCGCCCGGATTGCCGAGCCCGACGACGAGCCACATCGGAACGCCGCTACTTCTTGGACTTGGCCGCCGGAGCCGCCTTGGCCGCCGGAGCTGCCTTCGCGTCCTTGCCCGCAGGCGCCTTGCCCGCAGCTGCCTTGCCGGCAGGCGCCTTTGCGTCCTTGCCCGCAGGTGCGGCCGCCGCCGCCGGATCTGCCGCCGCTGCACCCTCGACCGGCGCCGCGATCGCCTCATCCTCCGGCGCCGCGCAGGTGACGACCGCGAGGTCGCGACCGGTCACGGTGGTGACGCCGTCGGGAAGGGCGATGGTCGAGACGTGGATGACGTCGCCGATCTCGAGTGGGGAGACATCGACCGACAGCTTGATCGGGATGTCGCTCGGCTTGGCACGAACATGGAGCGTGCGAAGCACGATGCGGATCTGGCCGCCGTTGATCGCGCCCGCCGGCTTGCCGGTGAACTCGAGCGGCACGTCCGCGAGCACTTCCTTGTCGGGATCGATCGCGAGCAGGTCGACGTGGATGATCTCGCGGCGCACCGGGTGCAGCTGGTAGTCCTTGACCAGCGCGTGCAGCGAGCGCTTCTCGGCGCCGCCCTCGATCGTCAGATCGATCACGGTGTTCTGCTTGCGGACCGGGTCGAGCGCAGCGCGGAGCGCCTTGATCTCGACGACGATCGGCAGCGGCTGGATCACGCCGTCCTTCGATGCGCCGTAACACACACCTGGGACCTTGCCTTGCGCGCGCAGCTTGCGCGCGGCGCCCTTGTGACCGGATTGGTTACGCTGCGTGACGGTGAGCTTTCCGACTTCCATGACGTTCTCTTTCTTTACGCTTCAAACAAACAAACTGCTGATCGAATCGCCGTGATGGATGCGCTTGATCGCTTCGCCGAGCAACCTGCCCACGCTCTTGACGCGGACCTTGGCGCACGCGGCGCCTTCCTCGGACAGCGGGATGGTGTTCGTGACGACGACGTGTTGCAAGGGCGAATCGGCGATCCGGGTCACGGCCTTGCCGGAGAACACCGCATGGCTCGCACAGGCCGACACGCTGGCAGCGCCGGCATTTATGATCGCCTGCGCGGCGTTGGTCAGCGTGCCCGCGGTGTCGATGATGTCGTCGACGATCACGGCCTTCTTGCCGCGCACGTCACCGACGATGTTCATGATCTCCGAGACGTTCGGAGCAGGGCGCCGCTTGTCGATGATCGCGAGGCTGGCACCGAGGCGCTTGGAGAACGCGCGCGCGCGCTCGACACCGCCGGCATCCGGCGACACGACGATCGTCTGATCTCCGCCGAACCCGAGTGAGCGCAGCTCCTCGATCAGCACGGGCATCGCGTACAGGTGGTCGAACGGGATGTCGAAGAAGCCCTGGATCTGACCGGCGTGGAGATCCATCGCCAGCGCGCGGTCCGCGCCGGCCGCCGTGATCAGGTTCGCGACGAGCTTTGCAGTGATCGGCGTGCGGGGCTTGGCCTTGCGATCCTGCCGCGCGTACCCGAAGTAGGGAATGATCGCGACGATGCTGCCGGCCGACGCGCGTTTCAGCGCATCGATCATGATCAGCAGCTCCATCAGCGCCTGGTTCGGCGGCGAGCACGTCGGCTGGACGACGAAGCAGTTGACGCCGCGGACGTTCTCGCCAACCTCGACGTAGATCTCGCCATCCGAGAAATGCGTGACGTCCGCACGACCGAGCGGGATCTCCACGAACTTGCAGATCTCGTCGGCAAGCGACCGATTGGAGTTGCCCGTGAAGATGGAGAGCGCTTTCAGCACCTGCCCTCCACGTTATGACGGCGCGAACAGACCTTCACGGGACCCGCGATCTACCAGTCCACGGGGCTCCGCGTCAAGCATCGGATCTCGGTTCCCCGAGGCTAACGCTGCAGGATCACTCGGCACCGGGGATTCCGAGCGTGCGGGCACGCGCGACCAGCCGGTCGATCGTCTCCGCGCTGCACTCGCTCGCTTCCTCGACCAGGAGGACGGGCACGCCCTGATCGATGCGATAGCGCAGCCGCGAGCTCGGCGCGACCAGGAACGCTTCTGACTCGTCGCGGTCGGCCTCGCCGCGCGGAAAGTACAGCAGGCGCTGCTTCGATTTCGGGCACACCAGGATCGACACCAGATCGTCGGGGAGCACGCCTCGCTCCTATCACGGCGCCGAAAACGAAACGAGGCCGGCACGTGCCGACCTCGTTTTGGCTACGAAGCGTGAACCGCTTCTTCGATCGAGCTTCGACCCCTGATTACGGCGTCGGGGTCGGCGCAGGCGCCGGCTCCGGCGTCGCCGGGGTCGGCGACGGCGGGGTCGGGGTCGGGGTCGGGGGCGGCGCTGCATCGAGCGGGCTGATCAGCTGGAACTCGACGCGGCGGTTCTTCGCACGCGCGGCGTTCAGCTTGCCACCCTTGAGGCCGGCGGGCGGAATCTTCGGGAGGGTGTCGCCATAGCCCTTCGCGGTCAGGCGATCCTCGGCGATCCCCTTCGAGACCATGTAGGTCCGGACCGACTCGGCGCGGCCCTGCGACAGCGCGGTGTTGTCCTGGAACGTGGCATTCTTCTTCGGCTTCAGGACCTGGTCATCCGTGTGACCCTGGATCTCGAGCTTCAGACCGTCGAACTCCTTGAGCACGGCGACGGCACGGTCGAGCGTCTTGAAGGACGACGCGAGCAGGGTCGCTTCGTTGACCTTGAAGTTGATGCCGGCGATCGTGCCGCTGAACTGCTTCACCTTGGCCGGGATCTCGTCGGCGCAGCCGTCCTCGTCCTGGAAGCCGTTCTTGGTCTCCGGCTGGTCCGGGCACTTGTCAGCGGCGTCGAGCACACCGTCCTGGTCGTTATCCGGATCCGGGCAGCCATCGTCGTCCTGGAAGCTGTCCTTGTCCTCGGCTTCGAGCGGGCACTTGTCGGCCGCGTCGAGGATGCCGTCCTTGTCGTTGTCCGGGTCCGGGCAACCGTCGTCGTCCTCGAACGAGTCCTTGTCCTCGGGCTCGAGCGGGCACTTGTCGCTCGCATCGAGCACGCCGTCGGCGTCGTTGTCAGGATCGGGGCAGCCGTTCTCGTCCTCGAACGAGTCCTTGTCCTCGGGCTCCTGCGGGCAGTTGTCCGCGCTACCCTTGATGCCGTCCTTGTCCGGATCGTCGTCCGGCGGCGGGAGCTCTTCGACCTTCGGAGCGGTCTTGCGTCCGAACTCCTTGTAGATCGAGAGCAGGGCCTCGAAGTCCTGGGTGAAGCCTTCGGAGGGCATGTCCTCACCGTCGACGCTCGCCGGCGGGAACAGGATGCGGCCGTCGAGGCGGAGGCCCCAGCCGTTGTCGACGCGGTACTTGAAGCCGATGCCGGCGTACAGCATCGCATCGGTGTCCTTGCCGATCGTGCCTTCCTGCTTGGAGTCGACGACCTGGATCGCGCCACCACCGACGAGGACGAACGGCACCAGCTTGACCGTCGGGTCAGCGGCGCGGAACTGCGCGATCAGGTGACCGCGATAGGTCACGTTCCAGATGTCGAACACGAGCGTGCGCGATTCGCTCGGAATCACGCCGAACTCGCCTTCGACACCGATCATGTCGCCAAAGGTCACGCCGAGCCGAAGCCCGAACAGTGCCGAGTTGCGCTGAGAAGGCGCGTCGGCGACGTCAGGGACGCCGAGCTCGTTCTTCTCGCTGAAAACGTGGACGCCGGCGGTGCCGCCGACCTCGACGCCCGCCTGCACTGTCGAGACCATGCCACCCGCCAGCGCGGCGGCGACGCCGAACGTTCGGACGGCGCGATTCGTAACCAAAGACATGATGCGATCCTTTTGTTGTCGGTCGGCCGACTCTCGTCTGCCGGTCGCTTTCGTAGTTGCCTGCCTTCTTATTCGTTCCGAAACCTCTTTTCCAGTGTTTGAGTCAAGTTTGGGACAGATCGATCTGTCGCACGGGCTGAGCCGCCCCGCCCGGGCTCGCGCTAGGGTCAGCGGGTGACAGGTCTCGACCCCCGCTCCGCACTGCGCGCCATGCTCCGCCCTGCCGGCGGGGGACTGTACGTCGTCTCGACGGGAAGAGCCGCCCAGCTCGCGGTCCAGCGCGCGCTCTACGGCGTCGAGGATGAGGCCCAGATCCAGGCCCAGTTCGAGGCCGGGATCGACAGGATCGCCTCGGCCCGGGCGATCGTGCTCGGGGTCCCTTCGGATGTCGGGGCGGGCTATCGCCGGGGGGCCAATCTGGGTCCCCAGGCCATCCGGTCCGGCCTGCTGGCCGCCGACCGGGATCTGCGCGGCTGGTACGAGCGCCATCAGATCGTGGATCTCGGCGACGTGATCGTCATCCCGCAGCTCCTCCACGACGAGATGCTCGCGCCGTCCCAGCTCGAGGCGTCGCGCAACGCGCTGTACCCCGACCTCCCGCCTGCGCTCGCCGCGACGCTGCCGGTCTCGCCGCTCTCGATCGAGGAGCACGTGTTGAACTGCGTCTACGCGATCAACCCGAACATCGTACCGATCGTCCTCGGCGGCGATCACTCCGTCGCATGGCCGGTGTCGGCCGCGCTCGCCGCGAATCGCCGCGATCGCTGGAGCATCGTCCAGCCCGACGCGCACACCGATCTGCTCGCCGACCGGCTCGGCATCAAGTACTGCTTCGCGACCTGGAGCTATCACGCGAACGAGCGGTGCGGGGGCGCGACGGCCGGCTGGTCCAGGTCGGCGTGCGCGCGTCACGCCACGATCGATCGCACTGGGAGACCGGGCTCGGCGTGCGCCAGGTGTGGCCCGACGAGATCGCGCGCGATCCCGAGGCGGCGATCACGGCGATCGTCGATCACCTGCGCGCGCGCGACGTCACCTCGGTCTACTTCTCGAACGACATCGACGGCACGGACGCGGCGTACGCCGAGGCGACTGGCACGCCCGAGACCGACGGCCTGACGCCGGACTTCGTGGTCGCGCTGATCGAGCGCCTCGGGCGCGAGTTCGGCCTGTGCGCCGCCGACTGCGTCGAGGTCGCGCCCCCGCTCGGCCCGACCCAGGCCGCCACCGATTCGACCGTCGCGCTCGCGGCTCGCTACGTCCGCGTCTGCCTCGATCAGATCGCGCGCTAGGCTGTCCCTGATTGGCCGTGGCCGTGGCCGTGATCGTGATCGGGCCCGTGATCGCGGCCGTGCACGTGAACGGGAACGCCACCGTGATCGTGATCGCGCCCCTTGACGATCAGGCGGGTCGATCATCTCGGTCAGCATCACCACGACCCTCTCAGCAAGGCCCCGCCGAGGGCGTCGTGCTCGCCGTCGATCTTCGTCACGTCGAGATCCGCTGCGGATTTCCATCGCCGAGCCCCGCGCGGATCGACGGAGTTGATCCGGTTGCGACCCCGTCAACGGGTCGGATCACGATCACGGCAGCGTTCCCGTTCACGTGCACGGCCACGACACGGGGACGATCACGTCGCCGATCACGATCACGTCGACGGTGCCTGGATTCGCAACCAGCCAATGGCGACGACCGCAGCGTAGTTCCACACCGGCTGGCACGCCGTCGTTCGATCACGCCAGCGATCAGGCCGCCACGCTCCGGCCGAGACGCCTCGCAACCGATCCGAAATCACATCACCCGATTCAGGGACACTCCCTAGCCTGCGCCGAGCCCGTGCGAACCAGCGGCGTGGCGGGTCGCGATCGCGGCGACCGCATCGACCCACGGTTGCGTCGCGTTGAGCGACGGCACGAGCACCAGCTCGTCGCCGCCCGCCGCCTTGAACTGGGCGCGCGCGCGAATCCCGATCTCCTCGATGGTCTCGAGACAGTCCGCGACGAACGCCGGGCACATCACCGCGAGCCGCTTCGTCCCGGCCTTTGCGAGCTCGTCGAGCACGACATCGGTGTACGGCTGGATCCACGGCGTGCGTCCGAGCCGCGACTGGAAGCAGACCGTGAACGAGGAGGCGGGCAGGGCGAGCCGCTCGGCGATCGCGCGGGCCGTGAAGAACGACTGGGCGCGGTAGCAGTTCTTGTTGGCGAGCGTGTCGCAGCAGCTCGGCGACGCGAAGCAATGCGCGCCGGTCGGGTCGGTCTTCACGATCTGGCGCACCGGCAGGCCGTGGAACGAGAACAGCACGTGATCTGGCGACAGCTCGGACAGCACGGGGCGCGCGACCGTGGTGAACGCGTCGAGAAACCCGGGGTCGGCGTAGAACGCGGGCACGACATCGATCGAAGGCACGTTCCAGCGCTCGCCCGCGAGCTCCATCACCCGCGCGACCGCGGTGCCGGTCGACGACGACGCGTACTGCGGGAACAGGGGCAACACGACGATCCGATCGACCTCGGCGCGCTCGAGTGCGGCGATCCCATCGGGGATCGACGGGCTGCCGTAGCGCATCGCGAGCTCGACCCGCCAGCTCGGGCCAAGCTTCGCCGCGACGCCGGCGGCGAGGTCCTGCGAGTGATAGAGCAGCGGCGAGCCACGCTTCGGATCCCACACCTGTTGATAGGCGTGCGCGCTCTTCGCAGGCCGGAACGGCAAGATCACGAGGTTCAACAGCATCGCCCGACCGACCGGGTTGATATCGATCACGCGCGGGTCTCCGAGGAACTCGCGGAGGTACCGGCGAACGGCCGGCGTGGTGGGCTCGTCCGGGGTCCCGAGATTGATGAGCAGGAGTCCATTCGGCATGCGGGGTACCCGTCCTGGCGAACTGGGGAACAAATGTCAAGGCGCGGTCGGGTGGGGGCGGTGAGTATTCGACAACCGCGTAAAATGAAAAAAATCCTCGGCCACTTTGGTGCCTTGCCTGACAAAAAACCGGGAGTCGGTGGATCGGATTGAAAACAAGCGATCCTGGTCACTTGAAAGATGTTTTGGGCAACCTGTTTGACCTCTCGCGTGGGGACTGCATGATGCCCGGGCATGGCTGGGTACCCGGGAACACCGCTGCCGAAGAGGCTTGGGATCAAGGCTGGCCACAAGGTGTGCCTGCTCAATGCGCCCGGTCATGTCCAGCGTCATCTCGAACAGGACACGGTCCGGATCACCCATGATCTGCGCCTGCCACCGGTCGACGTGGTCGTGCTGTTCGTCAGCCGGGTCGCCGAGCTCGAGCGCCGGTTCGCGGATATCGCGCCACGCCTCCACCCCGCAGGTGCGTTCTGGGTCGCATTCAAGACCTGCCGCGGCAGCGACATCACCGGGGAGGTCGTCCGCCGGATCGCGCTCGCCGCCGGCATGGTCGAAAACAAGGTCTGCGTGATCGAGACCGGCTGGTCCGGCGTGCGGCTCGTGCTGCGCAACGAGATCCGGGACGCGATCATGTATCGCGTGGCGCCGCCCCTACCGTTGATCTCGCGGCGCGTGCGCCGGCCCACCGCGCCCGCGCGCCTCGTGCGTGCGAGTGGCTCGGGATCAACGCTGCGTCGCGTTCGCGCTCGCTCGACGAAGTGACGGTCGAAGTCACGCTGCGATCTGCGATCTGCGATCGGGTTGCGATATCGTGCGCGCGATGAAGCGCCTAGTTGTAGCTTGCGGTGTGGTCTTGGGAGGGTGTGGGACGACCGACGATGACCGACCGCAGACGCTCGAGAACGTCACGCTGGCGATCCTGTCGCCGAGCTGCGGGAATGCGCAGTGCCACTCGAGCTTCCGCCAGGCCGATGGCTACGCGTTCGACACCGTCGCGGCGGCGAAGAAGTCGATCGAACAGGGCGGGCTCGTGGTGGAGGGCGATGGCGAGACGTCACAGCTCTACATCGTGTTGCGCCGCACGGTCGATCGGATGCCGTACGACCAACCGCTCCCCGAGCCCGACATCCAGTTCATCAAGACCTGGATCGACAACGGCGCAGACGGGGTCGAGCCGTGAAGGCCACTGCCCTGGTGCTCGGTGGGCTCGCGCTGATGATCGCCCTCACAAGGATCGCCGAGGCGTATCCGCAGTTCCAGCTCGCGCGCGACCAGACCTGCGTTGGTTGCCATCTGTCGCCGGCCGGAGGTCAGCTGCTCAACGAAAACGGGCTGCTCAGCGCCGAGAGTCATTCCACGTTCGGCACCGCGCCCGAGCTCATGTACGGCAAGCTCCCGACGCCGGCATGGCTGACGCTCGGCGGTGACCTCCGCGGCGCGACCGGCTATCTGCAGACCCCAGAGCGCGTACTCGCCGCGTTCCCGATGCAGCTCGAGCTCCACGGAGCGGCGACGTCGGGTGGCTTCTCGCTACGTGACGGCCGGGTCGCGTCCGTCGACCGTGGGCAACGAGAGCACGACCCGCGCATGGGCGCGCGAGCACTACGTGATGTGGCAACAGAAGCCCGGCGAGGCCGCCGGGTTGTTCGTCCGCGCGGGCCGCTTCATGCCGGTGTTCGGGCTGCGGCTCGCCGAGCACCCGACCTACACGCGCCGGTTCGGTGGCACCCCGCTGTACGGCGATACCTACGGCGTCGCGGTCGAGTACGTGACCAGCAAGTTCGAGGCGCACCTCACTGGCTTCATCAAGGATCCGCTGCTCGACACGGTGGAGCACTCGAACGGCGGTGCGCTCTACAGCGAGCTCCGGCTGGACGAGACGCTCGCCGTCGGCCTCGAGGGCATGTTCACCGACTCCGACGACGACAAGAAGATCCGGATCGGCGGCACCGCGAAGAAGCTGCTGACCGGACCCGAGATCCTGCTCCAGGCCGAGCTCCAGTTCGTCAACCAGCTGATCGATTCCGCGGTCAGCGACGAGCCGCTCGGCGCCCCGAAGGGCCTGGTCGGCAACGTGATGGCCTCGCGGATGTTCGGCGATGGCGTGCTGATCGATGTCGCGGTCGGCCACTACGACCCGAACATCCGGATCAAGAACCTCGACCGCGACTGTGTCGATCTCAACATCCACTGGTTCACGACCTCGCATGTCGAGCTGGTGCTGAACGCACGCTACGAGCTGATCGGCCTCGGCTCGGGCGGCGACGCCGGCGCGTACGCGATCGCGCAGCTCCATTACCGGCTCTGATCATCGGCACATCGCAATGGATGTCGCGCGGGTCCGGCGCGCTCGCGAGCTAGGCGCGCGGCGAGCGGACGGCCGCGCTCGCGGCATGATACGAATCGAGCATGCACGCACGGGTGCGCGCGATCTTGCTGGTCGCCGCTGTGACCGTTCCTGGGACGTCCTTTGCGCAGCCCGAGCCGGGCGACGGAGCGGACGACACCACCGAGAAACCTGCTGGCCCTTTCGACAAGGGAGACGGCGCCGACAACTCAACCGAGGGCACGCCAAAGGAGCCGCCGACCGCGGCTGCGACCCAGGCCACCGAGGCTGCGTCCGAGTCGCCCTCGCCACCGCCCGAGCCCGAGGCCGACGCAGCGCCGAAGGGCTTCACGTGGGCGCCGTACGGCTATCTGCGGCTGCAGTACGTCGCCGTGCAGAACGATCCGAACGTCGCGTTCGTCGGCCGCGGCGACGGCTTCGAGCTCCAGAACGCGCGCGTCGGTGTGCGCGGCCAGCTCGACGATCGCGCGTCGTTCGTCGTGTCGTTCGACGGCGCGGTCGACGAGCGCGACCGCGTGAACGTGCCGCAAGGCCGGCTGCGCGTCGGGCTACGTGATGCGTTCGCGGATCTCACGCTGACCGGACGCGTCGTCGCGCGGGCCGGCTTCTTCCAGAGCATCGTCGACCCGCAGGCCCTGGTGCCCGACACGCGTCGCCACCTGGTCGACAAGCCGCTCGAGAGTCGCGGGATGCGCGCGACGCAGGGCTTCGAGGCCGACGGGCTGACACCGGGCCGCTCGCTCGGCGCCGCGATCAGGCTCGATCCCGTGGTCGAGCCCGGCGGCTCGCCGGCCGTCGGGTTCGAGGTCGCGGTGCAGAACGGCGCCGACGAGTTCGCGTCGAACAACGACAACGACAAGCCTGCGGTGTCGGCCGCGCTGCTGGCGCGATTTCCGAACGACGGCTTCCTCGTGATCGCGGGTCGGTTCAACCCGCGGACCGTCGGCGAGCTGCCGTTTCGCCAGGACGAGACCGATCTGCAGGGCTCGGCCGGCGTCGGGATCTCGGTCGGACCGGTGTCGCTCGGTGCGGGCGGCATCTTCCAGCGTACGAGTTTCCCGTCCACCGGTGGACCGGTGCAGAACGCGTTTGGCGGCCACGCGCAGGTGATGGTGACGATCGGCGCCGCGCTGCCAATCGCGATCGGGTACCGGTTCGGCATCCTCGATCCGTCGAGCTTGCTGGTGACAGATCGTGTGATGGAGCACACGGCGGGCGCGGTGCTCGGCGTGCCACGGTACCGCATGCGCTTGCAGCTCCAGGTCACGCACGTCATGGAGCAGGCCGCGCGCGAGCTGTCGAACAGCCGCGCCCAGATCGCCGCCGAGGTCACGCTGTGAGAGGGCGCGCGCTCCTCGTTGCGTTCGCCGCGCTCGCCGGATGTGGCGATGCCGCACCGCGGGCGCGAGCGGAGCGGCTCGGCACGCTCGAGGACGCGATCGGCGGGCCGCACGCGATCGGCCGCGTCGGCGACTTCCTGCTCGAGAACGATCAGATCCGGATCGTGGTCGCGGACACCGGCGTGTCGAGCGATCCGAGCAAGACCACGATGGGCCGCGTCAACACCACGTATGGCGGCACGCTGGTCGATGCCGATCTGCGGCGCGCCAACGCGGGCGGCGGCAAGGGCAACGATCAGCTCGCCGAGCTGCTACCTGGCCTGCTGTTCACGGTGATCGATCCGACGTCGATCACGATCAACAGGGACGGCTCCGACGGCGGCCCCGCCGAGATCCTGGTCAAGGGCACGGGCGGCGATCTGCTGCAGACGGTCGCGCTGCTGAACCTCGGCCTGCTGCAACCGTCGCGGCTCGAGCTCTCGACGATCTATCGGCTGCGCCCCGGCGCGAAGTACGTCGAGATCGAGACCACGGTCAAGAACACCAGCAGCGCGCCGCACCCGCTGCCGTACCTGGATCCGCAGGAGCTCAAGGATCTCGGCTTCGACGTCCCTGGCGTCGAGAACCTCGAGCTCAGCGTCCCGATGGGCATGCTGCCGCTGCTCGGTGGCGAGCAGGATCTGTTCGCGCCCGGCGTCGCCGGGTTCAACGTCAAGTATGCGATCGAGGACAGCTACAAGATCGCCGGTGGGTTCCCGGCGTTCCCGGGCCTCGCGGTCGACTTCCTCGCGAGCCGCGGCGAGGGCGTGTCCTACGGGCTCACGATCCCGCGCTCGCCGGCCAACTACGTCAACGCGTATTCCGCGGGCTATCCGGGGCAGGAGCTGACGCCGTACTCGATGCTGATGCCGTTCACGTACGCAGGCGTCGCCGCCGTCTACATGTACCGGCCGCCCGATCAGCTCGCGGCGGGCGAGCAGTTCACGTACACGGCGTACTTCGTGATCGGCGACGGCGACGTCGGCTCGGTCGCCGATACGATCTACGAGCTGCGCGGCGAGCCGACCGGCGGCTTCGGTGGTCGCGTCGTCGATACCCAGACCGGCGTGCCAGTCGCGGGAGCGTCCGTGATCGTGCTGGACGAGCAGGATCGCCCGGTCAACCAGCTCGAGACCGATGCCCAGGGCAGCTTCTTCGGCCGCATGTTGCCGGGCAGCTATCGCTACACCGTGGTCACCGGTGATCGCGTGACCCCCCGGCCGACGGCGTTCACCGTGAGCGCCAATGCCAAGACCGGCGTCCACATCAAGCTCGAGCCGCCGGCGACGCTGATCGTCTCGGTGATCGACGAGCAGGGTCGTCACGCGCCATCGAAGATCCAGCTGGTCGGCCGGTTCTCGCCCGAGAACCAGGGCGGAGACCCGCGCGAGTTCCTGTACTCGCTCCCGCTCGGCGAGCACGAGCGCCCGACTGCGTTCGACGGTGGCAACCGGTTCATCGAGAACGCGTGGTGGACCGCCGATGGTCGGGTCGAGGCGCGCGTGCGCCCCGGGCTCTATGACCTCGTGGTCTCGCGCGGTCCCGAGTACGAGGTCACGACGCGCACCGTGAACCTCGTTGCCGGCGCGTTCAGCGAGGCCCAGCTCGTACTCGAGCCCGCGTACACGTCTCCTGGCTGGGTGTCGATCGACACCCACCTCCACGCCGCACCGTCGACGGACTCCGGCCTCCCGATCGACCAGCGCGTGATCAGCTGCGCAGCCGAAGGCCTCGAGGTCGCGGTCGCGACCGACCACAACTTCATCACCGACTACGCACCCGCGATCGCGTCGAGCGGGCTCGACGGCTGGCTGCTCGGCATCCCGGGCATCGAGCTGACGACGTTCGAGATGGGCCACTTCAACGGCTATCCGTTGCGGATCGATCCGGGCTCGACCCGCGGCGGCGAGTTCCTGTGGGCAGGCCAGCCACCGCAGAAGCTGTTCGATCAGCTGCGCGATCTCGCGGTCGATCGCACGTCGAGCATCGTCCAGGTCAACCATCCGCGGCAGCAGGTGCTCGGCTACTTCGCGCAGTTCTTCATCGACGCCACCAATGCCGAGCCGTACACGCCGGCCGGCATCCTCGGTGTGTTCGCGCCCTACGGCGACGAGTTCGCCGCCGAAAACTTCAGCTACGACTTCGATGCGCTCGAGCTGTTGACCGGCGGTCGCACCGAGGACATCCACACGTTCCGCGCGCCGAACCCGCTGCCGCCGGGGCCGTTCCCTGACCCGCAACCGGTGCCGGGCGAGGTCGTGGTCAGCGCCGACGGCCGCGCGCAGTTTCCGGGCACGGTCGACACCTGGTTCACGATGCTCGATCGCGGCCATCGCGCGACCGGCATGGGCACCTCGGACACGCACCACCTGCTCGGTTCGGAGCCCGGCTACGCGCGCACGCTGCTGTTCGTCGGCGAGAGTCGCGACACGCCGGGCGGCTACTCGCGCAACGACGTGGTCAAGGCGATCCAGGATCACCGCGCGATCACGACCAACGGCCCGTTCCTGACCATCACCTCGGGCGAGGCGATGATCGGCGACACCGTGAAGGGCAACAACATCGTGGTGCGCGCACACGTGCAGGCACCGAAGTGGGCGCTCGCCGATCGGATCGTCATCTACTCGAACTCGCAGGTCGTGCTCGACCAGGTGATCCCCGAGAACCAGCGCGAGGACTTCGAGGTCATGGTCACCATCCGCCCGACCACGGATGCGTGGGTCGTGGCCGAGGTCACCGGCACGCAGAACATGTTCCCCGTGCTGTCGCCGACCGAGTTCCCTCCACTCGACGCGACCGTGATCATCCAGGCGTTGTCGGTCGGGCTCGATCTGTCGACCCTCCCGATCGCGGCAAAGCTCAAGCCCGAGCGCGTCCACGTGTCCGCTGCGTACGCGATCACGAACCCGATCTGGATCGACACCGACAGCAACGGCAGCTGGACGCCCCCGAAGCCGCCGCTGCCGCAAAAGACCCGGCGCGCGGGCGGCACGCTCCCCGACGTGCGGACGCAGTTCGACGCGCTGCCCGAGGTGTCCCCGTGAGAGGCCTCGTGCTGGCAACTCTACTTGCCGGTCTCGGGATCGCGCTGGCCGGTTCACCAGCCTGGGGGCACACGTTCCCGCCGGTGCGCACGGTTGTCCTCCAGGTCGAGCGGGACGAGGTCGTGCTGCTCGTCGGCTACCGGCCCGGCAGTGGCGAACCGACCCAGGCCTTGCTGGCACGCGCGGCCAGCCAGCCGAAATCACTCGCGCTCAAGACCCTGCGCAGCCGGATGGCGACCGATGCGATGGCACCGCTCGCGCTCGTGCTCGACGGGGTCACGCTGGTGCCCACGTCTGTACGCAGCAAGCTCGGTACGGAGCCTAGCGGCGTGAGACCCATGGTGATCGTCCTCGTGACGTATCGCGTGCCGCGTGGGACCGAGCTCGCGGTGACCTCGCGCGATCCGCGTACGACTCGGATATCATGGGCCGATCGCGACAGCGGCCGGGTCGCGATCTCCGAGGCCCCGACCCAGGGCAAGTGGTTCTCTGGCGTGGCTTCGTTCTTGCTGCAACTCCGGTCATGCGAACCGGACTGCTCGTAGGTTTCACGCTCTCGCTGTTCGCGTGTGATGCGCCGTTTGCCCCCGATGCGCCGGCGATTGATCCGGATGCGCCGCTCATCCACATCACGACGCCCGAGCGCGGCGTGTTCGCGGGCAACGTCCAGACGGTCGACGTCAAGGGCACGGTCAGCGATGACGATGGCAGCGTCACCTCGGTGACCGTCAACGACGTCACGGCCAACGTGCTCCCCGATGGCACGTTCGCGGTCACGGTCCCCGTGATCGCCGGCACCAACCTGCTGCACGCGATCGCGCGCGACGCCGGTGGCAACACGGGCAAGGAGACCCGCGCCGTGGTCGCAGGTCCCGAGAAGACGCTCGACCGTACGATCCCAGCCGCCGTCACGGCCTCGATGTCGGCGCAGACGTTCAACGCGATCGCCCAGGGCGCCGGCGCCTACGTCATGGCCGCGGACCTGACCGCGATCGCGCAGCCGATGAACCCGGTGCTCGATCTCGGCGGCGGTCCCGACTGCCTGTACGCGCAGGCTCGCATCACGAAGGTCGATCTCGCCGGTGCCGACTTCGACCTCGTGCCGACCAGTGGCGGCCTCCAGTTCGCGGCCGTGCTCGAGAACGTCGAGGTCGGTCTCCATCTCCAGTACGCCGCGTCGTGCCTCGACGGCTCGCGCGACGTCACGGTCGGCGCCACGCGCGTCCGCGTCGCTGGCTTGATGGCCTTCGTCGCCGACGACAGCGGCTTCGACTTCAAGCTCCAGAACCCCGACGTCCAGCTGACCGGCTTCGACGTCGACCTGTCCGGCGTCCCGGGCGCGGTCGTCGACCTGCTGGACCTCGATACCAAGATGGGCCCCGTGCTCGCGTGGGCGACCGAGCGCTTTGTCACGCCGCTGCTCAACAAGTCGCTCGCCGGCCTGAACGATACCAAGTCGCTCGACGTGCTCGGCAAGACGATCGACGTCACGATCACGCCAGCCGACGTCCGGTTCGACGTCACGGGCGCCCAGATCGTGCTCGACACCGTGCTGCGTGCACGCGGTGACTCCGGCCGGTTCGTGTACGTCGAGAACGTCCGTCCGGTACTCGACTCGTCGAAGGGCTTCCAGGTCGCGATCTCGGATGACGCGGCGAACCAGATGTTCACCAGCCTGTGGTCCGCCGGTGGCCTCGATGCCACGATCGATCTGAAGACCGGGCCCTACGGCGAGGTCGGCACGCTCTACGACGCGGTCGAGATCTCGGCCAAGGCGCCGCCGTTCATCGATGCGTCGGGCGACAAGCTCGGCCTCACGCTCGGCGACCTGATCATCACGTTCAAGAACGGTGGGGCGACCGCGACCGAGGTCGCCCTCAACGCGAAGCTCGCCGTCGCGATCGCGACCAACGCGGACGGTACGCTGCGCCTGGACGTCGGGGAGCCGACGGTCTACGTCGACATCCTCGACGAGGGCGTCGAAGGTGCGAACCCGCTGTCGGGCTCGGAGTTCGAGGCGATCGTGTCCTTTGCGCTGTCACGCGCCGTCGCGGCGGGCTCGGGCGCGGTCGGCGCAATCCCGATGCCGGGCGCGGGCGGCGTAGCGGTGCAGAACGTCTCGGTCGGCCAGCAGACCGGTTACATGGTCGTCAACGGCGATCTCCAGTAACGCGCAGCGTCGTGGCCCGTGCGCTCGCTCGCACCTACACGCTTTGTCTGAAAAGGTCGGCGCGGTCCATCCATTCGGATCTTGACCTGAAAGCCGGCGTCGAGTGTCATCGCTCCCATGATTCTCGGGGGGCCGATGAACACGCGCATGCCTAGATTCGACTTGATCATCATCATCACTGCTGCAGTTTTTGCGGCCGGATGCGGAGGAGGTGGCTGCGGCGGGTGCACGGCCATCGAGACGATACCGGGTGGATTCCCGGCGGCGAAACGCAACGACAACGCGGGGCAGGTCCGCGTCACGCAGGCCGGCCTCAACAAGATCGCGGCGGATCCCGCGAAGCTCGTGCAGGAGGTCCTCGGTGGCCCGCTCGAGTTCAACGTGCCCGGCAGCTGCAGCGGCACGGTCAAGATCTGCTGTCCCAACGGCACGCCGTTGCCGGCCTGCGGACCGATCAAGATCGATCTCACGCGCGTCGGGAATGAGTCCGCGCGGCTCGTGCTGTCGCCGATCGGCGGCCAGTCGCGGCTAAACGTGACCGTGCGCGCGCGCGTCAAGACCGAGACCGACCTGCCGGCCAACGGTCCGCTCGGGATCAACTGCGGCGTCGAGTTCAACACCGAGAAGTCGGGCCAGCCGGATCTCGAGATCATCGCGCCGATCAACTTCCAGCAGGACCCGACGTCGCGCACGACGCGGATCAACGTTGGTGAGCTGACGATCAACCGGCTCGAGGACAACGACATCGATCTCAACGGCAACTTCGCGTGCACGATCGCGGAGTGGGGCATCGGGTTCTTCCTCGGCACGCTCAAGGACACGTTCGCCACCCAGATCCGCGGCGCGATCCAGGGCCAGACCTGCAAGGCGTGTCCGACCGGCGATGTCGCCGAGTGCGGCACGTTCGCGACCGCGTGCACGAACAACACGTGCATGCAGGGCGATGAGTGCGTGCAGGAGCTCGGGCTCACCGGTCGGATCCGTGGCGGTGCGCTGCTCGGCAGCGTCTCGCCCGGGACCACCGGCTCGATCGATCTCTACGAGGTCGCGGGTGGCTACGCGACGTCGGAGAACAACGGCCTCGCGATCGGCCTGCTCGGCGGTATCCTGCCCGGCGGCACGCCGCGCGACCGCTGTGGTCCGCCCGCGACCGAGCCCGCCCGGGCGGCGATCCCGCTGTCGTCGTGCTTCCAGGGCAACGCGAAGCCCAACCCGATCACGGGCGCGTGCGACGGCTCGGGCGGCGCGTTCGACCTCGGCATCGGCATCAACAAGTGGCAGCTGTCCCAGTTCGCGTTCTCCGGCTACGACTCCGGCTTCCTGTGCTTGACCGTCGGGTCCGGCACGGTCGCCGAGCTGTCGACCGATACGCTGTCGCTGCTGTCGCGGTCGCTCGGTCGCCTGGTCGAGAGCAACTCGCCGATGGCGGTTGGCCTGCGGCCGCAGACGCCGCCCACGATCACGCTCGGTCGCAACCGGTTCGTCGATGACGGTGCCGGTGGCCAGAAGCTCGAGGACCCGCTGCTGGCCTTGCGGTTCACCGCCCTCGAGCGCGACTGCTTCGCCGCGATCGATGACCAGTACATTCGCGTGCTGACCGTCGTCACCGACGTCCACCTGCCGATCGGCCTCCAGGTCACGGACATGGGCGAGATCGCTCCCGTGATCGCCGCCGGCGACGACGCGTTCACCAACATCACGGTCAAGAACTCCGAGGCGCTGACCGAGTCGCCGCAGGAGCTCGCCGCGCTGTTCCCGACCATCCTGAACCTCGTGCTGCCGCAGCTGTCGGGTGCGTTCTCTCCGATCGCGCTGCCCGAGTTCGGTGGCCTCGCGCTGAACGTCACCAACATCACCGGCGTCGACAACCTGCAGTTCATGGCGATCTACGCCGACCTCGCGGCGGCCACGCTCGCGGCGCGCGTCGACACCACGGCGGCGCTCGGCGCCGTCTCGCAGGCCCCCGCCGCGATCGCGAAGGACCCGAAGCAGTGGCGGGGCGCGAAGGCGCCGTCGGTCAGCCTGTCGCTCGCCGGCGATCAGGAGGGGCTCGAGTACATCCACCGGATCGACGGCGGCTCGTGGGCGCCGTGGTCGAAGAACGCGACCCCGACGATCACGTCGCCCGTGTTCTGGCTGCCGGGCGAGCACAAGATCGACGTCCGCGCGCGCAAGATCGGTCGCCCCGAGACCATCGATCGCACGGCCGCCACGGTCACGGTTTCGATGGGGCCAGACGTGATCGCCCACCGCTTGCCGGTCAAGCCGTTCCACGGACAGCCCGGCGAGAGCGGTTGCAACTGCTCGACGTCGACGCCGGGCGATGCCCTACCGCTCGGCCTGCTCGTGCTCGGCCTGGTGCTGCCGGTGCGTCGCCTCCGCAAGCGCGCCGCAAAGCTCGTGCGCCAGTTCGGCGCCACGGCCGCGGTGTTCGCGCTGGTCGCGATCCTCGGCTCGCAGCCGGGCTGCAGCTGCGGCTCGGAGCCGTGTGGCGATGAAGCCTGCGCACCCGGTGAGGTTGTGCCGGGCGGGCTCGGCCGGTTCACCAGCATCGCCGCAGACGAAACGCGCGTGCTGGTCGCGACCTACGACCAGGGGCTCGGCGATCTCGTGGTCGTCGACGTCACGGATCCTGCGGCGCGGACGCTGGTCGCCGTCGACGGCATCCCGGACACCGATGCGGTGTACGAGCCGAACACCTACCGCCGCGGGATCGAGGAGCCGGGCCCGAACGTCGGCGCCTGGACGTCGATCAAGATTTCGAACGGCCTCGGCAAGGTCGCGTATCAGGACCGCGACGAAGGCCACCTGCGCTATGCGTACGAGACCTCGGCGGGCTCGTGGTCGAGCTATGCGCTCGACCAGGGCAGCGGCGAGGAGGTCGGGATGTACGCGTCAATGGTGATCGACAGCAAGGGTCGCCCGGCGATCGCGTACGTCGCCACCGGCGCGATCGATGGCGATGGGCGCGCGGTGACCGAGCTGCGGATCGCGCGCACCATGCTGCAGACCCCCGAGGGCAAGTCGGACTGGAACAGCTATGTGGCCGCGTCGGGCGTCGGCTCGTGCGCGGGCCTGTGCGGCGGCGGCGAGGCCTGTATCGACACGGTCGATGGTCAGACCTGCACGGCGACCGGTACGGACTGCGCAACGACCTGCGGCGCGGCCGAGGCCTGCGTTGCGGCGGCGTGTGTCGCGGCCTACGCCGAGCCCACGATCGTGACTCCGGTGCGCGGCGTCGGGATGTACGTCTCGCTCGTCGTGCTGCCCGACGGGCGGCTCGCGGCGGCGTACTACGACAGCAACGCGCGCGGGCTCAAGATCGCGGTCGAGAGCGGCGCCGGCACGAACGAGTACGCGGCGCAGGACGTCCACGTCGCGGCTTCCGGTGATCGCGGCCTGTGGGCGAGCGCGGTGGTCGATGACTTCGGCGTCGTCCACATCGCATATCAGGACGCGATCGGCGACCAGCTGCTCTACACCACGTGGAGCGAGGGCACGATCGGCCCGATCGAGACCGTCGACGACGGCACGCGTGAAGGAGACCGGACCCACCCCGTGGGCGCGGGCGCCTCGATCTACCTGGTCAACGGCACCGTCAACATCGCGTACCAGGACGGGATGAGCTCGGATGTCTATGTCGCGACCAAGAGCGCGATGTGGGCGACCGCGCCACTCGCGAGCGGGACGATGCTCGATGGCTTCGCGATCGGCGTGACCACCGACCATGGCGGTCGCCCGGTGATGGCGTGGGACCAGCTGGACATCACGAAGCCGGTTCCGACGACGCTTTACGTGCAGAAGCTCTGATCGGGAGTTCCTTCAGCAGACCAGGCACGCGGCTTGCGACGTGTTTCGATCCACAAGGAGGATACGAACATGAAGATGCTTAGCGTGAAGAATTTGCTGGGACTCGGAGCCATTGGTGGCGCGCTGTACTACGCGCGCAAGAACGGTGGCATCGAGAACGCGTTCAACGGTCTGCTGGCCAAGGCGCGTGGGGTCAAGGACAACATGATCGGCAAGGCGCAGGACGCCGCCGGGCAGTCCAACCAGAGCACGTCGAGCTTCGCGAGCACGTCGGCCGACGACAGCGCGACGACCGGCTACGGCAGCGGCACGCGCGGCGGCAATATTCGCCACTAAGCGTGACACTGCTGAACGCGCGAACGCGCGGCCGATTGCTCGGTCGCGCGGTCGCGCGTTTTGCGTTTCGGTAATCCGCGCGAGCGACGCGCACGTGCGCACGCGCCCAGCGCGAATATCAGCTCATGCCTCGGCGTGATTCGCTTTGCGCTTCGCACGGGTCTGCTTGCGACGGCGCGGCGCCGAGGCATCAGTGTCGCCGGCTGCCTCGACCGGCGCCTCATCCGCGCGACGCTTGAGGTAGCGCGCGAGCATGATCGAACCGCCGATCACGGCGCCCAGGATCGCGAGGCCCGCAAGGCCGCGCTTCGCGCCGACCTGGGACGCAACCTTTGCCGTGCTGGAGCCGACGCGCTTGGCGATCGTGGCGGTTTCCTTGCCGACGCGCTTCGCGATCACGGCGGAGTGGGCGCCAATCTCCTTAGCGAGCTCGGCAGAGTGCGCGCCGAGCTCTTTCGCGAGGTCGGCGGAGTGGGCGCCGAGCTCCTTCGCGAGGTGAGAGGACTGGCCGCCGAGCTCCTTCGCGAGGACGGCCGAACGGCCGCCCATATCCTTCGCGAGCTCACCGGCACTATCACCAAGGCTATGCAGGACGTTCTTCACGGTGTTCAACATGTTCGGCGGTACTGCATGCGTCGTACCTCCCGCGAGTCGGCCGCTAAGAGGCGTTCTGAGTGGCACCCGGTCACCCGATGGTGCGCCGCACTGCCACGGTGGCGCTCGCAGGCAGTGGGCGACGCGCCCTCAGCTCGTCTCGCAGCTCCCGCCAGCTGCCCGGTGAGGCGCACGCCTCGAGCGCCTCGACCAGGACGTCGGCGGGAAACGCGGCCTCGCGGTCGAGCGCGAGCGCGTTCACGAACAACCACAGCCGGGTCCACGCGTAGCGCGCATCCGCCGGTAGGTCCTCGAACCAGCGCTCCATCCCCGCGACCGCATCGGCGAGCCCGACCAGGTCGCCCGAGCGCGATCCAGGGACCGCGATCCGCAGCGTCTCGCCGGGCCGGATGCTGGCCGGGGGTGGCCACGGCCACGCCGGTGGGCGCACGAACCGTGCGCTGGCGTGCGGGAGCGCCGGCGCGCGGTAGTAGTGGCCGCGCACGACCTCGACCTCGACCAGCGCCGGCATCGCGGCCACGGCATCGGACAGCCGCGTGAAGTCGAGCTCCGTCCGCATCGCCGGCAACCGAAGGTGCGTCAGCTGGCGATGCAGCGGCGCGATCCCGATCAGGGCGAACGGATCGAGGCGTGCGCTCGGCGCTCGATCGTAGCGCGCGCGCTCGCCGTTTTCGCCGTCGTCGTCGTCGCGATCGTCGTCGGCGGTGCCCGCGAATCCGGGCTCGTTGCGCGACAGATCGAGTTGGCGGACCGCGGGGAGGAGCTCACCGTGCAGCAGCGCCGCGACCGTGGCAACCGCGTCGTCGTCGATCGGCGCGGAGCCCTCGTGTCCCAGGTCCGCGTCTTCGTCAACGAGATCCCGGTCCTCGGTGTCGGGATCGCGCGTCCAGCCGTAGCCGTAGCCGGCCGGCTCGACCGCGAATCCCAGATCGAGCAGCGTCACCCCGACGAACGCGCCGCTCGCGAGACAACCGAGGGACGCGCGCCCGTCGATCCGGAGCTCGCGGAGGGCGGGGTGCGCGAACGTGCGAATCGCCCGGTGGCCAGCGAGCTCCAGGCGCGCGAGCCGCGGCGTCGCGGCGATCACACGCGCCTCGAGCGCGGGCGACAGTAACCGACCGGACCCGTGGTTGTGGAGCGACAGCCGGGCGAGCCACGGATGCGAGATCCCGGCGAGCAGGTCGAGCGCGGTCGCGAGATCGCGGTCGACGCCGCGGATCGTGACACCGCGAATCAATTCGCCGAGCGGGGAGGCGAGGATCACCGGCAGCTGGGCGCACTGCTCGGCCGAGGCGAGCTCGAGATCTTCGAGGAAGCCGAACCGCACGTGATCGCCGATCCAGCCGCGCGTCGGATCCGACGGCACGAGTGCGCGCAGCCAGGTCTCGAGCAACGCGGCCCGGCGCGCGACCAGCTCCGCAGGCGCGAACCGGTAGCGCCGCGTTCGGCTGGTCCGATCCGCCTGCGTCTCGAGCTGGAGGTCGAGCGCGATCAGCTCGCCGCGTGGATCGCCGATCGACATCAGCTCGTCGGCGTAGACCGCGAGCGTGTCGCGATCGAACCTGTGACCGCTGCCGCGATCCGAGCTCGCTGCCAGCGCGGCCTCGAGCGCGCGGTAGGTCTCCACGCGAGCAGCGTGACACGAACGACAGGCTGGCACCCCGGCCACGTGCTCGTGCTAGGAATGCCCGTCCATGCGGATCGCCCACTGCTCCGACCTCCACCTGCTGTCGCACGATGGCGCCCGCTGGATCGAGCTCGCGAACAAGCGCTGGATCGGCGCGATGAACCTGATCTCGAATCGCAGCCGCCACTACCACGTGGCGGCGTTCGACGACATGGTGCGGGACCTCAACGAGCAGGGCGTCGAGCACGTGCTGTGCACCGGTGACGTCACCAACCTCGCGCTGCCTCGCGAGTTCGCGTTCGCGCGCCAGAAGTTCGACCAGCTCTCGCTCGGCCCGACCCAGGTCACCGTGATCCCGGGCAACCACGACGCATACGTCGCCGCCGGCATTCCGCTGTTCGACGATGCGTTCGGTCCGTTCGCGACCACGGACGATGGCTGGGCATGGGCCGAGGCGGATCGCACCGATGCCAAGGATGACCTTCACTGGCCGATCGTCCGCATTCGTGGCGATGTCGCCGTGATCGGGTGCTCGACCAGCCGGCAGACCCCATGGTTCACCGCGTACGGACGGATCGGCGCTGGGCAGCTCGCGCGGCTCGGTAAGGTGCTCGCGGACCCGCGGCTCGCCGGCAAGCTCCGGCTGGTCGCAATCCATCACCCGCCGGCCGGCAAGCACGCGAAGAACCGGATCCGCGGGCTGCGGGATCACCACCAATTCGCGGAGCTGATCGCGGCGCACGGCGCAGACCTGATCGTCCACGGCCACGAGCATCGCTGCCTCGTCGGCGAGCTTCCCGGGCCGAACGGCATGATCCCGGTCCGCGGCGTGTGCAGCGGGACCTACCATCACAACAATCCCGAGAAGACCGCGCGCTACCGGATCTACGAGACCGCCGGCAATCAGCTGGTGCGCGACCACGTGCGGATCTGGGATCGCGAGAGTGGCCGTTTTACGGCAGCGTCCGGCACTATCTAACCCCGCTACTTGACTTGGCTTTGTCCTAGCGATACCCAGAACGCATGGGTGACAGGATGCCGAACGCCGATGCGATCGAGGCCGCCGACACGAAGTACGTCATGCGGCCATGGACGCACCCCAAGGGCGAGCCGGTCATCGTCGCGCGGGCCAAGGGCTGCGTGGTCACCGATGTCCACGGCAAGGACTTCCTCGACTTCACGGCCGGCTACTTCGTCAATGCCGCCGGCCACTGTCATCCGCGCATCATCGAGGCAGCGACCCGCCAGCTGCACGAGGTGCTGCAGGTCTCGGGCAAGCACGGCACGGTCGCCGCGATCCGGCTCGCCGAGAAGCTGATCGAGCTCGCGCCGAAGTCGCTGAACAAGGTGTTCTTCTCGACCGGCGGATCCGAGGCCAACGAGTTCGCGCTCAAGCTCGCGCGGCAGTTCACCAAGAAGACCGACGTCGCGTACCTGATGAACGGCTACCACGGCCTCACGATCGGCGCGCTCGAGGTCACCGCCAGCGAGAAGTATCGCGAGTCCGCCGGCAAGCCGATGGGCCCCGAGAACTACGCGATCCCGATGAGCTATCCGTATCGCAACGAGGCCGGCACCGACGCCGAGACGCTCGGAAAGATCGAGCAGCTGTTCGACGCGCACCCCAACACCGCCGCGCTGATCGCGGAGCCGGTGCAGGCGGTCGGCGGGCTCGCCCCGTCGCGCGAGTGGTGGCAGAAGGTCGATGCCCTGCGCAAGCAGCGCGGGATCTTGCTGATCGCCGACGAGATCCAGACCGGGCTCGGCCGCACCGGCAAGATGTTCGCGTGTGACCACTACGGGCTCGAGCCAGACATCCTGACCGGTGGCAAGGGGCTGTCGGGCGGCGTCGGCTCGCTCGGGATGACCGCCGCCTCCGACGAGGTCTGCAAGGCGTTCTTCGGCGGCACCACGCCGACGTCGGGCGGCAACGCGGTCTCCGCCGCCGCCGGGCTCGCGATGATCGAGACCATCATCGACGAGGGGCTGGTCGACAACGCCGCGAAGATGGGGGCGTACTTCACGCAGGCCGCGCTCGCGCTGGACGACCCGTGGATCGGCGACGTGCGCTTCACCGGTCTGCTCGGCGGCATCGAGCTCGTGTCCGATCGCGCGACCAAGGCGGTGCTCGGCAAGGCCGAGGTCGCGCACGTCAAGGACAGCCTGCACGAAGCGGGCATGCTGATCACCGTCTCGGGCTGGCACGGCAACGTGCTGCGCCTGCAGCCGCCGCTATGCATCTCGTCGGCTCAGCTCGATCAATTCATTGCCGCGCTGCGCAAGACGCTGAAGTCGATCCGCGGCAGCTGATCTTTCGGACTTCAGGATAGAGTGCACCCCGCATGAACCTGTTCGCGTTGCGCAAGCAGCTGGACAAGCTGCTCCATCCGATCGTGAACGGGCTCGCCTCGCTCCCGATCCACGCGAACTCGTTCACGATGCTCGGGGCGCTGATCGGCCTCGTCGGTGGCGTCGTGTTCTTCTACGGCCACTGGTGGCTCGGCCTCGCGCTGCTGATCGCGCGTGGCCTGATCGATCACGTCGACGGCTTCAAGGCGCGCAACTTCAACCAGCGCTCGACGTTCGGCGCGGTGATGGACGACGTCTGCGATCGCTGGGTGCTCGGGATCATGTACGCGGGCGGCTGCCTGAACCTGTCGTACGACTATCCGCACATCCTGATCGTGCTGGGCTTCGGGATCACGGGCGCGCTGACCAACGTCATCATCAAGCTGTCGATCTACGCCGAGAGCCAGCAGGACATCTGGCGCGAGAAGGGGAAGATCGGTCACCCGGTCGACGTCGTCGGCCTGTTCGGCTCCGCCGAGTTCATCATCTATTACGGTGCCGGTGTGCTGTTCACCGCCCTGCTCGACGACCCGCGCCCGCTGCTCGCCGGCTGCTGGGCGGTCGCGATCATGAGTCACGTCTCGCTGCTCCAGCGCGTTCGGTTCGCATGGAAGCGGTATCGGTTCGTCGATCCGGGCCTGGTCCCCGACGCCGACACCCCCGACGCAAAGGCGAGCTAGTGGCGATGACCGCCGCCACGCGCGCGGCCGGACCGGCACGTGTCGTCTCACCGTGGAATCCGGCGAACGCGGTCACGGCGTCGCGATTCCTGATGCTGCCGCCGTTCGTGTGGGCGGTCGACAACGGGTATCACCAGTACGCGACGCTGTTCATGTTCATCTGCGGCATCCTCGACAAGCTCGATGGCGCCGTCGCCAAGCTGTTCGACTGCCGCAGCGCGTTCGGGGAAGTGTTCGACGCGATCACCGACGGCATCTGTTACGGCTTCGGGATGGTGATCCTCGTGGCCTACGGCTGGGCCCCGGTAATCCCCGCGATCATCATCGTCAGCCTCGGAATCGTGAACTCGGGGTTCCGATTAGTCTATGCCAGGCGAGCGGGGCGCGCGATCAACTACAAGTCCTACGCGATGGAGCGCGTCGTCGGCTTCGTCGCGTTCCTGATCGGGTTTGCGACCGGCGCGATGGAGACCTGGTTCTACTACTGGTTCTTCCTCCCGATCTTCGTGGTCTCGTTGATCTACGACGCCAAGCGCATGCTGCTCGACCCGGTGCCGGCACCATGACAACGGAGCTCGTCTCGCAAGGCACGTTCAAGTGGATCCTCACGTTCCTCACGCTGGGCGCCTGTTTCTGGGCGCTGCTCGACATCTACTTCATCAGCCGGCTCGTGCGCGCGCGCGCGGATACCCGGGATCCGCTGGTGCGTGACAAGTACTTCGGCTACGCGATGGGGATCGCGCTCGGGCTGCTCGGGATCGCCGGCGTCCTTCGCTTCCACGACGTGCTGTAGTGGCCTCCCTGTCAGGGGCGGCCGAGCACGAGCCGGTCGCCATGCCCGAGGATCTGAACGCCCTGGACCTCACGCATCCCGGCGACCTTCGCCAGCCGGCGGCGGGGCATGCTGGCCAACCCGATCGGCAGGTGCACGGTGCCCCAGTGGATCGGCACCAGGGCGCGGGCTCCGAGTCGCTCGTAGATGTCGAGCGCACAATCCGGGTCGATATGGATGCCGCGGTCGAGCGCCGCGCGTTTCATGCGGTAGTACCAGACCGGCATCATCCCGCCGATCGGCAGCAGCGCCGCGTCGATCGCGTGCTGCTTGCCGATCTCGTCGAACACGGCATGGTCGAGAAGTCCATCCCCGGCGTGGTGCACGGTCGCGCCGTCCGCCGAGACCACGTACCCGGGCGCGATCGGGCCGTCTCCTTGAGCCAGCGCCCGTGATCGTGGCGGGTGGGCACAGCGGTCACCTCGAGCCCCTGGATGTCCAGCTGGTCACCTGGCTGCAGCTCGGTGACCTTCGCGAACCCGAGATCGGCGACAATATCGCGTGCGCCCTTGGGCACGACGAGATGGGTGTCGCGGTCCACTGCCTTGAGGCTCCAGCGGTTCAAGTGATCGACGTGCGAGTGCGTGACCAACACGGCATCGACCTTCCCGGCCCGCCGCACCCGACTCCGGAGCAGCGGGTCGAACAGCACCCGCGCGCGCCCGAGCTCGGCCACCGCCGTGGCGTGGCCCAGCCACGTCACCGACGGCCCCGCAGGTCCGAGGGCCTCGTCGCCGCGCTCTCCAGGCGTAGCAGCCGGGGTCACGGTGCTGCTATAGCACGAGGCACTCCGTGCTGATGTTCCTGCTGATCGGCGTCGTGGCCGGTGCCGCCACCGGCATCCCGATCGGGCCCGTGAACGTCGCTGTGATCGATGCGGCCTACCGGCACACGTTCCGCCGCGCGATCGCGGTCGGCCTCGGTGGCTCGCTCGCCGACGGGCTGTATTGCGCGCTCGGTGTGCTCGGGGTCGCCCCGGTGCTCAAGACCTATCCTTCGATCCCACCGATCATGTACGCGGTGAGCGGCCTGATCCTGCTCGCCTACGGCTTCATCACGGCACGCAGCCAGCCAGTCTCGCCCGCGCAGAACGAGACACCGAAGGTGGCGAGCTCGTCGCGAGAGATGTGGTCCGGCTTCACCGTCGGGCTCGCGCTGATCCTGCTCAACCCCGCCGCGATCGTGACCTGGGTCGTGATCATTGGCCAGCTGGTCAGCCCCACCAACAACTGGGAAGGCGTCGCGTGCGCGATCGGCGTCATGTTCGGCAGCTTCGGCTGGTTCTCACTCGTCGCGTTCCTGACCCAGAAGGGCAAGTCCGTGCTCGGCGAGAAGGCGGCGTGGATCCCGCGGCTCGTCGGCGTCGCCCTCATGCTGTACGCGGTCTACCTGCTCACGCAGGCCGTTCGCTACGTGGTTTCGTGACCCACGCGCGCCGATGAAGGCGATCACGAACGTCGTCGGATTCGACGACGCACCGTTTCCTCACGCGCACCGCGGTGATGTCCGCATCATCGGCGCGGTGTGCTGCCGCACCCGGCTCGATGGCGTGCTCTCGAGCCGCGTCCGTCGCGACGGCGCGAACTCGACCGATGCGCTGATCGAGCTGGTCTCGGGCTCGAAGTTCAACGAGCACATCCGCGCCGTGCTGCTGCAGGGCATCGCGCTCGCCGGCTTCAACGTGGTCGACATCCACCGGCTGTCGCGCGAGCTCGACGTGCCGGTGATCGTCACCGTCCGCCGCTATCCGCGGATGGCGATGGTAAAGGACGCGCTGTTCGATCGCACCCCGGGCCCCGCTCGCAAGTGGAAGTTGATCGAGCAAGCGGGCGCGCTCGAGAAGAGCGGCGCGATGTGGATCCAGCGGATCGGCCTCGACGCCGCGGAGGCCGCCGCGCTGCTGCGAGCCACCACGCTGCACGGCAACGTGCCCGAGCCACTCCGCCTCGCGCACCTGATCGCCGGCGGCGTCACGACCGGCGAGAGCCGCGGCCGCGCATGAAAGCGGCTAGGATGCGCCGCGTGCGGATCGCTGGGCTCGTCGTGGTTGCCGTGGTGGCGTGTAGCAGTCCGCGCGAGCGCGCAGCACCGGCGGCGGTCAGTTCGGAGCCGACGCCCGCACCGCCACTCGCACCCGACGCGTCCGCGACCGTCGCGCCCGTGGCCGTCGCGCCGGCGCCGGCCGACGCACGCGCCGAACGGATCGAGCTCACGTTCATGGGCGACATCATGGCAGGTGGCACGTTCAGCGGCCGCTGGGTGCCACAGCAGCAGGAGGAGCACGATCCGCTCGAGGCGCTGAGCGCGCAGGTCTCGGCCGACCTCGCGATCGCAAACCTCGAGACGCCGATCGTGAGCAAGATCCCGACCGAGAAGCTCGACACCGATCTGCGGTTCGGCGCGCTGCCAACGCAGATGACGTGGCTCGCGAAGCACGGGATCACGGTGGTGTCGCTCGCGAACAACCACGCCAACGATCTCGAGGTCACCGGCGTGCGCGAGACCCCGGTCCATCTCAAGGCGCTCGGCGTCACGCCGGTCGGGGCGGCGCGCACCGATGGCGGCCCGCTGGTCCGCGCCGAGACGGTCGTCGTCAAGGGCTGGAAGATCGGCTTGATCGCGGTCGCGACCCGGCTCAATCGCGGCCAGCGCAAGGCCGACCCGTCGCTCCCGCTGGTCGACGGCGAGCTGCTCGAGGCCACGGTCGTTCCGGTGGTCGCAGCCGCGCGCGCGGATCACGATCTGGTGTTCGTCATGCTGCACTGGGGCCGGCAGTACGCCGACGCGCCGGATCGCTGGCAGGTCAAGGCCGCGCACGCGTTCATCGACGCTGGCGCCGACGGTGTGATCGCGCATCATCCGCACGTGTGGCAGCGGGTCGAGCGCTACAAGAGCGGTCTGATCGCGTACTCGCTCGGCAACTTCGTGTTCCAGAACTCGGTGGCGTGGCAGCGCCTGACCGGCGTGCTGCGGCTCGGCTTCCAGCGCGCAACCAGGTGTCTCGACCTGGTGGCGATCCATCCCGCGGCGATGCACAGCCAGCCGGTGCACCATCCGGAGCCGGTCACCGGCAAGCTGCTGAAGGACATCGTCGAGCGGCTGACGCGGTTGTCGGGGGAGGGGCCGAACCCGACCAAGCTGGCGGTCGAGGGTGACCGCCTGGTCGGCCCCGGCGCGTGTAACTAGCCAGGTCGGGAGCACGGCGTCCAGCTTGATGATGCCGTCGCCGTCAATTCACGACCACGACGAAGCTCGCCTCAGTTCTCCAGCGTCTCGAGCAGATCGCCGACGACCTCCTCGATCCGGATGGCGAGCTGCTTCGGAATCGGCGCGTCATCCTCGGCGACCAGGGCAGACAGCCGGCGCGCGGTGGCCGTGATCTGCGCGCGCAGCTTCTCCTTCTTCTCGCCGGCGCTGACCGGGAACACGACCTCGCCGAACTTGCTCTTGAGCACCGGTGCCTCCGCCCCTTCCTCGAACGCGATGCGGTGGATGGTCTGCAGCGTCTCCTCGTCCGCCTTGCCCTTCTCCGTCGCGCGCTGGACGAAGTCCACCGTGGCGAGGCTCGGGATCGGCGACTCGAAGTGGTCCGTTCGCGCGCGCTCGATCACGCGCGGTGCGCTGCTCTCGAGGAAGCGGTAGCTGCCGAGCAGCTTCGCGACGGTGGACCCCTTGAGGTGGAGCTCCTTGCGGCAATACGCGTCGAAGTCCGAGAACCCCCACTTCTCCCACAGCCGCTTGTCCGCGCACCGGGTCAACGACTCCGCGAGCTCGAGCCAGCTGCGCTTGAACGAGCGCGCCTTGGCCAGCGTGTCGGCGCGCTCCGGGTCGGCGGCGACCGCGAGCATCTGGTCTTCCATCTGGCGGTCGGTCTTGGTGAGAATCTTCGAGCCCATCGCGGCGGACGCTACGAGATCGGTCTGATCGTCATGCTCGCGGCGCCGGTGGGCCCTCAGATTTCCGAGGCGGAGCGATGGGATTCGGGCACGTTACAATTGGGCACGTCTCGTGCTCTGCTGACGCTACCGACCCGTGCGTGCCGCCGTCCTCATCTCCGTGTGTCTCGGCCCGTGGCTCGGCCTCGCAGCGGGCTGCTTCGAGAACAAGCTGGGAAACTACGCCGCCGATCCATCGCCTGACGATGACGGCCATTTTCCGGGCCAGCCGTCCTGCGCGATCGACACCGATTGCGCGCTTGCGGCGGCCACGTGTTGCGAGTGCCCGACGTTCGCGGTGTCGACGCTCGATCCGGTGTACCAGGCGTGTCGGGGGGTCGAGTGCCCGGACCGCGAGTGTGCCGCCAACGTCACGGCGCGCTGCAACGATCGGCAGGAGTGCGAGCTCGCATGTGCCCCGGCGGTCTGCGACGTCACCAGCTGTCCGGCGGGCTACGCGATCGACGACGCCAGTGGATGTCTGTCGTGCGCGTGCGCCGTGCCGGCGACGACGTGCACGCTCGACACCGACTGCGTGCAGACCCGCGCGGATTGTTGCGGCTGCGCGAACGGCGGCACGGACACCGCGGTGCCGCGCGTCGAGCAAGCGGCATACGACGAGATGCTGGGCTGCATGGCCGATCCGCAATGTCCGGGCGTAGATGCATGCGAAGCGGGGGCGGCGCCCCGGTGCGTCCAGGGCCGCTGCGAGCTGCTCGCGGGCGGCCTGCCGCCGGGGGCCTGTGGCCGGGCGGATCTCCCCGCCTGCGGTGCCGGCGAGGTCTGCATGGTGAACGCCAACGATCAGGGGAACATGCACGGTGTCGGAGTCTGTCAACCGCCGCCCTAGCGCGTCGCCCAGGCGCGTTATACTCCGGGCCTCATGAGTGCTGACGGTCCACCAGCGTCGGGTTCGTATCTCCAGCAGCAGGGGGCGTCCCTGATCGGAGAGGTCATCGACGGTCGGTACCGGATGATCCGCAAGCTCGGGGAAGGCGGGATGGGCGAGGTCTACGCGGCCGAGCACGTCCACATCGAGAAGCGGTTCGCCGTGAAGCTGCTGCGTCCAGAGATCGTCTCGAACGCCGAGGCGGTGTCGCGGTTCCGGCAGGAGGCCCGCTCGGCGTCGTCGATCGGTCACCGCAACATCATCGGCATCGAAGACTTCGGGCAGCTGCCCGACGGCCGCATCTACATGTGCATGGAGCTCCTCGCCGGAGCTGCCTTGAACGATCTGATCGCGCAGCCACAGCCGGTCGATCGCCTGCTCAACATCATCATTCAGTCAGGTCACGGGCTCGCCGCTGCGCACGCGAAGGGAATCATCCATCGCGACATGAAGCCCGAGAACATCTACGTCACCGTCGGGCCGAACAACGAGGACATCCCGAAGCTGCTCGACTTCGGGATCGCGAAGGTGTCTGGCAACGACGGCCAGAACAACCTGACGCGCACGGGCACGATCTTCGGGACGCCGTTCTACATGGCGCCCGAGCAAGCGCTCGGCAATCCGGTCGACGCGCGCACCGACGTCTACGCGATGGGCGTCATCATGTACGAGATCTTCGCCGGCTCGCTGCCGTTCCAGGGCGAGTCGTTCATGGGGATCCTCACGCAGCACATCACGACCGAGCCCGAGCCGGTCGCGCAGCGCGCAGCCAAGGCCCAGCGCCAGCTGCCGCCGGGGCTCGCCGACGTGATCACGCGCTCGATGCAAAAGGATCCGCAGCGCCGGTTCCAGACCATGGACGAGCTGGTCAACGCGCTGATCCAGATCTATCGCGGGTTCGCGGGCGCCGGCATGAGCACGTACATGGAGGCGTTCCCGGTCGCGCCGAGTGGCCACCACTCGACGCCGACGCCGCCGCCGATGACGGGACCGGTCGTCGTTCCGCACGGGCACTCGGCGACGATCGCGGTCCACGGACCGCCGCTCCACACGCCACCCGCGGGACAGCACGCGATCTCGAGCTCGGCGTCGGGGCTCTACGATCCCAACGCGTCGGTCGCCAACATCCCGAAGAAGAGCAAGCTCGGGCTCATCCTCGCGCTCGTCGCCGTGCTGGCGGTTGCGGGCGGCATCGTCGCGGTCGTGCTGCTGTCGAATAAGAAGGATGCGGACGCACTGGTCGCGAAGGGATCGGGCTCGGACGGCAGCGATGACGATGACGACGGCAGCGATGGCTCCGCCGGCGGCATCATCCCCGACAACGGCTCGGATGTGGTTCCCGACAAGCGCCTCGACGCGGGCGGAGACGTCGCGATCGACGCCGCAGCCACCACGCCGGAGGATGCAGGCTCGGCGACCGTGGACCCGCCCGAGATCGACGCGGGTGTGGCGTCTCCACCACAGATCGACGCGGGTGTTCTCGCACCGACCCAGGTCGTGGTGCTCCTCAAGCTCAAGTCCGGCGGTGCGTTCACCGTGTGGGAGAACGGCAGGCAGATCCTGGTCGGCCCTGGAAATCTGAAGGTCGTGCCGGGCGAGCAGCGCCTGGTCACGCTGAAGGCCAAGAACTTCAAGGACAAGATGATCATGCTCGACGGCAAGCTGGAGCAGCTCGTGGTCAAGCTCGACAGGGAAAAGGTCGTGATTCCCGACCGTCCCGACCCGCCGAAGATGGACTGCACGAACCGTGTCGTAGATCCCAAGAGCGAGTCTTGCAGGCGGCAGAACTGCGCGAAGCACCCGGACCTGCCGGTCTGTCTCACGGAGTGACCACGGAATCACGACGTGGCGCGTGTGCCGCCACGTGGCATGGATCTGGAATCAACCCGAGGACCCGATGCGTCAACCCAACCTGATCCGAACGTTCGTCCTCAGCTGCCTCGCGCTGGCGTTCACGCTGGGCACCGCATTCGCCGATCCGCGGTCCGAGGCGAAAACTCACTATCAGGCCGGGGTGAAAGCCTACAACGCCGGTGACTACAAGTCGGCGATCCGTGAGTTCTCCACCGCCCAGACGCTGCTGCCGGCAGACCTCAACAACTACAACCTGGCGCTCTGTTACGACAAGCTCGGCGACCCCGAGCCGGCGATCCAGTATTACCGCGCGTACCTCGACAAGGTTCCGGCGACTGACAAGCGAGCCGAGATCGAGGCGAGCGTCAGCCGGCTCGAGTCAGCGTCGAAGTCGGTCGCGGCGAAGAAGGCGGACGAAGCTCGCAAGGCCGAGGAGCTGCGCGGGAAGAAGGCCGCGGACGAGGCCCGCAAGGCCGAGGAAGCGCGCAAGGCGGCCGAAGCTGACGCGCAGAAGAAGGTCGGTCCCGAGAAGCCGGTCGGCATGGAGAAGCCGATCGAGAAGCCGATCGAGAAGCCGGTCGGTCCCGAGCTTGGCCCCGAGCCGCCGGGCGGCCCGCAGCGGCCGACGGGCGTTGGCTCGTCCGGTACGCCGGGCGGCCCGATCGTGTCTACCGGTGATTCGCAGCTCGATCGCGTGGCCGCGATCGATGTCAACGCGGTTCGCGACCAGCGCGTCGGTGGTCGCTCGAGCGGGCTCGTCGATCGCAGCACCGGCCCGGCGACGCAAGGCGCGGCAGCGGGTGCCGGAGCAGCGGGACAAGATGGCCAGGCTGCGTTGCCGCCGGGCGAGCCCCAGCCGAAGGCGACGCCGGTCTACAAGAAGTGGTGGTTCTGGGCTGTCGTCGGTGTGTCCGCGTACGTGGTGTACTCGATCGCGAGCGACAACTCCAACGAGCCCAACGCGACGCGGGGGCTCGTGATGCCGCCAATGGCAGGCCGGACGGCCGCGCCGTCGGGCGGTGGCCTGACCCTGATGTCGTGGTGAGCCTGGGGTAGAGTCTACCGGTGACAAGTACTCCCGGACCCGGGCCCGAACCCACATCTGGACCCGGGCCAGAAATCCAGGGGCCGGGATTTACTCCCGGCCCCGGGATCGATGATCTGGCCAAGGCAACCGAGCGACTGCGCCAGCATCCGCTCGACCAAGGTGTCTGGCTCGACGTCGCCGCACTGCTCGGAGTGCACGGCACGTCCGACGATGCGGAGGCCGCGTTCGCGACGATCGGCGAGGGCGCCCGGCTCGGCGGCCAGGTCGTTCTGGCGGTCGCATGTGGCCGCCACCTGACGCAGCTCGGCAGCATGCGCGGAACGGAGCTGATCGATCAGGTGATCGAAACCTACGCGACCGGCGGTCCGCACTTCGCGTTCGAGGCGCCGTCGGTGCCCGAGGATCCACCGATCGTGCCGGTCGTCGACGGCAGCGTGGTCGAGCAGGCCCGCGACCTCGTGCACAAGCTGGCGACCTGGCTGGTCGCGCGACGGATCGCGAAGGTGCCGCCTGCGCCCCTGCTGTCCGCCCTGTCGAAGCCGGGTGCGCGCGCGCTGGTCGGCGTGATGACCGCACGCGCGATCCCCGCGGGCACCGTGATCATCGAGATCGGCGAGCCCGCGAGCGCGCTGTACTGGCTCGCGCACGGCACGGTCGCGAT
Organism: Kofleriaceae bacterium; assembly: GCA_037720695.1. Classification (GTDB taxonomy): domain Bacteria; phylum Myxococcota_A; class Polyangia; order Haliangiales; family Haliangiaceae; genus JABFXX01. Next base: position 5,070 of record JBBJLY010000021.1, on the reverse strand, counting down.
CGCGCGCGACGGCGCCGAGCTCGGCGAGCTCCACACCGGCGCATTCTTCGGCGAGATCGCGCTGGTCGGCGGCGTCAAGCGCACCGCTCGCGTCACCGCACGCGATGACGTCTGGCTGCTCGAGATCCCGGCGCGTGCGATCGAGACCGCCGCGACGAAGCATCCCAAGCTCGCCGAGGTGCTCGCCCATCACGCGCGCGCACGGCTGCTCGCAAACCTGACCAAGACGTCCGAGCTGTTCCGCTCGCTCGACGACGAGGATCGAGAGGTCCTGCTCTCCAAGTTCACGACCCAGCTCGTGCCCGAGGGCACGACATTCATCTCCGAGGGCGTCGCAAACGAGCACTTGTGGGTCGTGGTCTCGGGGCGCTGCGAGGTCCGGTCGGCGGGCGCGGCGCTGTCGGAGCTCGGCCCGGGCGCCGCGGTCGGCGAGATCTCGCTGGTCAGCGGGGCGACGGCCGTCGCCGATGTCGTCGCGATCGAGCCCGCGGTGCTGTTGCGGCTGTCGAAGCAGGACTTCGCGGCAATCGCGAAGAAGCACCCGAAGCTGCTCGAAGAGGTCGAGAAGCTCGTCGTGGCGCGCGAGACCGCAAACCGCGCGGTGTTCCAGGACGCGTCGGATCTCATCGTATAAGGTAGGCGGCATGCGCGCGCTGCTTGCCGTGGCCGTCGTCGTCGTCGGAGGCTGCGTCGATCATGGCCCCGGTCCGCAGGGCAAGAAGGTCGACGTCTCGTCGCACATCCTGCGTGCCGTGCCGGCGGACCTCACGCGCTTCGACCTGCGGCTCGGCGACGCGCTGACCTACGTCGGCAACAAGGTTGATGTCACGAGCATCGCGCCGGGCGGCACGGTCAACATCACGCACTACTGGAAGGTCGAGCGGCCGATCGGCGCGCGCTGGCGCGTGTTCGGCATGGTGCGCGGACCGACCGGCAGCCCCGACTTCATGAACCTGGTCGCCACCGACATGCAGGCGGCCTATCCGCCGGCGAACTGGCGCGCTGGCGACCTGATCGAGGACACGCAGCAGATCGTGCTGCGCCCGGACTGGCGCGCACCGACGGCGAGCGTGCTGGTCGGCCTGATCGAGGTCGGCAAGCACGGCACGCTCGATCGCATGCCGGCGGCAGGCCCGCGCACGCTCGACAGCGCCGTCGTCGCCGCGACGTTGACGGTCGACCTCACGCGCGCACCACCGCCCAAGGGCACGATCCACGTGGCGCGAGCCAAGGGTGCGATCGCGATCGACGGGGTGGCGAGCGATGTCGGCTGGACCGGCGTCCCGCAGTCACCGGAGTTTGTCACCGCCGAGGGCGGGACCGAGCCCACCGGCAAGGCGACCGCACGGCTGACCTGGGACGACCAGTATCTGTACGTGTTCGTGAACGTCACCGACACGGACATCTACAGCCCGTACAAGAAGCACGACGAGCCGATCTGGAAGGAGGACTGCGTCGAGCTGTTCATCGACGCTGATGGCAACCAGCGCGGCTACATCGAGCTCCAGGTCAACCCGAACAACACCACGTTCGACTCGTGGTTCGCGAGCACCCGTGCGCAGCCAGGCGACGTGACGTGGGAGAGCGGGATGGTCACCGCGGTCAAGGTCACCGGCACACCGGACAAGTCCGGTGATGCGGACAGCGGCTGGGATGCCGAGATCGGAATCCCATGGACCGCGATCCGCGGACGTGATCCGGAGATGAAGATCCACCTACCGCCGCAGCTCGGCGATCGCTGGAAGCTGAACGTCGTGCGCGTCGACAAGCGTGGCCAGGCCGTCACCGCCTCGACCTGGAATCGGATCTCGATCGCCGACTTCCACGCGCTGAACCGCATGCTCACCGTGGTGTTCGCCGATCCGGCCGGTGGCATCGTTCCCGGGGCGCCCAATGCGGGACCTCCAGCCAAGGCGGCGACCGATGTGCCGATCGCGCTGGTTTCGGGCAAGCCGGCGGGGGTCGTGATCGAGGTCCAGCGAACCGGCGAGATCCTGTTCGACGGCAAGCTGACGTCGGATGTCGATGGCAATCTGGAGGCGCTCACCGCCGACAGCGCGTTGATCGAAGTGACCTTCCGGGCCGCGCCGGGCGTCCTCCATGCCGGCGTGCGGAAGCTGATCGACCGCGCGCGCGCCGCTGGTCTCACCGATCTCGCGTTCGCCGCGCCGCCCCTGGCAAAGTCTCCGGCCGCGGAAGCGGTCGAGCTCCCCCATGCGAACCCGTTGCGCATCACGATCTCGGCCAAGCTGGAGCTCGAGATCGCCGGCAAGCCCGTTCCCGACGCGGCGCTCGAGGCGACACTGCGGGCGGCGGTTGCGCGCGAGCCCAAGCTGGCGGTCGTGCTCGATGCCCCTGGGAGCATTCCCCACGAGCACGTCGTCAGCGTGCTGTCGCGTGCCAGCGTGGCCGGCGTCACCCGGCTCGCGCTCGCGAAGTGATCCGCCGGTCCGTGCGCGGCGTGTTACCGTTTCGGGGCATGCGAGCCGCTGCGATCGTCGCCGTCCTGATCCTCGCGGCGTGCACCGGCCGGGGCCCGCAACGGGTCGGGGCCCAGCCGAGCTGGCGCGGCAGCGGCGTCGCGCCGGTGCAGGTCGGGGCGCCCGTCACGTTCGCACCGTCGAGCCAGCCGGTCACGCGCTACAACGAGCCGATCCAGGCGCCGCCGCGGTCGCCGCTCGGCGATGCCGTGACCGTCGCGGTCCAGGACGCCGCACGCGCGGCCGGGATCGCCGCGCCGGTCGCCGATGCCCGGCTGTTCCGCGCCTGCGCCGAGCTTGCCGAGATCGTCCCCGAGGAGGGCAACGTCGTCTACAGCCTCGTCGAGTTCGCGCTGCAGCGGAACGGCATCGTCGAGCCATCGCCGCACTTGCTGGTCGTGTGGAGCGGCCACGCGCCCGAGGAGATCGTGCGCGAGTTGCAGAAGCACGTGCCGAAGATGCTGGCCGAGGGGCACTCCGCGCGGCTCGGCATCGGCTCGGCGAAGCGCAAGGCCAACGGCGAGCACGCGATCGTGTTCGCGCTCCAGGGCTCGTTCTTGACCACCGCTCCCGTGCCGCGCGCGCTGCCTGCCAACGGCGGCTTCACGCTCGAGGCGGTGGTCGACGGTCGCTACAAGGACCCCGAGGTGTTCGTCACGCGAGACAACGGCAAGACGGAGCGGCTCGAGACCGAACGCGGCGCCCAGGGTGCGTTCAAGGCGCGCATCACGTGCGGCGCCCGGGTCGGTCGCCAGCAGATCGAGATCACGGCCAGCGACGCGCTCGGCTCGACGGTGCTCGCGAACTTTCCGGTGTGGTGCGCGACTGATCCGCCATCGTCGATGACCGTGATCCCGACCGGCGATGACGACGTGGTAGCCGATCGGCCGAGGCCGAACGCCGCCTGCTCGCGATGCTCAACCGCGAGCGTCAGGCCGCCGGACTCGCATCGGTGACGTGGGACCCGCGCGTCGCCGACGTCGCCCGCACGTACTCGAACGAGATGCGCACGACCAAGGTCGTCGCCCACATCTCGCCGACCAGTGGCTCCGCGGCGGACCGCGTGCGCGCCGCGAAGGTCAAGACCGCCGTCGTGCTCGAGAACGTCGCGCGGGCCTACGGCCTCGGCGAGGCGCACCACGGCCTGATGAACAGCCCGGGACACCGCGCGAACGTGCTGTCGCATCACGCGACCCACGTCGGGATCGGCGTCGTCTATGGCGACGAGGTCTCCGGGCGCCGCGAGATCTTCATCACCCAGGTGTTCACCCGCGTGCCGCCGAAGGTCGACCCCCAGCAGTCGGCCGACGAGATCCGCAAGAAGATCATCGCGACCCGCCAGGTCAACGTCAGCCCCAAGCTGACCGCGATCGCGCAGGGCATGGCCAACCAGCTCGCGGCCGGCAAGACGCGCGAGCAGGCGTACCCCGCGGTCAAGCGGCAGGTCGACGCCCTCGGCAACAAGTACGCACGCGTCGGCAGCGTGGTCACCGCCGCGTCGGAGCTCGACTCCATCGATGGCCCGGCGATCCTCGGCGAGGCGACTCCCGACGACATCGGCATCGGGATCGCGCAGGGCGTGCATCCCGAGATCGGCGAGGGAGCGATCTGGATCGTCGTGCTGCTCGCGGAAGCCCGCAACTAGCCGCGGCGCGAGACGATCATCCCGAACGCCGCGGCCGTGAAGAACATGATCAGGCTGTAGATCGCGGGCGGGATCGACATCGTGGAGTTGCCGAGCACGGTCAGCGCGATCGCGATCGCCAGCGTCCCGTTGTGGATCCCGATCTCCATGCCGATCGCGATCGCCTGCTTGCGCTCGACGCGGAACAGCCGCGGCAGGAAGTACCCGACGAACATGCTCGCCAGGTTGAACGCGAGCGCCGCGAGCCCGACCTCCTGGAAGTAGCGCCCGACATTCGCGCGCTCCTTGATCACGGAGGCCAAGATCACCAGCACGAGGAACACCGCAGACACGATCCGCACCGGCCGGTCGAGGCGGTCAGCGACGTCGGGCCGCTTCGCGCGGATCGCCATCCCGATCAGGACCGGCAGCAGCACTACCGCGATCACCGACACGACCTTGCTGAACTGCATCGGGATGACCTGGTCGCGGCCCATGAAGTGGACCATCGCGAAGTTCACGATCAGCGGCAGCGTGGCAAGCGAAAGCACGCTGTTGACGGCGGTCAGTGTGATGTTGAGCGCGACGTCGCCCTTGGCGAGGTGGGAGAACAGATTTGCGGTCGCGCCGCCCGGCGACGCGGCGAGCAGCATCAGCCCGACGGCGAGCTCCGGGGCGAGCCCGAACGCGTGCGCGATGCCGGCACAGATCGCTGGCAGGATCAGCATCTGCGCGCCGAGTCCGATCGCGACGGCCTTGGGATAGACAATGACCCGCTTGAAGTCGGCGAGCTGGAGCGACAACCCCAGCCCGAGCATGATCACGCCGAGCGCGACCGGCAGGAAGACCGTGTTGAGGACATCGGACTTCACGCGCGGATCCTAGCGCGAGCCAAGCGCGCCCAGCACGGCGATGTCGATCGCGTCGGCCGCGGCATAGAGCGACTCACCATCGTGGGGCTCGAGG
>JBBJLY010000020.1:0-58190 GCA_037720695.1 Kofleriaceae bacterium | reverse complement strand
CTGGCGATCGCGACGACGAGCCAGGCCACGACGGCGAATCCGAGCAGCTGGCGGTCGGTGAGCCACGACACGGCCCGATGCGTATCACATCACCGATGGAGCCAGCACGCGGCGCTCCGCGCCTACCAGCCGATTTTGATCCCGTCAGCGCGGCGCGACGAGCACGATCGGCAGGTGGTCGCTCACCAGCGAGCTGTACGAGCTGATCGCCGCGTCGACGCGAGGCAGCGCGATCTGCGCCATCGACCAGCGCGCGTCGAGCGCGGCCGTCGTCGTGATGTGATCGATGAACGAGCCGCCGAAGCCGAGATAGCTGATGGCGCCGAGCTGGGCGACGCTCTCGGTGCGGAGCGTGTAGCGGTCGGGCGCGGACAGCAGCGGCGCGAAGATCTCGCGATCAGCGGCGTCGACGACGCGCTCGTTGTAGTCACCGAGCACCACGACCTCGGGCTCGCCGCCGCCATCGACCTGCGTGCGCAGCCGCGTGTCGAGCGCCAGCACCGCAGCGCGACGACGCTCGGCATCCTCGTCGCCACGCCCGGCCTTGAGATGCACGCCGACGACCTCGATCGTGGCGCCATCGACCGTCACCGAGATCGAGAACGGCGGCCGCGGAAACGTGAACGAGTCGCTCGCGAACAGCAACGCCGGCTCGCCGACCGTGACCAGGGACTCGCGATAGATGATGCCGATCTTCTGGTACGAGTCGGGCGCGTAGCGGTGCGTCGACAGCACACCCGCGTGATCGCGGAGCCGGAGCAGCACTCGTTCCACGCGGCGTCATCCGCGATCTCCTCGACCACGACGACATCGAGATCGAGCGAGGTGATCACGTCGGCGACCAGGCGTGGCGTCTCGCCGCGCGCCGGGAAGTTTTCGAGGTTCCAGGTTGCGAGCTCGAATGTGGTCTCGCTGCCCACCGGCGCCATCACGTCGGTACGCGGCGGCGGGAACGGGAACGTGGCATCGGCATCCGGCGGCGACACCCCTTCGCGCGTGCACGCGACCAGGAGGCTGAGGAGCAATGCGCGGCGCACGCGGGCATCCTAGAGCACGGAAGGGCCAGAAACCATCGCGATCCAGCGGCCCGTTCACGGATCTGGATCCGGACTCCGGACCGGCCGAAGCGACCGCGAACTAACTCGGACCCGAACGCTCGACGTGGTGTCCATGCCTCCATGAAGCGCACGCTGTGCTCGTGCCTCGCTGTTGCGGCGTGGCTTGCTCCTGCTCTGGCTCCTGCCGACACGCTGCGGTCGACGCGGACGCAACCGCTGATCGAGGTCGCTCACTCGGTCGACATCTCGATCGCGGACGGCGTCGCGACCTACAAGGTGCGCCGGCAGTTCTCCAATCCCGGCAAGGTCGCCGACGAGGCCGGCCTCGCGATCGACCTGCCCGCCGGCGCCGCGGCGACCGGGCTGCGGATCCGCGCGAAGGACCGCTGGTACGACGGCGTGCTGATGGAGCGCGAGAAGGCGGCGGCGCTGTACCGCGAGCTGACCGGGCTCGGCACGTTCGGCGCGAAGGACCCTGCTCTGCTCCAGTGGGTGTGGGCCGACAAGCTCTACCTCCAGGTGTTCCCGATCTTTCCGGGTGGCGTGTCGACGGTGGAGTACACGCTCACGGTGCCGACGCGCTACGCGAACGGCCGCTACTGGATCTCGTATCCGCGGATCGATGCTGCCGCCGCGGGAAACCGCGAAGGCCGCGACATCGACTCGCGCCCGCTGGCGACGCCGACGATCGTGATCCGGCCGGCGTGGGGCGACGCGACGACCCAGATCTCGATCGATCAGCGCGCGGTCGCACCGGGGACCCCGGTCGTGCTCGTGCCGCCGCCGCGCCAGGCCTGGCACGACACCGTCGAGGCGACCCCGGACGCGAGCTATGTATCGAGCGTGATCGAGGTGCCTGCGTCGGCGGCGACGAAGCAGCCGATCACGCGCGCGCAGCTCGCACTCGACATCGCCCACACCTACCAGGGCGACCTCCGGGTCGAGCTGTTGACCCCGCAGGGCAAGCGGATCGCCATCCACGCGCAGGCCGGCGGGACCAGCGCGATCAGGACACACGCGAGCCCACTGCCCGCCGGCACGACCGCCGCCGGACCTGGCGCCTGGTCGTCAGTGATCACGCCGCGATGGACAATGGCTCGATCGACAGCTGGTCACTCGCGTTCGGCACCCCAAACCTGACGGTCGCGGCGGTCGATGCACCTGTGTTCATCCCCGATGCGCCCGAGAGCGCAGGCGATGCCGGGGTCGCGACGATCTCGATCGCGCCGCCGGCGATCGCGACCTGGAATGCGCGGCTCGGGCGCGTCGTCGCGTCGAGCGCGCACGCGTTCTCGCGGCTCGAGATCGATACGGCGCCAGCGCTCTCGAAGTTGCCGAAGCGCGCACAGGTCGTGTTCGTTGTCGACGCGTCGATCTCGGTCGGTGCCGAGACGCTGGCGGCGCAGCTCGCGATCCTGCGCGCATACCTGACGCACGTGCCGGACGCCGAGATCGAGATCGTGGTGTATCGCCGGCGCGCGTCGCGCGTGTTTGGCGCATTCGTGCACGCGAGCCAGGCCGGCCCGCGGCTCGAGACCGCGATCAAGGCGCACGCGTTTGCGCTCGGCAACGGCAGCGCGCTCGATGACGGCGCGAAGCTCGCGAGCACGGCGCTGGCGGATCGTCCGGGTCCCCGCCGCGTGGTGCTGCTGACCGACGAGCTGATCCGGACCTCGCTGACGCCCGCGGGCGCCCTCGCGACGCTCGCGAAGCTGTCGCCCGAGACCGTCGTCCACGTCGTGGTTCCGGCGACCGGCGACGATCGGCCCTCGCTCGAACGCGACGACGCGCACGCGCTCGCGAAGCTCGCGACCCGCCACCACGGCATCCTCGCGCACGTCGTGAAAGGCGGCGCGGACAAGCAGCTGCCGCCGATCGTGCTCGAGCTCGTGCGCCCGACGCGGATCGAGAAGCTGCGGGTCAGTGGTCTCGTACTCGACGAGACCGTGCTCCACGAGGGCGACGGCGTGCGGCTGTTCACGCGCGGCAAGACCGCCCCGGCGCGGGTCACGCTGACCGGGGAGCTGTGGTCGGATCCGGTGCGGCGCGACGCGGTGGCGGACGAGCCATTCTCGCGCGCGACCGCGGCCTTCGTGTTCGGCGCGGACGAGCACCAGGAGCTGTCGCCCGTGGAGATGATGAAGGTCGCGATGTTCGGGCGCGCGGTGTCGCCGGTGACGTCGTACGTCGCGTTCGAGCCCGGCACGCGCCCGTCGACGATCGGGCTCGACGACCTGACGGGCCTCGGTCGCTCGGGCTTCGGCTCGGCCGGGGGTGGAGCGCTCGGCTACGCGGACGGCGTCCGGCGAGACCTCCGCTCGCTGATCGATCCCGCCGCGTGCCTCGCGAAGCATCCGCAAGCCGGACTGGAACGTCACGCTCGAAGTCGAGACCACCCGGCGCGAAGTCGTCGACGTCCGCGCGATCACGACCGGCGCGCTCGCCAGCTGCCTGGTCGAGACCGTGTGGACGCTTGCCTTGCCGCAGGACTACAGCCGGGATCGCGAGTCTCGCGTCACGCTGCCGCGGTGATAGCGCCGAGGCGTGACGACCCCCGACGCACCCCGCGCGCTCCGCTCGATCCACGACCAGGTGAGCCCGACGGAGGCCAGCGCGATCGTCGATGTCGCGCGGCTCGCCGCCGCCGTCGACGGCACGACGCATCCGGACGAGCTGGCCCAGATCAAGACGCTGTCGCAGATCGTCTACGAGATGGCGAGCATCTCGGAGGTCCCGGCGCCGACCGCGGCGATCGATGCCGGACGCCTGCTCGACATCGGCGAGACGCTCGAACGACTCGGCGCGCGCGAGCTCGCGTTCGCGAGTGCGGTCGCCGTCGCGATCCACGGCGAGCTCACCGCCGAGGAGCAGACGTTCATCACCCGGCTCGCCGATGCGCTGGTGCTCGACCAGGCCCGCGCGGAGACGCTGACGCGGACGATCGCGGCGGCCGTCCGCGCCACGTAGTCACGATCGTGCGCGCGGCTGCTGCGACTGGTGCGTGACCGCGGCCCACTCGATCCGCTGCGGTGATGCGAGGCCGAGCGTGACGATCGCGGTCGACAGCTGGACGCGCATCGAGCGCTGGTAGGCCTGGGCGGCACGCAGCCGCTCGCGGGTCAGGATGCCCGACGACACCAGGTACTCGCCGAAGCCGGGGAGCTCGCGGAGCGAGGTGCTGCGCTGGATCGGCCACGGCGCGATGCGGGGTGCGGGGATCGCCGGCGTCGGCGGCACCGGGCGACCGTTCAGCGTTCGCTCCGGGGTGGGCTGCGCCGCGGCGAACTGCGGCACTGGGGCGGGCGTGATGGCGCGCGGGGCGGGCGTCTTCCACGCCTCGCCATGGCGTTCCGAGCCGCGGGCGAACGGCTTGGTCGGACGCTCGTAATTCTCGGCCTCGAGCTTGGTCCCGGGCGGCTGGGTGCCACGCGCGAACCGCGGCTCGCTGCCGGCGCGGATCGGAATCCGAGTAACACGACCAGCCGCGGTAGCAGTTGCCGGGGTGGATGCCACCGCGGCTGGTCGAAGCGAGGACTCGACGATCGCGAGCCAGTCAGCGGCTTCCCGATCGGAGGGTTCGAGGCGAAGCGCCTCGCGAAAGAAGATGGCGGCGCTCTGGTTCTCGTTTCGCCGGGCGGCGAGCTCGCCGAGCAGGCGGTACGCCAGGCTGCAGGGCGGGTCGAGCCGGAGGATCTCGCGGAGGTCCGCCTGCGCATCGAGGTCGCGACGGAGCGCGATATGGGCGCGGGCCCGGATCAGGAGCAGCGGCACGCAGTCGGGCTCGTCGTCGAGCGCGTCGGCGCACATGGCGACCACGCCCGAGAAGTGCCGGCATTCGAACAGCTCGGATGCCGTGGCGATGACTCCGCGATCCACGACCTGGTTCACAGCAAGGGTCGGGCCACCGGAAGGCGGTGGGCAACGCGCTGGAACCACGGCGGAGAAGCCCGATCTCGAGCGGGGTCCCTGAGGCCTGGGCTTGGGGAGGAGACCCCCCATGGCGTGCTCGAAATCGTGTGCACTCGACGCGCATCGACGGTCGTGGCACCGCGCCGGTTCGGCCTGCATACTCGCAGGGTGCGCTGGGTTGTCCTCGGGCTCGTGATGTTGCCGCTCGCTGGTGAAGCCAAGCCCGAGCCGCCGCCACCGCCCGCCCGCGATCCGAGCTACTCGCGGTTCTGGAGCGAGGTCGTCGAGCCGAACGGCAAGCAGGTCGCGGCGATCCTCGACAGGGTCGACAAGCTGCTGCAGCAACCCGACGCGGCGCTGCAGAGCGACACCGACTGGGCGGTCGATCAGCGGCAGCACTACTTCGACGACGCGCTCGGCTTGTTGCAGTCGGCGCGTGCGCTGTCGCCTCGGAACGCCGAGGTGCTCGCGCAGCTCGGCCGCGTCGCCGACGAGCTCGGCAAGACCCGCGAGGCGATCGAGGCGCTCGAGGCCAGCATCCGGATCACCGGACCGGAGAACGTGTCCAAGGTGACCGGCCGGCTCGGCGCGATCTATCTACGGCTCGGCCAGCTCGATCCCGCGATCCGCTGGCTGCGGTTCGCGCAGGGTCCGCTCAATCCGATCACGGCGCACTCGCTGGTCCACCTCGCAAACGCGCTCGCGCTCCGCGGCGAGATGATCCCGGCGATCGAGACGCTGTCCAACGCCCTGCCCTCCCACGCGCTCGGCTACTACCAGGAAGACGTCACGCTCGCGTCGTTCGCGCTCGCGGTGATCTACGACCGCGACGAGCAGCGCGGCGCGGCGTTCGACGTGCTCGCAAATCTCCAGACCACGTTGCAGCAGCAGTACGCGAACCAGCTCCAGATCCAGCTCGCGAAGATGCGGTTCGCGCCCGCCGAGGATCAGCATTATTACCAGGCGCTGCTCTACGAGTCGCAGGGCCACTACATCGAGGCCCGCGCGGAATGGGCGCTGTACGCGGCCAGCGGGGACACGCCGTGGCGTCCGCGTGCGCTCGGCCACATCGCAGCGATCGACGCGCAGCGCAGAACCTTGCGCGGCGTTCGGCCCGAGAAGGCTGTATCTTCCCCGGGTCTCCAGTTGAACCTGCCGCAGGGCACGCCATGACTCGCCCCCTCGCCACCGCGCTCGCCACCGTGCTCGCCACGGTGATCGCCATCGGGGGGGGCCACGCCGACGTGTGGAAGCGCGCGATCCAAGGCTCGCAGGATCCCGCGAAGGAGCTCTACGACGACGCGATGCGCGAGGGCGACGAGGCGGTGCTGCTCGCCAACACGCAGAGCGCGTCGCTGAAGCAGATCAAGACGTCCGTCACCGCGGCGATCGCGGCGTATCGCAAGGCCGCCGCGGCGCGCCCCAAGCTGGGCGAGCCGCACTACCGGATCGCGACCACGCTGCACTCGTTCTACCTCGAGAATTGCGCCAGCCCGCAGCACCAGTTCCTCGGCGTGACCTCGTCGCCGCTGCGCGACTGCGACAATCCCCAGGCGATGAACGTTGCGGTCGCGAAGGAGACGATCGCGGCGTGGAACGCGTTCGAGGCCCGCGAGCCACTCGATCCGCGGCTCGGGGTCGGCGAAGGCAGCAGCATCCTGTTCGAGCGCGCGATCCTGCACACCAAGCTCGGGACCAAGGCCGACTGGGAGGCCGCGGTGCAGGATTACCTGCGCTACCTCGATCGGATCGGCGATCCGCAGTCGGAGGAAGCGGCCGTCGCGTGGGGCAACCTCGCCGAGACCTACATGATGCTCGGCAAGATGAACGAATCGATCGACGCGTATCGTGAAGCGGTCCGTCACGCCTCCGACGCCTCCACGTTCTACGGCTACGCGGTCGCGCTCGACCGCGACGAGCGGATCCAGCAGGCGCACGCGCTGGTCCTCAAGCAGGGCCGCGAGAGCTACCTTCACTTCAGTGACCGCGTCTCGAGCGGCACGACGTTCTTCGTCCCCGAGGGCGAGGAGGAGTACTACTACGCGCTGATCGAGGAAGCGTGGGGCAACGTCGCGCAGTCGATCACGCACTGGCGCCGGTTCATACGCAGCGGCGCGCATCCTCAGTTTCATCCGCGCGCCAAGCATCACCTCGACTCGCTGCTCGCGAAGCAGCGCACGCGCCCGACACCACCTCCGCCGCCCGACCCGTACGACTTCTAGATGCAGCGTCTGTTGATCCTGGCGGTGGTGCTCGGTGTCGTCGGCACGGCTTCCGCGCAGTCCAAGCGCTATCCGCCCGAGCCGGTCGACAAGGACGAGGAGGCGGCCGACAAGTCCGGGCTGTGGGAGCGCGCCACCAATCCGCACCGCTCGCCGTACCAGGCGCTGATCGCCGAGGCGCGCGAGCTGATGAAGACCGGTGCGATCGACGCGGCCGACGCGGTGAAGAAGCTCGATCAGGCGGTCAGGCTACTGCCCGAGGAGACCGAGGCCTACCGCGTCCGCGGCGAGGCGTGGATGGCGCTCAAGGAGTGGACGAAGTGCGCGGCCGATCACCAGTTCGCGCTCGCGCGGCAGAAGCCTGCCGACGATGCACGCGTGCTCGCCGAGCTGCGGCTCCGGCTCGGCATCTGTCTCGCGCGTGCCGGCAAGCTGGCCGACGCCGAGCGCACGCTCGCCGATGCCGCCGCCGCGGGCACGACCGCCGGGGAAGTCTGGATGCGGCTCGGCGAGGTCCGGATCGCGATGGGCAAGCTCGAGGAGGCGATCGCCGCGCTCGAGGTCGCGGCCGAGTCGGGTGATGTTCAGGCGATCGTGCGCTGGCTGCTCGCGGGTGCCTACGATCGCGCGCGCCGGCCGTCCGAGGCGCTGACCGCGGCACGCGCGGCGCTCGAGCGCGACCGCGGGTTCGGGACGCTGACCAGCGCTGCGACGCCGCTGCTTGGCAAGGGCGAGGCCGAGTACCTGAAGGGCCTCGGCTACGCGGCCTACGATCCGCCGCGGCCCGAGTACGCACTGGTCTACTTCCGGCTGTTCCTCAAGCTCGCGCCCGACAGCCCGTGGCGGCGCCGCGCCGAGGATCACCTGAAGGAGGCGCGGACCGCGACCCTGCCCGAGGTTGTCGAGCGGCGAACCGGCAACGCCACCCTCGACGTCACGGTCGCGCGCACCGCCGTTCGCCGATCGATGCCCGCGATGCGAGCGTGCCTGGCCAAGCTGCCCAGCACGATCCTGCTGGTCGAGATCACGAAGGTCGGGCCACGCTCGGCGCCCGCGAGCGCGCCTGGCCGGTCGCGCTACTTCGCGCCGCCCGAAGGCGTCACCGTCAGTGGCACTGACAACCTCGACGCCACGGCAGTCCCGACCCGGGCCGAGGTCGACGCCGCGATCCGGTGCATCGAGCCGATCGCGAGCCAGATCAAGCTGCCTGCCGTGAAGGACAAGGACGCCTACTACAAGGCGTCATTCTCCGTCGTCGGTCCGTAGCGTGCGATGATCGCGACCATGTGGCGCTGCCTCGCGGCCGTGATCGCCGTGGTCGCGTGCAGCGATCGCGAGGCACCGCGGCCCGCCACGGGCTCGGGGTCGGGATCGGGTTCCGCCGCGGTCATGCCGCGGGTCAGGCACTACGCGCCGCCCGATCGCGTCGCGATCGACTCGCCGCCAATCGTGCTGCCAAAGCAGGAGTCGTTTCGCGTGCTCGGCAAGGGCAAGGGCAAGCGCGCGCAGCTGCGCTACCAGCCACTCGCCGGCATGATCGAGCACCACCTCGAGACCCGCCTGGTGTCGCGCCAGCTCGAGGGCGGCACGATCGGCAAGCCGGTCACGCTGCCGGCGATCCACGATGGCTTTCACGTCCAGCCGATCGCGAACAAGCCGCCGCTGTTCCGTCCGCTCGCGGCGACGATCACCGGGACCACGACGCCGCTCGCCGAGCAGTACGTCGCTCCGTGGCGGCAGAAGCTTCAGGATCGCCGGATCTCGATCGCGCTCGATGCGCGCGGCCAGCTCGGCACCGTGATCTTCAACGACGATCCGGGGATGCTCCGCAGCGGGCAGGCGTTGGACGAGCTCGTGCAGCGCCTGCTCGCGATCGCGATCCCCGTCCCTGCGGAACCGGTCGCACCGGGCGCGAAGTGGGAGGTCGTGACCGTGCTCCGCCAGGGCCCGATCTACGTCAAGCAGACGGCGACCTACACGCTGGTCGCGCGGACCAAGGCCGCGTGGCAGCTGCACGTCAAGCTGCTGCGGGTCGGCGAGGAGCAGCGGGTCAACGACCCGACGTTGCCGAAGGGCGTGACCGCCGATCTGCTCGCGTTGTTCCGGCTGCTCGAGGGCGACGTCGAGGTCGACCCACGATACCCGCTGCTCGCACGCGGTTCGTACACGATCGAATCGCGCCTCCACGCGAAGCTCCAGGTACCCGGTCAGCCCGCGGTCGAGCAGCTGAGCGAGGACACTGGCACCGTCACGTTCACGACCGCCCCGCCTGCCCCATGATTGCGTATGCTCGGGGCATGCGCTGGCTCGTCGCGGTGGTGGTGCTCGCCCCAGGATGCGGCAGCGGCAAGTCCGACGCCGACAAGGCGACCGGTCTCGTGCGCGAGATCCTGAAGGGACATGGCGTGCCCGCGACCCCGAGCTGTCCCGACACCAGCTACGCGACCGGCAAGGTGGTGCAGTGCACCGCGACCGACTCGCTCGGTAGCAAGCTGGTGTTCGACATCGCGATCGAGCAGGACAAGTTCCGCGGCACGTTCGCAGGCGCGATCATCGACGTGGCCACCGTGCGCACCGAGGCGCGGCGCTTGCTCGATGACGGCTTCGCCGAGCTCGAGTACCCGCACCCCACGCTCCTGGTGCCGCGTGGCACGACCTTGACGCTGGACGTCAACACCGCGGCGAACGTCCGCAAGATCCGGGTCAGCGAGAAAGATCCCGCGCGCCACACGATCGACATCGCGCTGGTGCCGTAGCCTCAGCCCTTGAGGAACGCGACCGTGACGCCGTCGCCGCCCTCGCTCGGCTCGCCCGGACGCAGCTTGTCGATCGCCTTGTGGGTCCCGAGGTGAGAGCGGATCGCGGTGCGCAGCGCACCGGTGCCGTGGCCGTGGATCACGAAGATGGTGTCGCGACCGGCGAGCAACGACTCGTCGACGAACCGCTCGACCTGGTGGATCGCCTCGTCGGCGCGGTTGCCGCGGATGTCGATCGTGGTGTCGACCGTGCGTGCGTTGGCGCGCCCCCCGGCGGGCACGCCGTCGACCAGCTCGACGTGCGGCGCGCCGGTTGCGACTTCCTCGCGCCGTGGCTCCGGCGCGCGCGGCTCGGCGCGACGAGCGGCACGGTGGGTGTCGATCAGCACCTCGGAGAGCGGCACCAGCGCGCGCATCGAGCCGACGCGAACCTCGACCTTGTTGTCGGGCAACATCGCGACGACCTCGGCGCGGCCGAGCCGCGGCACGAGCACTGGCGCGCCGCCGATCATCTTGTCCGCGGTGGCGGGCGTGCCCGGCGGGGTGGCTCGCCGAGGCTCGAGCTTCGCGACCTGCGCGCCGGGCGCGACCAGCCGGCGGGTCGCCGCCTTGACGTCCTCGAGTGACATCTCGGTCACCGCGCGGCGCGCAGCTCGCGCCGGATGTCCTCGATCTCGCGACGCGCCGACTTGAGCACGGCGAGCGCCTCCGCATGCGCGACCCGGGTCTCCTTGTCGAACTTCAACTTCGCGCGCTCGCGGTACGCCTTCTGTGCCGCGCGATCTGCCTCGACCGCCTCGAGCTCGGCGAGCAACGCCGCGCGCTCCTCCTCCATCCGGCGGCGCTGGTCGGCCACGCTGGTGAGCAGATCCTCGACCTTCACGATCTGGGGCCCGAGCAGCTCGCGAGCGCGATCGATCACGCCGGGCACGATGCCCATGCGCAGCGCGACCTGGAGCGCGCCCGACGAGCCGGGCGTCCCGAGGTGGAGCTTGAACGTCGGCTCGAGGCGCGACAGGTCAAAGCCGACGGAGGCATTCGCGAACCGCGCGTCGGTGGCGCCGAGCGCCTTGAGCCGCTCGTAGTGCGTGGTGATGATCGCGGTGATGCCGCGCGCCGCGAGCGCCTCGAGCACGGCCTGCGCCAGCGCGGCGCCCTGGTCCGGATCGGTGCCGACCGCGATCTCGTCGATCAATACCAGCGTCCCGGGCCCGGCCGAGTCGAGCAGCTCGCGCAGGTTCACCATGTGGCCGGAGAACGTGGATAGATCGTGCTCGAGGCTCTGCGCGTCGCCGATGTCGGTGCGCACCGTCGTGAACCACCCGATCGCGCTGCCGCTCTCCGCGGTCAGGTGGAGACCGGCGCGCGCCATCACGGCTGCGAGCCCGACGGTCTTGAGCGCGACCGTCTTGCCACCGGCGTTGGGGCCGGACACCAGCAGCGTCTGTCCCGCCGCGACGGTGACGTCATTCGCGACGCAGCGCCGCTCGGCGAGCAGCATCAGCGGATGGCGCGCATGGAGCAGCGTGATCTGCGGCGTGTCGTCGAGGATCGGCGCGCTGGAGATCGTGTCGTCGGCGATGATCGCCGCGGCGGCGATCACGTCGAGCAGCTCGGCCGCGGCGAGCGCGGCGTCGAACGCATCCGCCTCTTCGGCGACCCAGCCGGAGAACTTGACCAGGATCCGACGCTCCTCGTCGGCGACCTCGGCCTCGGCCAGCTTTGCGCGGTTGTTGAGATCGACGATCTCCTCGGGCTCGATGAACAGCGTCTGGCCGCTCTGCGACGTGCCGTGGACGATGCCGCGCACGAAGCCCTTGCCGTCGGTTCGCACCGGCAGCACGTAGCGCTCCTCGCGCTGGGTGTAGTAGGCGTCCTGGATGTACGGCGCGAACCGCTCGTCGGTCAGCAGCGAGCCCATCCGCTTCTCGAGCTGGACCTTGATCGACGCGAGCGCGCGGCGCAGTGGGCCGAGCGCGTCGCTCGCGTGATCGACCAGGCGGCCGTCGGCGTCGAACGCCTCCAGGATCGGGTGGTAGACGTGCCCGAGATCTGCGATCTCGCCCGCACGAGCGGCGAGCCGGGGTGCAACCTCGGCATGCTCGCGGAGGTGGGTGCGGATGCGGGCGAGCGACCGGCCGGTGGTCGCCACCGCCACCAGCTCCGGTGCCTCGAGCGCAGCGGACTTGCGGACCCGGGCGATCGCCAGCGCGACCTCGGCGATCCCCCCGAGCGGGAGCGCCGCGTCGCGCGACGCGAGCCCCCGGGCCTCGGTGACCTCGGCCACGCGGATGCGCGCCTCGTCGATGGTCTCGAACAGCCGCCCGGCACGCACGTGCGCCTCGCCGCGCTTGGTTGCGCAGCGCTTGGCCCAGTGGTCGACGAGGGCCGGCCAACCGAGATCGTCGAGCGTCCGGGCCGAGATCATGGGACGGGATGCTTGCCACGAACCTGGCCCCTCGCCAACGCCAGACGCGTTGAAATCAGGGGAGCTTGCACCGCGGATCGCGTATCCTGATCAGATGGATCGCGAGCACAAGCCTTCACGTGACGCCGCCGGTGGCGGTGCCGGCAGTGCTCCCGAATCGGCCCCGGGGAGGGTGGCGAGCGCGCATGCCGAGGCCACCTCGGACGACCCGGTTGACCAGGCGCTCGCCGCAGCGGGCAGCGGCGCACCGCATCCGTCGGGTGCCTCGGTCCATAGCGATCCACCGCGCACGCCGCCGCGAAGAAGCTGAACGCGGTCGCGTTCGCCGCGGGCAAGGACGTCTACCTCGGCGAGGGCCAGCACCCCGGCACCGAGTCTGGCGATCGCGTGATTAAGCACGAGCTCGCGCACGTCGCCCAGACCAAGGGCCTGCCGGCGCCAAAGCCCGGCGCCTACCGCGTCTCGGATCCGAGTAGCGCCGCCGAGGTCGCCGCCACGGAGGCGGAGTCCGGCGGCGATGGCAACGCCGCGGCCGAAGGCGGCACGATCTATCGCAAGACGATCGACAGCGAAGGCAACGTGCACGGTGCCGGGCCCGAGGCGGTCGACAAGCTGCAGGAGTTCTTTGACGCGCTCGCGGCCAGCGGTGTCGCCGACGCACAGGCGAAGTGGAAGAAGCTATCGGCCAAGGACAAGGCGCGGATGCGCGCGGCCGGCGTCTCGAAGTACCCGTCCGCGCTCAAGGCCGACCCGGTCGAATCGATCATCGAGATCATGGCCAAGGAGGGCCTCGGGATCCTGAAGGAGACCAAGGCGCTGTGGGACAAGGTCTCGTATGCCGACGCGGTGCTCGAAGATCCGAAGCACGACGCGACGTACTGGATGAACGCGCTGAAGGGAGCCTCGGTCTACAACCACTGGCTCGCGAAGCTGCCCGACCACGCCGCGCTCGGCGAGAAGCGAGCCGACAAGCTCGACGCGTGGATGAACGTCGCGACGACGATCACGGACACCAAGCAGATCTTCCATCACGCGTTCCCGAAGCTGATGGACGCGTCGTACAACAAGACATTCCTCAAGGTCGCGAAGTGGGCGGTGCCCGACGTCAAGCGCATGTGGTCGTCGCTGCAGGGCAAGGTCCCGCTCGCCCACGCGCAGACCATCGCCGGCGGCTTCAACCTCGGCACGCAGGAGAAGCTGTTCACGAAGAACAGCAAGGGCAAGCTGATCTGGGCGCCGCTCAAGTTCGGCTGGCACCATCCAGGTCCCAACGTGATCGTGATGAACAAGTCCTCGTCCAACACGGCCGAGGGCGGGACGGATCACGACATGACCGGCGGCGATCGGTCCGGTGTCGCGGTCGGGGGCACGCCTGCAGATCCCAAGACGACACACTGGGACGGCACCATGCTCCACGAGATCGGGCATGGCGTCGGTGACAAGACCGACGGCAACGCCTTCGCGAAGACGCACGGCGACTGGAAAGGCGGCCTCGGCTGGGACACCTGGTCGCAGAAGCTGTTCGACGACGCCGCCGCGACCAAGGCGATCGCGAAGCCGGCTCCCAAGAAGATCCTGCCGGCGTCCGATGCCCGCGAGTTTCTGGCCAAGGAGGTCGCCGGCGGCTCGTTCCTGCCGGCCAAGTGGAAGCGCCCCGATGTGGTGGCGTTCATCAACACCCACTACGCGGCGCAGAAGCTGGTTGGCTACTGGACCAAGGTCAAGGCCGGCACGGTGCCAGCCGCGTACTACGTCGACGGTGACAATGACGGCGGCGACAAGCGGACCTACGTCTACCTGACGCGCGGTGGCCTCGAGTACGCCAGCTACAAGAAGGAGATCTCCGACACCAAGGTGTCCTGGTACAGCATCTCGTCGACGGTGGAGTGGTTCGCCGAGCAATACGCGAACTACTACCGGACCGGCAAGGCCGCACCCGGCGCCGATGCGACGACCAAGGCGAAGCTCGACACCATCGACAAGATGGATGCGACCTCGACCGGCGGCCTGAAGACACCGACGCCAGGTGCCGGTGCGGAGTCGGGGGGCGGGGGCGCGGCTCCCGCGGGGGACTCGCACGTGAAGGGTGGCGGCGCCGCGCCGCAACAAGACACGAGCGCAGCCGCCGCTGCCGCCGCGATCCGGCGTATGAACTTCTAGTTCCGTGATGATGACCTACGCGCTCCTGCTCGGGCTGGTGCTGGCTGCGTGTTCCAAGGCACCCCGGGCAACGCCGACGCCGACCACGACCGATGCCGCGGAAGATGCCGCGGTGACCATCCCGGTGGCCGGCGATGCCGCGACCGCAGATGCAGCGAGCAAGAAAGGATCGACCATGTCGGCGGAGACCGAGGCGGTGCTGACCAAGCACTACGAGACCAAGGGCTGGGGCAAGCCACTCGAGGTGATCACCTACGACCAGCTGCCTGGCTTCTACCAGGCCGAGTTCGCCGACGGCGGCGACTACCTGGTGATCGTCGACGGCAAGGTGCTCGGCAAGAAGGGGCTCGACGCGGCATCCGCGTACATGAAGAGCGTCGATCTGCTTGGCAAGGCGGCGCTCGAGGCCAAGGACCTGACCAAGCTCCTGCTGGTGCTCGAGGCGCTGCCGAAGGTCTCGGGGTACGCGTCGCCCGATCAGTTCTACGACTACGCTGCGCACCCGCAGCTCAACCCGACGCTGACCCGCGCGGTCGACGGCGCGAAGCTCGTCCTCCACTATCTGATTCCGCGGCGCGCCGGTGCGCCGGCGAAGCCGCAGCTGCTCGACCTCAAGCGCTGGACACTCTCGATCCCGAGGTCCTACAAGCTCGCCTGGACCGAGGAAGCCACGACGCTCGACACCAGCAAGCCGTAACCATGTCGATCACCCGCACGGAACGTGTCGAGTGTGCGTGCGGTGCGCCGCTCGAGCTGTTTCTTGCCGACAGCTTGAACGCGGGCCGCCATCCGCACCTCAAGCAGGCCGTGCTCGATCGCGCGTTGCACGTGTTTCGCTGCGACGTGTGCAGCGAGGTCCTCGTGATCGAGAAGGACATGCTGTTCTTCGACTTCGAGCGCAAGCAGTTCTTCTGCGTCTATCCCCGGCAGGAGCGCGCACACGAGGCCGCGTGCAGCCAGCACGTCAAGCGCGCGTACGAGCTGTGGCTGGGAGAGCGCGCACCCGGCTTCATCGCCGCGCTCGGCAAGCAGTTCCTGGTCCGGGTGTGCTTCGGCTACGAGGAGCTGCGCGAGAAGCTCGTGATCGATGACGCCGGGCTCAGCGACCTCGTGATCGAAGCGCTCAAGATCGATCTGCTGGTCAGCGATCCGTGGTTCGAGCAAGCCAGCGTCGTGACCCTGCGGCTCGATGCCGTGCTGCTCGATGGCTCGCTCCAGTTTCTGCCCGAGTGGATCGACCAGATCCCCGACGACGTGCAACCCCGGGTGGTCACGGTGTCGCGCGCGCTGTACGCCGCGGTCGACGACAGGTTCGACGACATCCTGGTGGTCCATCCCGGCCTCGCGGCCGGTGCACACGTCAGCCTGTTGCGGCTCGTCAGCTGGCCCGAGCTCGCGATCGCCTAAGGCTTGTCGATCGTCGGCTCGGTCATGCGGTCGTTGTGCGTCAGCACAGGATCCGGCTCGGGACCCTCGCTCGCAGGGTACGGCGCTGGGATCCGGTTCTCGAAGTCGATCCAGATCCGCCGATCGTGGCGGCAGTCGTAGCTCCGGCATACCGACGGGCGATTCGCGTACACGTTACAGCCGCGCTGCTCCGTGCTGTGGACGCAGTAGCCGTCCGGGCGATGCTTGATCAGGTACGGCCGCCGGTACTCCCACTTCACGATCCCTTCGTCGAGATCCTGGAACGACAGCGGGAACGTCAGCGTGCAGCAGCGGCCCCCACACAGCGGGATGCGCGCCTCGCAGTCGATCTGCGGGAGGTCCGTCATCGTGTATTTGTCGATCGCGGGAGCGACCTGGACCGTCGCCTGGGCCTCGCTGCGGGCCATCTCCTGCTGCTTGATGCGCGTCTGCCGCTCCTCGAGGCTGCGGATGTCGACCTGGCCGCGCGAGATCATCTCCTCGAGCAATGCGAGCACGCGGACGCTGGTCTCGAACACGTCGAACTTGGTCTGCATGCCCATGACGTGGAGGAATCGCAGGCCTGCCTCCACGTCCTTCTTGTCATCGGTCATCTCGACTCCTGGTTCGTCCGCCGCGCGATCTCGCGGATGAGGTCATGGGTGATCGGCTGATCGAGCTTGGTCGCGAGCGTCACGCGCCGGGCGATCTCGTGGATCTGCGCCCCCGTGATCGCGTAGTCACGTGCGAGCTCGTCGAGCGCGAGCGAACCGGCCGGCAGCGCGAGCTCCCACAGCCGGACCCGCGCGTCCTGCGAGGGCAGCGGCAGCGCGACCGCCAGGGTTGGGCGGTCGAACGCGATCCCGGACGTCCCGATCAGGATCATCGGCGCCTGCACCCCATCGAGCCGGCGCACCAGCGCGGGTGCGGCATCGGCGTGGGCGATCGCGAGCAGCACCAGGCCTTGCTCGGCGGCGAGGATCGCGGTGTCGAGCGCGGCCGGCTCGCGCGCGTCGAGCTCGACCAGCCCGAGCTCGAGGTGGCTCGCGAGCTGGCTCGCCAGCATGGTCTTGCCCGTGCCGGCGGGACCGGTGATCGCGAGTCGCGCGTGATGGCCGAGCCGGCCGTCCGCTTGCTGTTGCTCGCGGATCGCGACGACGAAGCCAAGCGCGCGGTCGAGCACCTCGCCCGGGAGCACGAGCTGATCCCAGGTCTGCGTCGTGTGCTCGATCGCGAGCATTCCCGGCAGCTGGGCGGCCAGCCCGGCGACCAGATCGCGACGACCGAGCCGCCGGTTCCCTGTCGCCTGCATGACCACCACGGCGTGGGCAACCCCGCGCTCGATCGCCTGCGCGCCGACCCGGATCGAGGTCGCAAGATCACCGAGGTTGCACTCGTGCTGGATCCCGGCCAGGGCACCGCGCCACAGCAGATCTCGCTCGCCGACGCCGGGTCCGGGGAGCGCGATCCGCAGCGCCGGCAACGTGGTGCCGATCGCCGCGTGCTCGTCGACGACCGCGATCGGAGTCGGGAGATCGGCGAGCCGGTGCGCCAGCGGATCGATCGGCCGGCCGTCGTACTCGACGACGATCATGCTGTGGTGCAGCAGCGCCTCGCGAGCGATCGCGTCGAGCCAGGCAGGATCGTCGCTGACACGTCGCACGCGCATCACGGTCCACGACAGCGAGAGCGCGGCATCGCACGCGATCGCCACGCCGCCGGTGCCGGGTGCTGCAGTCAGCCACACGACCGGCAACGCGCTGCCGCGGGCGAGCGCACCACGCACCAGCTGGAACACGCCGGGCGAGGTCCAGTCTGCGACACGCGGATCTCGTTCCCGCACGAGCGTGACGCCCGTGGCCGCGAGCACGGCGTCGAGCCCTCGGTCGCCACGTGCCAGTGCGCCGAGCCGCGCCGCGATCACGAGGCCGCGCGCCAGGAATGGACGCTCGACCCCATGCGGCGTCACGAGGCCGAGGCGGATCAAGGGTGCCTCCTCGGTGAGTCGCTCGGCAACCGCGAGTGCGCCGACGTGACCTTCGCCGACGATCGCCGCGAGCACCTCGGTCTCGGTGCCGAGCACGCGTGCGAGCTGCGCGACCACCGGCTCGTGCGAGATGGCGAGCAGCGTCGCGACCATGGATCGATCGAGTGGCGACAGGCCCCAAGCATCGAAGGCATCGGCAAGCGGCAGCACCAGCTCGCGGTCACGCGCCGCCGACAGCCGGCGCTCGAACAGCCCCGCACGCCGCGCGATCGCATCCCCGTCGTTCGCCTCGGGGATCCCGGCGATCAGGGACTGGACCGAGGCGACTCGCGGCGCGTCGAGCAACCCGCGCGCCTCCCGCTCGCGTAGCGCGGCCACGACGCGAAGCGCGATCATCTCGAACAGCGCGGCGAGGTACTCGGCGCTCGACGTAAACGGCGCGATGTGCGCGGCGCCACCAGGGACCGGGCGTTCGGACGCAGGCGGGCGATCGACGTAGCGCTCCCCTGCCACCATCACATCGTAGTATGTGGCCCAATCGAGATGCCGACCAAGAGCGAGACGCTGCTACTTTTTCCAACGCGCGTGACGAGGTTCGAGCTCGTCGGCGTCGCGCCGGAGATCGTGCCCCTCGTGCTCGAGCGCAGCCGGACCCAGCCCAGCGTGGCGCGGGGCGAGCGCACGGGCTGGCAGAGCGGCAACGACCTGTTCAGCTGGAGTGCCGACACGCACGCACTCGGCAAGCAGATCGCCGACGCCGTGATGGCCGCGCATGACCGCCCGCTCGAGGAGATCGCGCTGTTCGGGTGGGCCAACGTGTTCAACCGCGGCGTGTTCTTCAACCCGCACCTGCACTCCGATGCGGCGTGGAGCGGCGTCTACTACCTGGACGCCGGGGACAGCGGCCACGCGGCTGGCGGCACGCTCATGCTCCGCGACCCCCGGGCCGGGGCCGGGATGGTGATCGGCGACGCCAACCAGCACGACAGCGCCACCTGCTTCGAGATCACGCCACGCAGCGGTGAGCTATGGGTGTTTCCCGCGTGGCTGCTCCACTGGGTGACGCCCTACCAGAGCGACCTGCCGCGGATCAGCATCAGCTTCAACGCGCGCTGATCGTCGCGCGGCCTACTTCGGGACGAGGTCGGCAAGACTCGGGACCACGCGGTTCCTGCCCCCGCGTTTCGCGGCGTACAGGTTGTCATCGGCGCGCTTGATCAGGGCCACCGGATCGACGCCGGTCTCGCGATGCAGCGTCGTGACGCCGAGGCTGACCGTGAACGGGATCAGCTGGTCCTCGAACGAGGTCGGCCGCTCCTCGAGGAGTGTGCGCAGGTGCTCCGCGAACACGACTCCGCCGGAGAGTGCCGTCGACGGCAACACGCACGCGAACTCCTCGCCGCCGTAACGCGCGAACAGATCCTCGCGCCGGATCCGCGGCCGGATCCGACCCGCGAGATCCTTCAGCACCGCGTCGCCGGCGAGGTGACCGAACGTGTCGTTGACCTGCTTGAAGTGATCGACGTCGAACATCACGAGCGTGAGCGGATGATTGTGGCGCGTGCAGACCGCGATCTCGCGCTCGAGGAACTCCATGAAGTACCGTTTGTTGTGGATCCCCGTCATGCCATCCTGGATGGCCATGTTGTGGATCGCCTCGTGGTAGGCGCTCTCGATGTTGGAGCCGGCCAGGAACTTGTAGATCGCGTCGCCGAACCGCACCTGATCGGCATCCGACAGCTGCGTCACGCCGCTCACGCGGATCTCGTTGACGAACGTTCCGTTCGTCGAGCCCAGGTCCTCGACCCACCACCCAGCGTGCTCGTCGGAGAACAGCCGCGCGTGCTGGCGCGACACCGAGCTGCGACTGACCACGAGGCCGGCGTCGGTGTCACGGCCGACGACATACTGGACCTCGAGCAGCGGGATCCGGCGACCGATGTCGGGACCCGGCGGGTGCAGGTTGACGAGACAGGCCTCGCCGCTCGGCGGTTTCTTCTCGATCGGGCCAAGTGGACGCTGGAGGATCAGCGTTCCGCCATCGCGGTAATCGTCCGTCACGAGTTGCCTCAGTTATATCGCGGTTCACGACGAGGGTCCAAAACTCGTGAGGTTCCACGCGGAAAACTTTAGCTCCGACCCGTGACCTCGAACGTGCGCGATCCATTGCGCGCGGGGACTGGACGGATCGCGCCGAGCAAGTTCTCGGACAGCAGCTTGCGCGCGTGGTCACGGCGATCGACCGGAACCGCATCCAGCACGCGCTCGAGCGCGAGGTCGGCCGTCGGTGCGTTCACCGTGGCGAGCACGAGGTGACCTCCAGCGACCGCATCAACGATCGCCTCGGCCGCCTCGCTGGACCCGACGTGCTCGATCGAGATCGCATCGACGCCTTCGTGCATCGCGGCGCGGACCCCGATCGCGATCGACGCGACGTGCGGGCCGACCGCACGCTGGCTGATCGAGGGCGAGACGTGCACGAGCTCGATCGGGTCCTCGATCATGATCACGCGGCGCCGGCGCTCGCCGAGCGCACGCACGATCGCGCCGAGCGTCACCGTCTTGCCCGCCCCGGATGGTCCCGCGATCAGCACCAGCCCGCGCGCGGTGATCCAGCCCTCGACCTGTGGCACCTGGAGCTGATCGAGCGTCGGGGGCTCCGCGGGCAGCAGCCGGAACGCGGCGCACGGACCACGGTGATCACGACCGAGCGCGACCCGGACCCGGCCAGCGCCGTCGCCATACGCGAACAGCGAGCTGCCGTGCTCCGTCCATGCCGTGCGCGCATCATTGGGCGCCACCAGACCAAGCTCGCGAAGGCTCTCGGCGTCGAGCGCACACGCCGGCCGAGACCACCCGCCGCCAACTCGCTGCAGCGGCGTCGCGCGGCGGCGGCGGTCTGGCGCGCGCGGTCCGCGCCGCGTCAGCTGGTCGAGCAGCGCGCTGCCGCTCGAGGTCGGCGCGGGCCGCTGGGGACGTCGTACTGGCCGCGCTCGATCGTCATCTCGGGTGCGATCGGGCGCGGGGTCGGGGTTCGGTTCGAGATCTCGCGGGGCGCCGGCGGCATCGGGGCGCCGACACCCAGGGCCGGCGTGATCTGCACCTGCCAGGCATTCGAACGCGGCGCGACGTCGATCGTGTAGCGCGCACCCGCCGACTCGATCTCGAACCGTGCCGTGCGACCCTTGTCGATCTGATCGAGCGCGCTCGGCGAGGCGACCTCGCGCACCATCGCCATCAACTGATCGTGCGGCGTGATCTGGGTTGCTTGACGATCGCCTTGCGGGAACCGCAGCGTCACCGCCTGTCCCGAGGTGAGGACCGCACCGGCGGCACCAAACTTCTCCAGGCTGCGCAGATATCCGTCGAGTTTCGCCATCCGTGATCAGCCTACTACGCATGCTAGCCTGGACGGGATATGGCCACGACCCGCGTCACCAGCGCCCTCGCGGCGACGACCATCGTCGCCGTGGCCAGCACGATCTGGCTGTACTTCGATAACCGGACCCTCCGCGCCGACCTCCAGCACACCGCGGCTGCGGTCGCCGCCGAGCCCGCGGTGGAGCCCGGCAGCGCGGCGGACCCGTGGACCGCGGCGGTCAAGAAGGAGCGCGATGCGCGCGTCGCGATCTCTGCCGGCGACGTCCCTGCCCTGCCCGCGGCCCCCAAGGAGTCGCGGCTCGACCGGCGTGCCCGGCGCACGATGGAGTTCGGCGAGCGCTTCGGCCGGCTCGAGGGCGAGACCGAGGACGAATACCGCGCCCGCATCGTGCCGCTGATCAAGGCGGGCCTGGCGGTGCCGCGCGAGCGCGCCCTCGAGATGCGCAAGCTTGCCGAGGAGAAGGCGAAGGTGACGCCCGCGCAATCCGCGCAGCTCGACAAGGCGTTCGAGAAGGTCTACGCCGACGTGCTCGACTACACCAACAAGGCGATCACCGACGGTCAGCTGTCGCCCTACGAGCGCAACGTCGCGGGCTGGCTCGACTACGCCGGCGGGCTCGGCGGGATGCTGACCGACGCGCAGGGCCAGGTCGGCAAGGTGCTTGACGCCGGCCAGATCAAGGCGATGTACGACTCGGGCTTCGAGTGGGGCGAATATCTCGGGCTGAACGCGCCGTGGGAGCGCATCCAGCCGCCGCCGCCGCGCAAGTGAGCTAGAAGCCGATCCAGTAGTTGGCCTTCACCATCACGACATCCTCCGAGTCGGCCGAGAACAGGTTGTCGGAGTTGCGATTGAAGTCGAACCGGCCATCGTCATCGGTCGCCGTCTGGCCATGGCTCCAGATCGCGAACACCGATGATCCCGGGCGGTACTCCCAGCGCAGCACGACCGTCGAGCGCAGCTGGCCAAAGGAGAAGTCCGGGCGCGCGAACTCGTAGCGGCCGTTCTGGTTGACCCGGTAGGTGCCGTCGACCAGCGCGTAGTCGGTGCCGTCGATCGGGGTGAACCGATCCTCGTACTGCTTCGCCGCGGGGTTATCGATGTCCTTGTAGTCGCGGTACCGGCCGGTCGCGATGAACGGCTGCGCGTAGGCCTGGAGGCTCAGCTTGGGCGAGAACGTCCAGTTCACGCGCGTCGTCATCGCGAGCGTCGCCTGGTTGATGCGGGCGTAGACGTAGTGCGGGAGGCCATTGTCATCGATCGCGGTGTCGACGTATTGCAGCGCATCGTTGCGGTACGAGTAGCGAGGGCCAATATCGATATCGATGTTCGACGCCGCCTGGATCTTGAGCCCGGCCTCGATCCCGCCGTCGATCGTGTCGGTGGCAGGTTGCTGGCCACCGTTCGCGAACACGTACGCCTGGATCGACTTGCGCGAGTCGGTGTCGACCTGGATCCAGCCGTTGTAGAAATTGTTGACCCGCAGCGCCGGTCCCCCGCGCATGTCATTGGTCGCCCATCGCGCGTTGCCGAGGTTGCAGCCCTGCGAGATCTTCCAGTAGTTGACGAGCTGGACGTGGCCGTTGCACTCGAAGCCGATGTCGCTGAGGTGCGACTCGAACGCGTTCAGCGAGCTGTCGAGCGTGTCGGACAGGATGTGAACCGTGAAGATGTCAGCGTTGAAGTGCCAGTTGAGCACCTCGTCGCTTGGTTTCTCCTCGTGATACTCGCCGTACAAAAACACGATCGAGCGATCGGCGCCATTCATGAAGCCGGCATCGTTGAGCTCGTAGCCCGACGTGCGGACGTCGTAGCCGACGCCGTAGCGCCAGTGCTTGGTGTCGCCCATCCGCCCGATGATCCCGCCGAAGCCGAGCCCGGTCAGGCTCGTCCGCGTGGGGTCGAAGTGATCGTTGTCGGAGCGCTGAAACAGGTGGCGCTGCGATTGCTGAGTACGCGCGATCGCCATCTCACTTCCGTGGACGAGGCTGCCGTAGAGGTTGAAGTCGAACTGCCAGGCGTTCTTGTCCCAGCGATGCGAGAGCTGGGTGCCCCCCGTGTACGCCTGGTCGTGGAGGATGGCCTCGAGCCCGGTGCCGGAGAGCGCGCGATTGACCGCGGTCAGCGAACCACCGACCGACGTCTTCCCGCTGCGGAAGTCACGCTTGACGCGCGCGATCGCGTAGTTCGTCAGTGGTGACACGATCGGCTCGGTGCGACCGCCCATGCCATCGTCGACCAGCGCGACCTCTTCCCCGGTGACGGCATCGAGGAGCCCGACCGACCAGCCACCGCGGGTCTTCCCGGTCAGCTTCATCGCGCCGAAGATCGTGGTCGAGGGCGGCGAGCGAACGTACTCGCCATCGGCCTGGATCGGGGGCGCCGCGCCGATCCGGCGACTGTAGAACCCGCCCTCGATCCCGTTGTTGGTCGGGCTCATCGACAGCTTGAACAGATCGACACCCTCGAGAAAGAACGGGCGCTTCTCCGCGAAGAACAGCTCGTTCGCGGACAGGTTGACCTGGGACGGGTCCGCCTCGACCTGACCGAAGTCTGGGTTGATCGTCGCGGACAGCGTGAACGCGGGCCCGAGGCCGTACTTCAGATCGAGCCCGATGTTGCCGCGCGCGGACAGCGGGTCGTTGAGCGGATCCGCATCCGCGACCGGCATCGACTCGAAGCCCGCCGTCGCGTACGGCAGGAGCTCGAGCCGGCGGGCGGGCTTGAGCCCGGAGATGCCTTCGATGATGCCGAACTTGCTGACCGTCTCCTCGCTCGATCGCGGCCACGGTGCCCACGCGGCTTGCTCCTGCGTGCGCGGCACGATGCGGATGACCTGGAACCCCCACTCGTGCGCGCCGTCGCTGGCGTAGCGGAGCTGGCTGAGCGGGATGCGGAACTCGGCGCACCAGCCCGTGGCGTTGACCGAGACGTCGCCGGTCCACACGGCGTCCCAGGTGTCGTCGGTCTCGGTATCGTCGAACATCAGCATGTCGCGCTGCACGCCGGCCGCGTTGAGCTGGAACGCGTAGGCTGTCCGTTGATCGTGGTAGCTGTCGATCCCGATCGTGATCGCATCCGCAGGCGCATCGACGTCACGGCGGGTCAACAGGCGCCGGATCTTGTCGGGCTCGGGATCGTCGGCCCACACGCCGACGTAGACCGCGTTGTCGTCGTAGAGCACGGCGAAGTGCGTCTCGACATTGGCCTTGACCCCGTCCTTGGGGAAGCGCTGGGTGAAGCCCGTATGCCGTGGCGCGGTCGCCCACGCGGCCTCCTCGAGGACGCCATCGATCGTGACTGTCGAAGCACGCCGGATCGCGCGCGCACGCGTCTCACCCGACGCGACGCCGAAAAGTCCGAGCACCACCGCGACGACGAACCACAGCGAACGAATCATGCGTCTCTCCCGATCCACGAGACCTACAGACGATGGACTCGCTCAGGCAATCATCGTTGCAGATTCATCCTGGTCGCGAAACTGCGACAACGCTGCGACAGCGAAGGCGTCGCCGGCCTACGGCGTGTTCTTCTCGTCGTGCGTGCGCGCGTGCTCGAGCAACAGCTGCGTCGCCGAAATTCCGACCTCGTCGTGGTTACCGACCGCTGCCGGCGAGAACTCGAAGTGGCCTTCGCGCCAGTCGAGCAGTCGCATGAGACGTTCCTTCGGGCGGCTGACCCCGTTCGGGATACTCGCCTCGACCTTCAGGATCTTGCCCTCCGAGATGAAGACCCGCGCGACCTCGCCGGCCCTCAGCAGCAGCAGGACGCCAGACTTGCGCTCGAACTCGAACAGCGACAGCAGCGTGCCGAGGCCGATGTCCCCGAGCGCACCGCGCAGGCCGGGGTTCGAGGGGGGCGGTGGTGACGCGATCCGATGCACGCGGATCACGAGCTCCTCGTCGGTGAACGGCCGCGGGATGTAGTCGCGCACGCCGGCTCGGAACGCCTCGAGACGGCCGAGGTCACCGTCCTCCCCCAGCAACACGATTGGCACGTCACTGAGTGTCTGGTGCTCGGACATCGCGTACGCGAGATCGACACCGGTCATCCCGGGCATTGCCGAGGCGGCGATGATCGCGTCGGGACGCCACACAGCGCAGGCCTCGAGCGCCTCGGTCGCGGTGGCCACCGCGCTGACCTTGAACCCGGCATCCTCGAGGCAGCGCGCCATCCGCGTGCGCAGGGGCGGCGCGGGCTCGACGACGATCACCTGCGTGGTGGTGCCGAGGCCGGGGCTCGTCAGATCCGTGCGCAGCGTTTCGATATGCGCGCGCAGCTTGAGGCGGGATGGCGTGTCGGAGCCGATCAGCTCGAAGCCCATCCCGGCATGGCGACCGAGCACGCCTGCCGCGGACGGGGTCAGCATGTGCGCGACGCGGGCGCGCAGCCCGAGGTACGTGCCGTCGGGCAGCGTGACCCGGAGCTCCGTCTCCTCCCCGACCGGGAGCAGCGCCTCCGTGCGGATGAACAGCCCGTGCGCGGACAGGTCCTCGGTCTCGGCCTCGACCGTACCTGACGGTCGATCGAACTCGACCCGACATCGGCTGACCAGACGCTGGTCGCGACTGCGTCGCGCACTTGCCACCGCCGAAAGTCTATCCAGGCCGGGAATTGTTGTCTTCTTTACACTCGTAACCCGGGAGGGCGGTAGCAAAAACTGCGCTGTTCCGAGGTCTTGCGAAATTGCTTGGCAGCGGGACAAACTGGGTTCACAAAGTTTCAAGAATCTTTGAACGAATTACGAACATCCCAAGGACATCCATGAGCCAGCTAGCCGCCGCCATCGTTGAGAACGGGTCCGTGCTCGAACGACTCGCCAGGACGAGCTCCCTCCGCGGCGCCACAGGGCTCGGGGAGCGCCTCGCGAGCCTCGACCGCTGGGTGCGGGATGATCTCGTCCACTTCGAGGCCGAGCTCGCTGCCGTGCCGCGCGGGTCCCGCATGGTCCACGCCGCCGCGCACCACCTGCTCGATCTCGGCGGCAAGCACCTGCGCCCGCTGTGCGTCGCGCTCGCGAGCCGGTTCGGTGAAGGGTTCACCCCGCGCGTGCGGGCGCTCGCCGTCGCGGTCGAGCTGGTGCACAGCGCCACCCTGCTGCACGACGACGTCGTCGATCTCGCGGAGCGCCGGCGGGGTCAGCCCGCGGCGTGTACCGTGTATGGCAACGCAGCGTCGATCTTCGCCGGCGACTGGCTGCTGGTGGCGGCGCTCCAGCGGATCGCAGCAGCCGGGGTCGACGGCCTGCTCGAGCGCATGCTCGGCGTGATCGACGAGATGATCGTCGCCGAGTCGGTTCAGCTCGAGCGCCGCGGCAAGCTGGCCGGCGCCCGGGTCGACTACTTCCAGATCGTCGAGGGCAAGACCGCCGCACTGTTCCGCTGGGCGATGATCGCCGGCGCGCGAGGCGCGAGACTTCCGCCGACGCACGAGGTCGCCCTCGAGCGCTACGGGCTCCACCTCGGCGTCGCGTTCCAGGCGATCGACGACGAGCTCGACTACCGCGAGGGCACGGGCAAGGACACGCTCGCCGACCTGCGCGAGGGCAAGGTGACGTTCCCGCTGGTGATCGCACTCGAGACCGACCGTGCACTCGAGCCGCAGATCACGGCCCTGCTGGCCGAGGACACGCCTGCACCGGACCAGCTCGCCGCGATCGCGACCGCCGTGCGCGCGACCGGCGCGCTGGCCGCGACCCGCACGCTTGCCGAGGAGCACGTGGCCAAGGCCCTCGCGATCCTCGACGACCTGCCGACCGGACCCGCGCGCGATGCGCTGGTCACCGTGGCGCTCGCCTCGCTGGAGCGGACGTCGTGAGCACCGAGCTCGCACCGCTCGGAAGCGGCAAGATGTTCGACCAGATCGCGCGGCGTTACGACTTCGTGAACCGCGTGCTGTCGTTCGGCATGGACCACGGCTGGCGTCGTCGCACCGTGCGCGCGCTCCAGCTCGGCGAGCAGCCGCGCGTGCTCGACCTCGCGACCGGCACCGGCGACCTCGCGATCGACATCGCCCGGGCTTGCCCCGGCGCGACCGTGGTCGGCCTCGACCCCTCGACCGAGATGCTCGCGATCGCCCAGACCAAGCTCGACAAGCGCGGCCTCGCCGAGCGAGTGTCGCTCGTCGTCGGCGACGCGCAGCAGCTACCGTTTCAGGATTGCGAGATGGATGCCGCGACGATCGCGTTCGGCATCCGCAACGTCCCCGATCGGCCGGCCGCGCTCCGCGAGATGGCGCGCGTCGTGCGGCCCGGGGGCCGGATCGCGGTGCTCGAGCTGGGCGAGCCGCGAAGCGGTCTGCTCGGCGGCGTCGCGAGGATCCACACCCGGCACATCGTGCCGCGTCTCGGCGCACTGCTCTCGGGCTCGCGCGAGTACGCCTACCTCCAGAAGTCGATCGCAGCGTTCCCGCCTCCCGCGCAGTTCGTCGAGATCATGCAGGAGGCCGGGCTGCACGTGATCGAGGTCGTCCCGCTGTCGTTCGGTGCGTGCACGCTGTTTGTCGCGACACCCGCGGAGGACGCATGACGATGCGAGATCGATCGCAAGGCCTGGCGCAGGACGATCGGCGCCCGCCGTTCGCGCCGCCCCTGCCGCACCTGACGTCGCTCGATCACGCGCTGGCAACCGCGGCACGCGCGGACGGCCTGGTATTTCTCGCGATGCGCGCTCCGGTGATCACCGCCTCGCAGCTGATCCGCGCCTGGCCCGACGCCGCGACCGTCGTGTGGAGCTCGCACGAGCTCACGATCGTGGGCATCGGCATCGCGCGCGAGCTGCGCGGCCGCGGCGAGACGCGGTGGCAGGAGGTGATCGCGGCGGCCGGCGCGCTGCGTCCCGCCGGCGCGATCTTCGTCGACGACACGCATGCCGACGGCCCTCATCCCGAGGTCGAGAGTCCCGCGCCAGCGATCCGCCGTCGCGTCGCGACCAGTCCCGAGCCGGGCACGGTACAGCCGCTGGAGGCACTCGGGATCGCTCGCCCTCGCCTGCTCGGCGGCGCTGCGTTCACGCCCGGTGCCGCGGATGAGGCGCCGTGGACCGGATTTGGTGACGCGTGGTTCGTGTTGCCGCGCTGGACCTACGTCCACGACGGCGCGCAGGCGTGGCTCGTGCTCGCCGTCAATGCGGCCGATGCCGACGACGTCGCGCGCTGGCGCGACGAGCTCGCGCGACATCACGCGGCGTTCGCGGGGACCGCTCCCGCCGCGGCTCCCGGCGCCAAGCCGGAGCTGGTCGAGCGCGGCAGCGCGGACGAGTGGCGCACGCGGATCGAGGACATCACGCAGGCGATCGCCCGCGGCGAGTGCTCGAAGATCGTGGCAGCGCGCACGTGCGCCGTCGAGCTCGGCGCGCCGGTGCCGATCGCCGACGTGCTGGCAGCGCTCGACGCGAGGCATGCCGACTGCGTCCGCGTGATCGTGCGCCCGCCGGGCGCCGGCACGCTGATCGCGGCCAGCCCCGAACGTCTGGTCCGCCGCGATGGCGACGTCATGCAGTGCGATGCACTCGCCGGCACGGTACGGCTCGGCGACACCGATCCCGCGCAGGCGGCAGCGGCCTTGCTCGCGAGTCACAAGGACCGGCGCGAGCACGATCTCGTGGTCACCGCGATCCGCGCCGCGCTCGAGGCGGCCGGCGCTCGGGTCAGCGCGCCGAGCGCACCCGAGGTCCGTGCGCTGCGCCACGTGCTGCACTTGCACACGCCGTTCGTCGCGACCATGGCCGAGCCGACGCACGTGCTCGAGCTGGTCGCGCGCCTTCATCCGACGCCGGCCGTGGGCGGCACGCCGACCGTGCTCGCCGTCGAGTGGATCCGCTCGCACGAGCCGGTCGCGCGCGGCTGGTACGCCTCGCCGGTCGGCTGGTTCGACCTCGACGGCAATGGCGAGCTGGCGGTCGCGATCCGGTCCGGTGGTGACCGAGTCGCGTGCCCATCTGTGGGCCGGCGCTGGCATCGTGGCCGGCTCGGATCCGGATCGCGAGCTCGCCGAGACCGAGCTCAAGCTGCGAGCGATGCTCGGTGCGCTGGGGGCACAGGGGTCGACGTGACGGCTGCGGTCCAGACGATCTGGGCAAACCTCGTCGCCGCGACGCTCGCGGACGCCGGCGTCACGACCTGCGTGATCAGTCCCGGCTCACGCTCGACGCCTCTCGTCGTCGCACTCGCCCGCGAGTCGCGGCTGACCCTGGTCACGATCATCGACGAGCGATCCGCCGCGTTCTACGCGCTGGGTGCCGCGCGCGCGTGCGGCGAGCCGGTCGCGCTCGTGTGCACGAGTGGCAGCGCGGCCGCGCATTACTTGCCAGCTATCGTCGAGGCCAGCCTCGCGGGCGTCGCGCTGATCGCGCTGACCGCGGATCGCCCGACCGAGCTCCACGCGTGCGGCGCGGCGCAGACGATCGACCAGCACGGCCTCTACGGCAGCTACGTGCGCGCGAGCCTCGACCTCGGGGCACCGACCGCGAGCGAGCTCGCGCTGCGCGCCGTCCGTCGCAAGCTGGTCCAGGCGATCACGCTCGCGCGCGGACCGCGGCCGGGCCCGGTCCATCTCGACGTCCCGCTGCGCAAGCCGCTCGAGCCCGCGGCTCCGTCGACCGACGACGAGCGTGCGCTGGCTCGCATGGACCTGCCGCCCGCTCACATCGCGCCGCCCGTGCTCGCGCCGGATCTCGATGCGGTCACGCAGCTCGCCGCCGCGATCGCCGCCGAGCCCGCGGGCGTGATCGTCGCCGGTGCGTTGCCGGTCGGCGAGCATGTGCGGGCCGCCGCGTTCGAGCTCGCGCTTCGCGTGGGTTACCCGATCATCGCCGAGGCCGGCAGTCAGCTGCGGTTCGGACCACGGCCCCCAGGGATCGTGTTCGTCGATCACCTGGACGTCGTTGCGGCCGAGCTCCCAGCGGCGAAGCTCGTGCTCCAGCTCGGCGCCGAGCCGGTCGCCGCAGCGTGGCCCGCGTGGCTCGCACGCACCCGACTCGCGCGCTGGAACCTCGCGACGAGCTGGCACGACCCCGACTCCGACGCGACGGTGATCCTCGGCGCACCGGCGGCCACGCTCGCGGCTGCCGTGTCGCGACTCGAAGCGCGTACCGATCGCGCATGGTGCGAGACCTGGTCCGGCCTCGCAGCGCGCGCTGCCACCGCGATCGAGGCCGCGCTCGCCGCGCATCCGGACACCGAGACCGCGGCCGTTCGCGCCGCGCTCGCCGCGCTGCCGGCCGGCGCGATGCTCCAGCTCGGCAACAGCCTGCCGATCCGGGTCGCCGACCACGTGCCGGCCTTGCGCACGATGCATCCGGTGATCACGCAGCGCGGCGCCGCGGGCATCGACGGCCTCGTCAGCTCTGCCGCAGGAGCCACGCGCGCGGGTGCACCCGTGTTGCTCGTGCTCGGCGACGTCAGCTTCGCGCACGATGTCGGCGGGCTGCTCGCCGCACGCTGCGCGACCGCACCGCTCGCGATCCTCGTGCTCGACAATGGCGGCGGTCAGATCTTTGCCGGCCTGCCACTCGCGGGCACCGACCTCCCGCGCACCGTGTTCGACGCGCACTGGACCACCGCGCCCGGCCTCGATCCGGTCGCCGTTGCCACCGCGTTCGGCGCGCGTGCGATCGCGGCGCTCAGCCCGGAGGCTGTCGGTGCTGCGGTGGCGACCGCCCTCGCAAGTCCCGGCGTCACTGTCATCCACGCTCCTGTCACCGCGAGTGGCGCGCACGACGTCCGACGCGCCGCGATCGCTGCATTCGCGACCAGAAAGTAGACCCATGAACGACACCACCTGGACCACCCACGAAGGCTACGAAGACATCCTGTATCAGACCTCGTCGGACGGGATCGCGAAGATCACGATCAACCGGCCCGAGGTCCACAACGCGTTTCGACCGCGCACCGTCGCCGAGATGATCCGCGCGATGGACGAGATCCGCGACGACGGCTCGGTCGGTGTCGTGATCCTCACCGGCGCCGGCGACCAGGCGTTCTGCTCCGGCGGTGACCAGCGGGTCCGCGGTACCGGCGGCTACGTCGGCGCCGACGGCGTGCCGCGCCTCAACGTGCTCGACCTCCAGATGCGGATCCGCTACCTCGAAGCCGGTGGTCGCGATGGTCGCCGGCTACGCGATCGGTGGCGGCCATGCTGCACCTGGTGTGCGACCTGACGATCGCCGCCGACAATGCGCGGTTCGGTCAGACCGGCCCGCGGGTCGGCAGCTTCGACGCCGGGTTCGGCAGCTCGTACCTGGCACGCATCGTCGGCCAGAAAAAGGCGCGAGAGATCTGGTACCTGTGCCGGCAGTACGACGCGCAGCAGGCGCTCGACATGGGCCTCGTCAACACCGTCGTGCCGCTCGCCGAGCTCGAGGCAACCACCATCCAGTGGTGTCGCGAGATGCTCGCGCAGTCGCCGACCGCACTGCGCTTCCTCAAGATGGCGATGAACGCCGACTGCGACGGCCAGGCCGGCATGATGGCGTTCGCCGGCTCGGCGACGCTGATGTACTACACGACCGACGAGGGACGCGAAGGCAAGGAGGCGTTCCTCGAGAAGCGTCCGCCCGACTTCTCGAAGTTCAAGCGGTACCCATGAGCACGGTCGCGATCTGGCTCGCGGCATCGCGTCCGCGCACGCTCCCCGCGGCGGTGATCCCGGTCGCGGTCGGCACCGCGGTCGCGGCTGCCATCGATCGAGTCGCGTGGGTGCCCGCCCTTGCCGCGCTGGCAGGCGCGCTCGCGATCCAGATCGGCACGAACTTCGCGAACGACGTGTTCGACGCCGAGCGCGGCGCGGATGGCCCGGATCGGATCGGTCCGACCCGCGCGGTCGCGGCGGGCTTGATCTCCGCGGGCGCGATGAAGCGCGCGATGATCGTCGCGTTCGCGTGTGCCGCCGCATGCGGGCTGTACCTGATCTCGATCGCCGGCTGGCCGATCGCGCTGATCGGCATCGCATCCATCCTGTCGGGCATCGCGTACACCGGCGGACCATGGCCGCTCGGCTACCACGGCCTCGGTGACGTGTTCGTGCTCGTGTTTTTCGGCTTCGTGGCGGTCTGCGGGACCGCGTTCGTCCAGGTCGGCCACGTTCCGCCGCTCGCGGTGTGGGCCGCGATCCCGGTCGGGGCGCTCGCGACCGCGATCCTCGTCGTCAACAACCTCCGCGACCGCGCCGGCGATGCGCGCGCCGGCAAGCGCACGCTCGCTGTCAGGTTCGGGCGCACCGCCGCGATCGGCGAGTACGCACTGCTCCTCGCCGCGGCCTACGTGATCCCCGCCGGCCTCGCTTTCGCGGGACGCAGCTGGGCCGCGTTGCCACTGGTCACCGCACCGCTCGCGGTGCTCCGGCTGCGCCAGCTCGCGAGTTGCGTCGACGGCCCGAGCTTCAACCGCTGCCTCGCCACCACCGCGCAGCTACTGATGATCCACGGCGCGCTGTTCGCGCTCGGGCTCGCGCTCTACTAGGAGCGGTCCCGTGCGTCTGCGCTGGAACCCGTCGGCGCCGTGGAGCCCGATGGCTCCGCGCTGCGTGGTCGAGCGGCGTGGGCGAGCCCTTCGCGAGGGGACGCTTGCCTGGCCCGGGAATCGCACCAGCCCGTGCGATGCGCTGCCTGATCTTGTGTGTCGTCCTCGCCTTCGTCGGTCCTGCAACTGCGCGTGCCGAAGGCGGACCGTTCGGGCTCGGTATCATCCTCGGCACGCCCAGCGGCGTCACGGGCGAGTACCGGCTGAGCGCGAAGACGGCGATCGACGGGGCGATCGGGCTCGACGTGATCGACGACAGGCACTTCTACGCGCACTTCGACTTCTTGTTCCTGCTGCCTGATCTGTTGAGCGGCGGCTCGGTCGGCCTGTCGCCGTACCTGGGGGTCGGCGCGTTCCTCACCGACTTCGGCAGCAAGGCCGACGACCGCCTCGGCCTGGGTGCGCGCGTCCCGTTCGGGCTGTCTCTCGACTTCCGGCGCGCGCCGCTCCAGATCTTCGGTGAGGCCGTCCTCGGGCTGCTGCTGGTGCCCGACGTCGACCTCGGCGTCGGCGGTGCGGTGGGATTTCGTTATTACTTCTGATCGCCAGGCGTGCGGCTGACTTTGCCGCGGGATTGGCCGATGCTTCAGCGCGGCCATGAACCTCGTGGCGATCGATACACGACTCGTCAGCTGGCCGCTCGATGGCAGTGGAGCCGCGCGTGGTCGGCGCGAGCGCTCGGCGCTCCTGGTCGAGGTCCGCACGCTCGCTGGCGCGATCGGGCTCGGCGAGGCGGCGCCGCTCGCGGCGATGTCGAACGACACGCTCGACGACGTGGTTCGATCGATCGGTGCGCTGCGCGCCTCGATGCCGCTCGACCTCGCTGACGATCTGACCGCCCTCGGCATGATGATCGAGCATTTTTCGCCAGCCCCCTCCGCGCGGTTCGCGCTCGAGACCGCGATCCTGTCGGCGCTCGCGGTCGAGCGTGGGATCTCGCTCGCGCAGCTGCTCGGCGCGGCCGCCGGCGCGCGGCCGGGGGCGGCCGGGGTCGGCGGCGTCGAGTCGGCGCAGCGGGCGGGGGGCGCCGGCGTGCGGTGCCTGAAGATCAAGAGCCAGGCAAACGATGACCTGTCGCTCGCCCGGGCGATCACCACCGCGATCCCGGGCGCGCGGATCCGGATCGATGCGAACCGGTCGTGGCCGGAGGAGGTCGTGCGCGACCGGCTGGCCGCGCTGGCCGGGCTCCCGATCGACTTCGTCGAGGAGCCGTGCGTCGCCAGCGTCCGGCTGCTCGCCGAGCAGCTGCCGTGCCGGATCGCGCTCGACGAGAGCCTCGCGACGCTCGGTCCCGACGAGCTGGCCGGTGCACTGCGCTCGCCATCGCTCGCCGCGGTCGTCCTCAAGCCGACGCTGCTCGGCGGGCTGACCGCCTGCCTGGCGCTGGCTGCGCGCGCCCGCGAGGCCGGGGTTCCGGCGATCGTGACCCACATGCTCGAGGGCCCGATCGGAACCGCCGCGTGCGCCGAGCTGGCACTCGCAGTCGCGGGTGACGATCAGGTGCCGGGCCTCGCCAGCCATCCCGGGCTCGCCGCCTGGCGGATCGCGATCCCGCAGCTCGTCCCCGCTGGCATTCGTGCCAGTGGTGCGTCGGGCCTCGGGTTCGGCGGGCTCGGGCTCGCGACCCTGCTGGCCGCGATCGATCCGACGCCGCGCAAGCGCACCCCGTCGCCCTCGCCCTCGCCGCTGTCGAGCGCGAGCCGCCAGGATGCGGCGCTGTCGATCGTCCGCGCGGCGATCGATCACCCGAGCGCCCCGGCGATCGTCACCGCCGACGACACGATCACGTTCGCGGATGCCGCGGTCGGCGCGAGTCAACGCTCGTCGGCGACCCGCCCGGGCGTGCCCGGTGCACCCCGTCGCGCCCGTACCGTGCTGGCCGCCGCGACGCTCGACACGATCAGCGCGATCCATGGCGCGCTCGATGCCGACTGGCCGATCGCGCTGCTCCACCCGAAGCTGCCCGAGGCCGAGCTCGCTCGCCAGCGCGAGCTGGTCGCGGCCGCGACGTTCGAGCGTGGCGACGCGATCGTGTTGTTCACCTCGGGCTCGACCGGTGCGCCGCGCGGTGTCGTGCTGACGCGCAAGGCGATCCTCGCCGCGGCGGATGCGAGCAGTGATCACGTCGGGTGGAACGACGACGACCGCTGGCTGATCGC
The DNA here is from genome assembly GCA_037720695.1 of Kofleriaceae bacterium. Lineage (GTDB taxonomy): Bacteria > Myxococcota_A > Polyangia > Haliangiales > Haliangiaceae > JABFXX01. Next base: position 23,205 of record JBBJLY010000020.1, on the reverse strand, counting down.
GCTGCCGCTCGCGCATGCCGGCGGGCTCGCCCCGGTGGTGCGCTGCCGGGTCGCGCGCAACGCGCTCGTGGTCGCCGGCGACGACGAGCCGCGCGCCGATGCACTCGCCCGCGCGACGATCGCTTCCCTCGTGCCGACCCAGCTGGCCGCGCTGCTCGAGGATCCGCATGGCGGTCGCCCGCCGGGCTGCGCGCGATCTTGCTCGGTGGTGCCGCGGCGCCCGTGCCGCTGCTCGAGGCGGCCGCGGGCCGCGGCGTCCCGTTCCTCGTCACCTACGGGGCGACCGAGACGTTCGGTCAGGTCGCGACCGCGCCACGCGACAGGTCGGGCGATCCGCGCGCGTCGCTCGTCCCGCTGCGCACCGTCGCGATCGCCGCGGGCACCCGCGCGAGCCCGAAGCGGATCAAGATCCGTGGCCCGATGCTCGCGACACGCTATCTCGACGGCGAACCGATCGCGCCCGAGCTCGAGACCGCGGACCTCGGCTTCGTCGAGGACGGTACCCTCCACGTCGTGGGACGCATCGACGACGTCATCATCAGCGGTGGCGAAAACGTGCATCCGCTCGAGATCGAGACCGTGCTCGCGGCCACGCCCGGCATCACGGCCGCTTGTGCGTTCGCGGTCGCCGACCCGCGGTGGGGACAGATCGTCGGCGTCGCGCTGGTCACCGATGCGACGTTCGATCCCGCCGCCGCCGCCGCGCGCTGGCATGCGGCGTTGCCCGCGCATGCGCGACCGCGCGAGCTGGTGATGCTCGACGAGCTCCCGCTGCTCGCGAACGGCAAGCTCGATCGCCGGCGTGCCGCCGAGCTGCCGCGTCGCGCGGTGCGATACCCGAGCTCGCCCGAAGCCGCACGATGAGCGCCCGCTTTCTCGACGACGAAGCGCGCCGTGCATTCGACGAGGCGATCGCGAGGATCGAGCGCGAGTCCGCGATCGAGGTCGTGGTCGCGGTCCGCCGTGCCTCCGCGCGCTACCTGCACGTCAACCTGATCGTCGGCGCGCTGGTCGCGTTCGCCGGGCTCGCGGCAATGCTGTTCGCGAGCTACCCGTTCACATTCACCGCGATCCTCGTCGATCCGTTCCTCGTCGGGCTCGCGGCCGGCATGCTGGTCGAGCTACTGCCCGGCCTCAAGCGGGTGCTCACGCCGCGTCGGGTCCGCGATCTCGGCGTGCATCGCGCCGCGCGAGCCACATTCGTCGAGCGCGGCGTTCACAACACGATCGATCGCAGCGGCCTGCTGGTCTACATCTCGTGGCTCGAACAAGAGGTCGCGCTCGTCCCCGATAGCGGCCTGGCCGCCGCGTTCACGCCTGGAGCGGTCGCGGCCGCCGAGGCCACGCTCGATCGCGAGATGGCGGCGGGTGGTGCAGCCGTCGCCCGCGCGCTCGCCGAGCTCGCGACCTCGCTCGCCGGTGTGATGCCGCGGCGCGCCGATGATCGCAACGAGCTCCCCGATCGGCTGGTCGACGAGCTATCGCGGCGGCGGTGGCAACGATGATCCGCGATCGGCGCGCGTGCTGGCTCGCGCTGATCGTGGTCGCGTTCCTGGTCGGCGACGCGCTCGCGCGACCCGGCGGCGGCGGCTCGTACTCCGGTGGTGGCGGTCATGGCGGCGGAGGCGGCGGTGGCGGCGGTGACGGCGACGGGTTCGCGATCCTCGAGCTGCTGTACTGGCTGATCCGCCTCGCGATCGAGGTCCTGGTGATCGGCGTTCCGCTGATCGGGTTGGTCGTGGCGTACTTCATCTACCAGGCCTACAAGCGGCGGCAGAACAAGGACTGGGATAGTGGCCCGCCGGTCGCGCTCGAGCGCGCGGTCGAGGTCAGGCCGGAGCAGCTCGACGCGGAGTTCTCGCACGTGCTGTTCGAAGACTTCGTGTTCCGTCTGGTGTCGACCGCGCAGCGCGCACGACACTCGGAGGCGACGCTCGCGACCGTCGCGCCGTATGTCTCGCAGGCTGCCCGCGAGGCGCTCGCCACGCGCGACCCGGTCGGCGCCCCCGTCGAGTCGGTGATCGTCGGCGCGCTGCGCACCGTCGGCATCGATCGCGCCGACGGCCGCGACCGGATCGCGGTCGAGCTCGAGCTCAACGTCACGACCGCGGCCCACACGTCCTACTCGGTCGAGACCTGGACGTTCGAGCGCGCGCAGGGCCGCGACAGCAAGCCACCCGGCGCGACGCGTGGGTTCCCGTGCCCGAACTGCGGTGCGCCCTGGCAGGCGGCCGCGACCGGGACCCAGCAGTGCGCGTCGTGCGGCGAGATCGTCGACAACGGCCGGTTCGACTGGACGGTCGCGCACATCGCGCTGCGCTCGATCGACGAGCGGCCGCCCACGCTCACCGAGGAAGTGCCGGAGCGCGGGACCGACCTGCCGACCTATCGCCAGCCCGGCGCGGAGCGCGCGCTGCTCGCACTCGAGGCCGATGACCCCGCGATCACCGACGCGCTGCTGCTCGATCGCCTGGCGATGATCTACGAGCAGCTCAATCGCGCATGGAGCGCCAACGATCTGCGCCCGGTGCGGGGCCTGGTATCAGCCGGGCTCTACGATTACCTGAGCTACTGGGTCGAGGCGTACACGCGACAGGGCCTGCGCAACAAGCTCGAGGACATGCGGATCACCCACCGCGAGATCGCGAAGGTGACGCGCGATCACTACTACGACGCGATCACCGTCCGGATCTGGGGCACCGGCAAGGACACCGTCGTGCGCGCCGACTCGGGCGAGCACGTCCGCGGCGCACGCACGCGCGAGCGCAAGTACAGCGAGTACTGGACGCTGATCCGCTCGACGAATCGCAAGGGCCCGCCCGCGACGCAGCCGGTGTGCAGCAATTGCGGCGCCCCGCTCCAGATCACGATGGCCGGCGAGTGCGAGCACTGCAGCGCGTACCTGGTCGCCGGCGAGTTTGACTGGGTGCTGTCGAAGGTCGAGCAGGACGACAGCTACCGCGGGTTGAGGGCGCCGGACCCGGACTTCGATCGGCTAACGTCTAACGGACCCGATTTCCGCCCCGGTCCCGGCCGTGCCTCAGATCTTAGAGCGGCGGCGATACCTTCGCGTCCGGCGCATGCTTCGCCAGCGTACGCCGCACGGTCTCCAGATCCCCCTCGCGCTTGTACCGCAACGTGACCCGCCGCTCGTCATCGAGCTTGATCGCGAGCAGCTTGATCCGCCCGTTGTCGACGCTGAAGATCACCGTCACCAGCGCGGGGTTCGCGATCACGGTCTCGACCAGGCCGGGGCCCGGCAGCTTGGTCGCGCGGTACAGCACGAAGATCGACATCGGGATGAACGACAGCGCCATGTACATGGTCAGCCCGTGCTCGCCCCAGCCGAGCTCGAGGATCACGCAGCCGGCGGTGATCACCGCGACCAGGATCGCGCTGCCCCAGTGGAACCGGCGCGAGGACTCGTATCCTGCGCGCAGGAGCGAGGCGGTTCGATCATCGAGCTGCATCCCACGTGTCTACCACTTCGGGTGTGACGCAGTAAGCTTGGCCCATGATGCGTCGTCCCGGTCTCGGGCGGAGGCTCGCGAAGATCGGCGCCGCGCTGGTGGTGGGATGGCTCGTGCTGCTGGTGATCCTCGGCTTCGCGATCGGTGACCGCACCGCGTCGCAGGTCACCAGTCGGATCGCGGACTCGCTGCAGGGCAGTGGGCGGCACGCGGATCACGACCTCGCGCTGGTCCGCGGCATCTTGCAGGTGTCACAGCTCGAGGTGCGGCGCGATGACGTCGTCGGCAAGCTCGACCTGACCGTCGCCGAGATCGAATGCGACCTGCCGCCGTTCGGGCTGGCGATGCTCGATCGGGACTGCGACGAGCTCGCGATCCGCGGCCTGCGGCTCGAGGTCTCGACCTTCGCGCTGTTCAAGTCGCACCGACCCAGGCGCACGCCATTCCACGCCGGTGGGATCACGCTCGACGACGCGACACTCGTGCTGTCACCGACCGCCCTCGCGCCGAGTCTCGGCAAGACCGAGCTCCGGGTCCACCACGCGCATGCAGGCGCGACCACGTTCAAGACGCCGCTGTCGTTCCTGTTCGCGCTCGACTCGCTGCGGGCGACGCTGGCGCTGCCGGCCGGTCTCGTCGTCGAGCTGACCTACGCGAACCGCCTGCTGACGGTCTCGGGTGGCGTGTTTGGCAGCGAGCCGGTGACGCTACCCGTGGAGCTGCCGGTCGCCGATCTGGCGGACGATCCGCAGGCCGAGCTGAAGAAGCTGGTCGCGTTCGCGCGGCAGATCGCGGAGGAGGCGATCACGCGTCGCGCCGCCGACTGGTTTCGGGAGAAGACGGGGATCTAGCCGCGCGGGCGCCGGTACGAGCCTTCGAAGATCGACTTCCACTCGCTGTCCTCGGGCTTCGCATTCTTGCCGTTGGTCGCGCGCTCGGTGATCACGGTCAACCGGTTGAGCGCGACCGAGTACGTGGTCCGGGTCGACGTCTCGCCGACGGTCTCGACGAAGATCAGCTTGTCGCCCTCGGCGACCCCGTCACCCTGCTGGCTGGCGGTCGGGCCCGGGCTACGGAACCACGACACCGTCAGGGCGCCGGTGCGGTCGTCCTTGCGAAACACGCCATGGCCGAGCGAGGTCGGCCGATCAGGCGCGGTCTGGATATAGTCGCAGAGCAGGAACCGGCCATCGAAGATGGTGTGAAAATCCCAGCGTCCGGTCGCCTCGTACTGCGCTCCGTCGCCATCGACGCGCTCAGTTCCAGTCCACACACCCTCGAGCTTCTGTAGTTCAGCACGATACATAGAGCGCGCAGCGTAGCACGCGAATCACACGTCGAGGTCGCCGATCTCTCCGGCGTTCTCGGTGATCATCTTGAACCGCGCGGCGACGTCCTTGCCCATCAGATCGGAGATCACCTGATCGGTCAGGAGCTGTTCTCCATCCTTGACGGTAACGCGCAGCGCTTGCCGCGACCTGGGGTCGAGCGTGGTCTGTTTCAGCGTCTCGGGCGGCATCTCGCCGAGGCCCTTGAACCGGGTGATGTTCGGCTTGCTGTTGGACTTGCCGTGCAGCGCGAGCAGCTTCTGCTTGTGGATGTCGTCGAGCGCCCAGTACGTCTGCTTGCCGAGGTCGATCCGGTACAGGGGCGGCTGCGCGAGATAGACGTGACCGTGGTCGATCAGCGGCCGCATGTGGCGGAAGAAGATCGTGAGCAGCAGCGTCGCGATGTGGTGGCCATCCGAGTCGGCGTCCATCAGCAGGAAGATCTTGCCGTAGCGCAGCTTCGCCAGGTCGAACGAGTCGCCCATGCCGCAACCGAGCGCGGACACGATGTCCTGCAGCTCCTTGTTCGCGAGCAGCTTCTGATTGTTGGCCTGCTCGGCGTTCAGCACCTTGCCGCGGAGCGGCAGGATCGCCTGAGTCTTGCGGTCCCGGCCCTGCTTTGCGGTGCCACCTGCGGACTGGCCCTCGACGATGAACAGCTCGCTCTCGTTGGGATCCGTCGACGAGCAGTCCGACAGCTTGCCCGGCAGGTTCAGCCGGTGCGAGACCGCGGTCTTGCGGGTCACCTGCTGCGCTGCACGCGAGGCCTCGCGCGCGCGGGCCGCGATGATGGTGCGCGCGACGACGGCCTGCGCCCAGTTCGGGTTGCTGTTGAGGTAGTTCTCGAGCGCCGGCCGCACGAGCGCTTCGACCAGCCCCGCGACCTCGGGATTGTTGAGCCGGTTCTTGGTCTGGCTCTGGAACTGCGGGTCGTGGACGTAGGTCGATAGCAGCGCCACGACGCCTTCGCGGATGTCCTCCGCGGTCAGCGTCACGCCCTTGGGATCGAGCTTGTGGGTCGCGATGTAGTTGCGCATCGCCTTCACGATCGCCGACTTGAGCCCGGTGTCGTGCGTGCCGCCGTCGGGGGTGGGCACCGAGTTGACGTAGGTCTTGATCAGCTCGTCGGGTGACTCGGTCCACTGCAGGGCGAGCTCGATCCCGAGCTGGGCGTCGTCATCGCGCTTCTCGACGTAGAACACGCCACCGCTCGGCGGCACGGGCTGCTTCGCACGGTCGGTGACGAGCTTTGGCAGGAACTCGGCGATGCCCTGCGGGTGGACGAACGTCTGCTCGACCGGCGGCGACTTGGTCTCGTCGCGGAACACGATCTCGAGGCCGCCGTGGAGATAACTCTTGGTCTCGAGCCGCTCGGTGATCTGATCGGGATCGAAGTGCAGCTTGCCGCCGAACACCTCGTCGTCGGGGCGAAACAGCACCGTCGTGCCCGTGCCGCGTGCGTTGCCGAGCTTCTTCAGCTTGGTCTTCGGCACGCCGCGCTCGAACCGCATCTCGTAGCGCTCGCCATCGCGCTTGATCGTGGCGATCAGCTCGGTCGACAGCGCGTTGACGACGGCCGCGCCGACGCCGTGGAGACCACCCGACACCGCGTAGCTCTTGCCGCGCTCGAACTTGCCGCCCGAGTGCAGCGTCGTGAAGATCACCTCGAGGGCGCTCTTCTTGAACTTCGGCATGATGTCGACCGGGATGCCGCGCCCGTTGTCCTCGACGGTCGCGCTCTTGCCATCCTTGTGCAGCGTGACCTCGACCCGGGTCGCGTGCTTGTTGATGACCTCGTCGATCGAGTTGTCGACGACCTCCCACAGCAGGTGGTGATAGCCATCCTTGCCGGTGCCGCCGATGTACATGCCCGGTCGCTTGCGGACCGGCTCGAGGCCCTCGAGGACCTGGATCTCGTCGCCGGTATATTTGGAGGTCGCCATCAGTTCACTCCCTGGCCGCCCTCGGCATTCGCGAGCGGCTGGATCGTCACGGGGGTCGGCGTGACGGTGAACGTCACCTTCTTCATCACCTGGTGACCCTTACCGCCGCGGCTCTTGACCTGCCTCGGATCCGCGTTGAGCGGGAACTTCTTGCCGCTCTTCTCGCTCTCGATCACGAACTGGTCGCTCTTGGCACCAGAGATGAAGCCGATCACGGCGTCGTCGTCGGCAGTCTTGATCACCGTGACGCCCCGGCCGGGACCCTCGAGCTTCGCGATCTCGTCCGCCTTGCAGTGCAGGACGTAGCCGCTGCGCGTCGCCGCGACCACGACGTCGCCGTCATTGCACGGCACGACACCGATCACCTCGTCGCCCTCGGAAGGCTTCGCGTAGCGCCGGCCCGCCTTGGTCGTGATCTCCGCGTGCGCGGCACTCGCGAACCGCAGGCCGTAGCCCTTGCGGGTCATCGCGAGCAAGGTCGGTGGCACGAGCGCGCGGGGATCGAGCGTGCGGGCCGACACGATCCGCTCGCCGTCGGCGAACTTGAAGTACTTCTGCGCCGGATCGCCGTACCCCGCGGTCGCCGCGATGTCGTTGATCTTGATGACGTAGCCCGAGCCGCGGTTGGTGAAGAAGATCACCTTCTCCCTGGTCGAGCCCGGCAACACGAAGATCACCTCGTCACCCTCGCGGGTACGCGTCTGGTGCGGATCCTTGAGCTCGCGCACGCGCTTGATCCAGCCGTCGCGCGTGACCACCACATGGGCGTCCTCGTCGACGATGAACGCGTCGGCGTCGAACTCGACCTCTTCGTTCGCGCCGCCGGTCTTGGTCCTGCGCGGGGTCCCGAGCTCGGCCGCGACCTGCTTGAGCTCGTCCTTGATGATCGACCACAGGCGATCTTCGCTCTTCAGGATCGCCTTGATCTTCTTCGCCTCGACCGACTTCTCGCGATGCTCCTCGCGGATCACGTTGATCTCGAGCTTCGCGAGCTTGTAGAGCTTGAGCTCGAGGATCGCGTCGGTCTGCTCGTCGTCGAGCTCGAACCGCTTGATGATCTTGCCTGCCGCGTCTTCCTTGCCGTCGCTGGCGCGGATGATCTTAATCAGCTCGTCGAGCGCATCGAAGATCGTGATGAACCCTTCGAGGATGTGGATCCGGCGCTCGAGCAGCGAGAGCTGGTACTTGAACCGCCGTTCGGTGACCTCGAGCCGGAAGTCGAGAAAGTGCCCGAGCGCCTCCTTGATCCCGATCCGGCGCGGCTGCGGGGCGGCGTCCGGTGGCAGCTTGCGGCCGAGCTCGTCGTCGAGATACGAGACCGGTACGAGGCACGTCAGGTTGACGTGGAAGTTTGATTGCAGCGGGGTGTGCTTGTAGAGGTACGCCATCACCAGCTCGGGGTCGGCGTCCTTCTTGATCTCGAGCACGATCCGCACGTCCGACGTCGACTCGTCGCGGATATCGAGCAGGTACGGCAGCTTTCGCTCCCGGATGACGTCCGCGATCTTCTCGACCAGATCCGCCTTGGTCATCGCGTACGGGATCGACGTGATGATGAGGTCGGTCCCGCCCTTCTTCTTGTCCTCGAGCCGGTACTCGCCGCGAACGCGGAGCGTGCCCTGGCCGTCCTTGTAGATCTGCCGCAGCTCGACCTTGCTGTTCAGCAGCTGGCCGCCGGTCGGGAAGTCCGGACCGTCGATGTGCTTCATCAGCTGCACGTGATCGATGTCGCGGTTATCGGCGAGTGCGATCAACGCGTTGGTCAGCTCGCGCAGGTTGTGCGGCGGGATGTTGGTCGCCATGCCGACCGCGATGCCGGTCGAGCCGTTGACGAGCAGATTCGGGTACCGAGCCGGCAGCACGGTCGGCTCGTCGGTCGTGCCGTCGTAGTTGGCGCGCATGTCGACGGTGTCGAAGTCGAGCTCCCGCAGGAGCTCCATCGCCGGCACCGCGAGCCGACACTCGGTGTATCGATAGGCGGCCGGGTCGTCGCCGTCGTGCGAGCCCCAGTTGCCCGAGCCATCGACAAGGGTAACCCGCAACGCCCAGTCCTGGGCCATGCGGACCATCGCGTCGTAGACCGAGCTATCGCCGTGCGGGTGATAGCGCCCGAGCACCGTCCCGACGACCTTCGCGCTCTTGCGATGCTTGGCATCGGGGCGCAGATGCTCGTCGTGCAGCATCGCGTAGAGGATCCGACGCTGGACCGGCTTCAGGCCGTCACGGACGTCCGGGAGCGCGCGCGAGGTGATGACGCTGAGCGCGTAGTTCAGGTATCGGCGCCGGGCCTCGGCCTCGAGGGACGTGTCGAGCTCCAGCGGGAGCGCACCGTCACCGTCGCCGCTGCCGCCAGCCCCGCCGCCACCGCCACCGCCACGGGACTTCTTCGCCCCCGCCTTTGTGGCAGGCTCCTTCGGCGGCTCCTTGGGCGGCTCCTTCGACGCAGACTTCTTGGCCATCGCGCTCGGACCTTGCCCCGTCCTGGGAAAAAGTTCCAGTTGCTCTCGGGCTGGCAGACCCGCAGGGACCCCGCCGGCTAATTCTTTGGTCTCTACCGAAGACACGTGATATTTCAGCCCTCCTGGTCAGCTTCATGAGGCGGAGGTCACTGCGCAAGAAAAGGTCACGATCGACATTGGTGTCGCTCGGAGGCTCCAGCTCGTCGCTCACCGCGGCCCGCAAGGGCAGTGGTTGGGTCGTGCTGGTGCTGGGCGCCCTGGTGGTGGTGAACCTGTACGTGTTCGTGTGGGACAAGGACACGTCGGTCGGTGCGATCCGCCGCGAGGCCGAGGCGAAGACGGTGCCCGCTGCCGCCCTGCCCTCCACGCCGCTGGTCACGCTGCCACTCGCCGCTGGCTCGGGTGCCGCAGCGCCCGTCGGTCCCCCCGGCTCGATCGACGGCAAGGTCGGTCGCTCGGACACGCTCGGTCGCCTGCTCAAGAAGAGCGGCCTGGCGGCTGCCGAGGCTGACGAGGTGATCCGCGCGCTCTCGGGCGTCCTCGATTTCAAGGCGATCCGCGCCGGTCAGGCGTTCCACATCGAGCGCGGGCCCGACGGCCGCGTCCGCCTGTTCGAGCTCGTGGTGTCGAAGGTGTCCAAGGTGCGCGCCGAGCGAGCGACCACGGGCGAGCTGGTCGGGAAAGCTGACCAGTCGCAGACCCGGATCGACAGCAAGACGATCGGCGGCAAGATCGACTCGTCGCTCTACGCCGCGCTCAAGGCCTCCGGCGAGACGCCCGCGCTGGTCGACTTCTTCGTCGACGTGTTCGCTTACGATCTCGACTTCTACAACGACACCCACGCCGGGGACACGTTCCGCGTGGTGTGGAGAAGGACACCACGAGAACGGCGAGTTTCTCCGCTACAAGCGCATCCTCGCGGCCGAGTACCGGGGCAAGGCCGGGACGTTTCGCACGTTCTTCTTCGCGCCCGAAGGTGGGGTGGCCGGTTACTACGATCAGGGCGGGCAATCGTCCGAGAAGACCCTGCTGAAGACGCCGCTCAAGTTCATGCGCGTGTCGTCAGGCTTCGATCGCAAGCGTATGCACCCCGTGCTGCACACCGCGCGGGCGCACCTCGGCATCGATTATGCCGCCCCGACCGGCACCCCGGTGTGGGCCGCCGCAGCCGGGACCATCACGCAGCGCGCGATGTCGGGGGGTGCCGGCAACGTCGTCACGATTCGCCATGACGGCGGCATCGATACCGTCTACATGCACCTGTCCAAGTTCGCCGACGTCAAGGTCGGGCAGAAGGTCGCGGCGAAGACCGTGATCGGTTACGTGGGCACCACGGGCCTGTCGACCGGGCCGCACCTCCACTTCGGGGTCAAACAGGGCGGGTCGTACATCGATCCGAGCAAGCTGACCCCGGTCCGTAGCAAGGCTGTGGCCGCCCGGGATCGCGATGCATTTCAGACCGAGGTGGCACGCCTCGAGGCGCTCCTGGCTGCGATCAAGATCGCATCGTAAGGCAGGCCCGCCTCATCGTCCCGGGTCCTCGGCATAGAGCCCTTGCCCATCCCGGAGTTCCCCATCACACTCGAGATGTGGTCAAGCTCCTCGTCGGAATCCTCAAGGGCGCGGTCATTGGCGGCGCACTTGGTTACGGCGCTTATGCGCTGGGGGAAGCGACCGGTTTCGTCAATCCGTGGCTGACGTATGGCGTGATCGGCGCGATCGTCGGCCTGGTCGTGGGGCGCCCGATCTGGTCGGTCATCCGTGACAAGAATTCCACCACCGTCATCTCGATCCTGAAGTCGGCGTTCGGGTTCGGCATCGGTTGCGGCCTCTACGCGCTGGTCGCGCGTGTGTGGGGTCCCGAGCTCGCGATCGCGGGCGTGTCGAATGTGTTCGACTGGCCGCCGACGATGGGTGGCGCAATCGGTGCGGTGTATGGCGGGTTCGTGGAGCTCGACGATGCGATCGGCGACGATCCGAAGAAGAAGCCGGCGCTCAAGTCGAAGCGGCCGCCCGTTGCGCTGGACGAGTAGGCTATGTTCGGCGCGTGCGCGCCGTCCCGTCGTTGTTGATCTCTGGCCTGCTGATCCTCGTCGCGTGCGGCGATAACGTCCGCGCCAACATCACGATCGTCTCGGATCCGGCGTTCGAGCCCGCGCTCGTGGAATTCGCCGCCCTGACGCCGTACCGCGGCCTCGTGGTCGGTCGCGATCCCGGCTTGGGGTTCGGCATCACCGTGGTCGAGGATCCCGCGTTACCCGTCGAGGGCTACCAGCTCGCGAGCGATGGCGACCGGATCACGGTGCACGCGCGCGACGTGCTCGGCGCTCAATACGGGACCGCGGCGGCGCTCGAATCGATGGGCTTTCGATTTCGCCATCCGACGGATCCGTTCGTGCCAGCGGCCCCGAGCTCGGCGAGCTCGACACCGCCGTGCACGCCCCGCAGATCCGCGTGCGTGGCTTCCAGCTCCACACGCTGCATCCGATCGAGGGCTACTTCGCGTTCTGGGAACCGTCGCCTCGCGCGACCAACGACGCGCACCGGATCATCGACTGGGTGATCAAGAACCGCGGCAACTTCCTGCAGTGGGTCGCGCTCGACGACATCATCGACGATGCGGGGCGCCATGCCGCATGGAAGACGTTCACCGCCGAGCTGATCGACTACGCGCACGCGCGCGGGGTCCGCGTCGGGATCAACATCCAGCTGTTCGGCCAGGCCAACCTGCAGCAGGCGTTCGATCTGTCCGATGACAAGACCGGCACGGTCCCGATCGCGGACGAGATCGCGGCCCGTCTGCCGTTGATCACGGACGGCGTGACGTTCGATGTCTACGACCTCAGCTTCGGCGAGTTCTTCAACGCCGAGCCCGAGGAGTTCATCGCGTCGGTCAACGAGGTGCAGGCCCAGCTCGCGGTGCGCGCACCGAGCGCGGAGATGCACGCGGTCGTCCACGTCGGCGCCGAGCAGCTGGTCTCGTACATGGGCGAGGACCTGCTCTACTACTTCCTCGTCAAGTACGCGCATCCCGCGATCATCCCCGACGTCCACACGGTGATGTTCTACAACCTGTTCGAGCCGGCGCACGGCGCGTACCAGCACACCAACTTCGCCGAGCATCTCGAGTTCATCCGCGAGCGTGCGTGCGCGGGGGAGAAGGTCGGCTACTTCCCGGAGACTGCGTACTGGGTCGCGTTTGACAACTCGATCCCGCAGTACTTCCCGCTCTACGTGCACAACCGCTGGCTCGATCTCGCGCGTCTGCGCGAGCTCGGCCAGTGCGGCGCGATCGACAACCACCTGCTGTTCTCGAGCGGCTGGGAGTGGGGCTACTGGCTGCACGATGTCACCGCGTTGCGCGCGAGCTACGAGCTCCCCGCCGACCCACGCGCGCTGATCGCTGCCGAGCTCGGCCGCGATCTCGGTGACGCGACCGACGATGTCGTCGATCTGATGGCCGTGCAGCGCCAGTACCTGATGGATCGCGAGCTCGTGCAGTACCTCGCGGGTCGCGACGCGGCGATCGATGCCGGGCGTTCGCTCGACATCGTGTCGCAGCCCGATCGGATCACGTTCGAGGATCTGGTCGCCGGTGGCGATCCTGCCGCGTTCGAGACCAGGGTGATGGCGCCGCTTCGCGAGTACGCCGATGCCGTAGGTGCGCTCGACGAGCGCGTCCGAGCGCGGGACCTCGTGGCCAACCGGTGGACGGCCGAGCTACGCGACGGGTTCGCGATCGATCACCTGCGCGCGCGGTTCGTGCTCGAGACGTATGGCGGACTGCTCGCACACCTCGCGGGCGATGCGGCCGGAGCCGCCGGCCACGTCGACGCGGCCGCCGCGCGCCGCCCGGATGCACGCGCTGTCGTCGCCAGCCGTCATGCGGACCACCACGACACTCACAAACGCCACCAGCTCGACTCGACCACGAACCGCACGTTCTATCAGTACGGCTACCTCTACAACGCCGACACCCTGTGCTTCTGGCAGCGCGAGCTGACCCAGGTCGAGACCGTGCTCGGGAGTGCCACCCAGGCCCCCAAGGGGTGTCTGCTTCCCTGACTACCCGGCTTGCCAGGTGCCAACGTTAGCCACTGCGACCTGTGGCCGATTCAAGGCTTAGCCGGGCACGCGCCGTGCTCGTCTTGCGAACGCATGCGCCGGGAAATCCGCCTGTTCCTGATCGGTCACCTGGCCCTGGTCGCGATCGCCGTGTTCGGCAGCATGGGCGCCTGACGCGGATCCGATGGTCGCTGGCTTAATCGAGTACGACTGAATTAATGCGCAACTTGCGCACGGTTGTCCGGCAAGCGGACAAGTCGTGCGGTAAGTGGCTGGAGTCGCGTCGAGGCTGGCCCGGACCCGAGGTCCGGGGCATGGCATCGATGTCGCGGTCGGCGGTTTGGCTCGGCTGTGCCAACTACGGCGTTGTCAGCTCGACGTCGATCAACACGCCGATCTGATCCGACGAGCCGTCGTACACGCCGTCCGGCACTGCGCGGTCGCCCGCGGCGAACGGATTGTCGAGCCGGAGCGCGGAGTGGTCGCCGGGCCGCGCCGACGCCCACGTGCGAGACCAGCCGAGCGTCACCGTGAACCCACCCGCCGTGGTCTCGAGCCCGACGCCGACCGTGTGGCCGCCGAGGTCGCCGAACGACGGTGACAGCCGGCTCTCCGCGACCGCGCCCATCGCATAGGCATAGCCCGCGGTCGCCCACAGAAAGCCGCCGATCAGCTCGACGTCGACCGCACCACGGACAGCACCGTGGGTGCGCATCGAGATCCGGGACGGCACGCGCGCGATATCCGCCGAGACCGTCGAGCGATCGATCACGCGCAGGTTGTTGACCCGCCAGACGCTACTCGCGGCGCCGCGTGGCGCACGCGACAGCTCGCCACCGACCTCGACCGCGAACCGCTGCCCGACGTAGCGCCCGGCCGCGCGGGCGGTGATCGGTTGCCGCACGCGGAGCTCTCCGCTCGCCAGGTTCTGGTTGAGCGTGGGTCCGGACGCGGTGCCAGCCGCGCCGACGTCGGCATCGATCGTCAGCGTGTGGGTCCACGCGAGCGAGGCGGCGAGCTCGAGTGCGCCATCGCCGGGTGCGAGCAGGACGCCGGCCACGGCGCTGGGCACGAAGCGATCCTCGCCGGCGAACGCGATCTCGATGTCCTGCTCCGGCCCGCCGATCGGGTCGCGCCCCGCGAACCCCGCCCACATCCGGCGGACCTCGGTCATCGTCACCCGCGAAGTCGCGAGCGAGAGGCCAGCCGCAAACGAGTCGCCGATCCGGCGCGCGGCACCGATCGCGACCGTGTCGCGACGCAGCGACCCGCTGATCCCGGTGTAGCGAAAGTCGAAGGACACGCCGAGCTGGCCGGGCGGCAGATCGCGCGGCGATCGCAGCGTGCGTTCCTGCACCGCAGACGTCATCACGGTCGCGCCGATCACCCACGAGCCGATCGCGCCGACCACCGCCGCCATCGGCGCGACGCTCGACGGCGCTTGTTCGCGCGAGACCGGCGCATCGGCCGACTCGGTCTGCCACGCGAGCTCGTCATCGAAGAAGGCGAAGCGCGAGCTGGACGCGCGTGCTGTCGCGACGCGCGATCGCGGCGGGATTGATCACGAGCGCGCCGCCGCCGTCGTCGCCCACCGTGCCCACCCCGGCGCGACCGATCGATCGCGGCGAGCCGGAGGTCACGACGAGACCACCCGCAGACGCCGAGGCCGTAGCGAGCGCGCAGATCGCCCCCGCTACGCTACGGCGACCCGGTTGCACCGCGCGACTGTACTCCGTGACATGGTCCGGTCGTGATTCCCGGGATCCTCGATGTCGAGATCGTGCGCGGCGCACAAGCCGCGGTGGATGAGCTGGTGCCGGATCTCGTGATCGAGATTCCACACGGCGCGACGCGGACCGCCGACTTCGCGGCGCTCGCCGCGCGGCTGACGAGCCCGCTGCCCGACGGATTGGTCGACTTCTTCCACGTCAACACCGACGCAGGTGCTCCCGAGCTGGCGCTCGCCACCGCACGCGCGCTCGTCGCGATCGCCCCCACGCGATCCGTCTCCGTGCTGCGGTGCCTGATCCCACGCACGTTCATTGACTGCAACCGCCGGATCGACGCGGCGCCCGCGGAGTTCAAGGCCGGCAAGGTGACGCCCGGGCTGATGCCGTGGATCACGTCGCACGAGGATCGCGCGCTGCTGCGCGACGTCTATGATCAATACGTCGCGGCCGTCCGCGCGCAGGTCGCCGGGCTGCGCGACGACGGCGCGGTCCTGCTGCTGCACTCGTATGCACCGCGCAGCGTCGACGTCGAGGTCGACGACAACATCGTGCAGAGCCTGCGCGACGCATATCGGCCCGAGGTGGTCTCGACGTGGCCGTTGCGGCCCGAGCTCGACGTGATCGCGCGCGACGCCGAAGGCAAGGATCACGCGCCGGCGCAGGTGGTCGAGGCGCTCCGGCGCGGCCTGCCCGACCTCGCGATCGCCGACAGCGCGACCTACCCGCTGCACCCGAGCACGCTGGCGTGGGATCACGTGATGGCGCGTCCGGGCCGCGCGCTGTGCCTCGAAGTCCGGCGGGACCCGCTGGCCGATCCGTTCGAGCCGTTCGCGCAGATGCACATCGCGGCCGCGAAGGTCGAGCGCCTGGCCGGCCCGCTCGCCACCGCCCTCCAGCTGTGGTGGGCGTAGCTCACCGCGCGTCGATCGCTCCATCCGGCTCCCAGGGCGCCGCGTCGGTCGGATACGGGTCGCTGGCATCGGGGTACGGATCGCCGGCATCGGGGTACGGATCGCCGGCATCCGGGTAGTCCGGCCCGGCGTCCGCGCCGCAGCCGTCAGGGAGCGCGCCACCGTCGTAGGGGACGTCGCCGCCGTCGCTATTCGCATCGGGCTGTTGGCCGCCGTCAGGATGTCCTGGCCCGCCCCGGGACTCGCCCTTGCTATCGTCGAAGTACAGCCCACAAGCGCTGCCGAGCAGCCCGAGAGCCGCGACCAGTACGAACAAGTATCGACGCATGAATGCCTCCAGCCCCTCGGTCGCCAAAGGTGGGTCCGAAAGGATTTTTTCCTTTCCGCAGGGGCTCTGGCGACCAAGGGGTTGCGTGAGCCTGCCGCTGTCGTTCGCCGTCCTCGTGTGCGCCGCGCCGGTGGCGTACGCGGAGCGCGCGATCGGAGTCGAGGTCACGTTCGCGGCGCCGTTCGACGCCGACGAGCTGCGCGAGGCATTGCGGATGCGGCTGCCAGCGGACGGCCCGGGCGTCGCCGTGCGGGTCACGCTGACGCCGACCGGGATTCAGGTCGAGACCCGGGATGGCGTGCGCGCGGTCGACGTCGAGGGGCTGCGCGGGCCGGCAGCGGCTCGCCTGGTCGCACTCGCGGCCTCGGATCTGATGCTCGACGATCTGGCGAGCGCGCCCGTGTCGGCCCCATCTGTGACCGCGCGGATCGAGCCCCCCGCGACATCGCGGATCACCGTCGGCGTGCTGGGCGGGATCGCCGGCTGGGGCCGCATGCTCGGCGGCGCGGCGATCGACGTCACCCTCCCGCGCGGCCGGGGCCTGTTCGCGATCGAGCTCGGCGGCTCGACCTTGCTCGGCACCGGGATCGATCTGACGGCGGGAATCGCGCGCGTCGGCGCAGGCCTTCGGCTCGGCATGATGGAGGTCCGCGGCAGCGTCGTGCTGGCGCCCGTGTTCGTGTCCAGCGGCACCGGCGACAGCACCGTGCTCGCCGGGGGAGGCGCGAGCATCCGGATGCGCGTGCCGGTCGCGTCGCGGGTGCATGCGGTGTTCGGCGCCGGGATCGACGCGTTCGCGACGCGCACTGAATATCGGCTCGCCGGCATGACCGCGCTGACCACGCCACGGTTCGCGCCGTGGTTCGGAGCCGGCATGGAGGTCGCGCCGTGATCAACGCGATCGCGCTGCTCGCGACGATCGGTGGCACCGACGCGCGGGTCGTCTCCGACGAGGACGCCGCCCTGGTCGCGCGTCACGCCGCGGGCGATGCGACCGCGTTCGCCGCGATCTATCGCGCCCACGTGGCTGCCGTGTATCGCCGGCTGAGCCGGATCCTCGGCCCGGTGCCCGAGCGCGAGGACCTGACCCAGGATGTGTTCCTCGCGCTGCACCGCGCGCTGCCGGGATTTCGCGGCGAGGCGCGACTGTCGACGTTGATCCATCGGATCGCGGTCAACCGCGCATTCGAGTACCTGCGCCGCAAGACCCGCCGACCTGCGACGCTGGTCGATGGCACGGTGCTCGACGAGCTGGTGTCGCCGGCGGCCTCGCCCGCCGCGCGCGCGTCGGCGCGTCAGGACCTCGCGATCGTGTTCGCGACGCTCGCGCGGATCAAGCCGAAGAAGCGGATCGCGTTCCTGCTGCGCGTCGTCGACGGGCTGTCGTTCGAGGAGATCGGCGAGCTGGTCGATGCCACGCCCGAGACCGTCGCGAAGCGCGTCCAGCATGGCCAGCGCGAGCTCGACGCGCTGCTGGCACGCGCGGAACGGAGCGCGCCATGACCCACGTCTGCGACGGCCGCGACCTGGCGTGTCTCGGCTGTGCCGCGGTCGCGCGCGGTCACGTGTTGGTGCGAGCCGCGATGACGCGCGACGACACGCTCGACGATCTACAGCGCGCCCGGATCTGGAACACGCTCGAAGATCGGCTCGCCGAGCCAGCGCCTGCCGCGCTCCGGCGGTGGGCGGTCCCGGTGGCGATCACCACGAGCCTCGCGGTGGCCGCGGCGATCGTGCTCGTCGTCGCGACCCGGCCCGCGAAGCCGCGGACGCTCTCGGTGGCCTCGGGCGCGACCCTGATCTCGCCGATCGGGCCGCACACCCACGCCGCGCTCATCGGTCCCGCGATGGTCGAGCTGGTCGGGACGCCGGGCGCCGCGACCACGGTCCGGCTGCGTCGCGGCACGCTGCTCGCCGAGTTCGACGGCGGCCCCGATCGATCGCTTCGTGTCCTCGCACCTGGCCTCGAGGTCGAGGTCGTCGGCACGCTGTTCGCAATCGAGGTCCGCGGCGCCCACGCCTGCGTCTCGGTCGCGCACGGCAAGGTCCGCGTCACCACCGCCTCGGGGACGCACCTCGTCACCGACCGCCAGACGGCGTGCTCCGATCGCCGCGGTGGCGCGCAGCCGATCGCGCCCGCGATCGAGGATGCGCTCGCGAAGCACCAGCGCACCGTCACCGCGCAGGTCGAACGGCCTGCCAAGCTCCGGGCCGAGGTCACGCACACTGTCGAACCCGCCGCCCCGAACAACCCGGCCTCATCCGTGACCATGATGCCAGCGCCCTCGGATGACCCGTCGACGAGTCCCGTCGCTGTACCGACCGACGCGGCGGCGACCACACCCGTGCCGCCTCATTCCGCGCCTGCCTCGAAGTTGAGCTCGCGTGGACCTGCGCGTCCCGCGATCGGCTCGCGAGCGCCCACGAACGTCGTCGAGTCCTCGCCTCCGAACCAGCTCGCTGGACCAAGCGCACCGCCGGCCAGCCCGCCACCGGCGGTGGCGCCTCCGACAAGCTCGCCACCGTCACCGCCACCGGCAACACCGCCGACCGACGACGAGCTGTATCGCGCCGCCGAGCTGGCGCTGGCCGACCGCAACCCCGCTGCGGCGGATCGCGCGCTCGATCGACTCGTCACCGAGCATCCGGGCTCGCCGCTCGTCGAGCAGGCGCTGTATGACCGGGCGCGCCTCGCACACCACAAGCGCGCGTGGGGCGCGGCGCGCCGCCACCTCGATCGACTGCTCGCCCTGCCGGCGCCGCGCCTCGCCGAACCGGCGCGCTACCTCGCATGCCGGATCGCCGTCGAGGCCCGCGACGGTGAGGCTGCGAGCTGTCTCGCCGAGTATCGCAAGATGTATCCGCACTCGCCGCATCAGCGTGACGTGCTCGGTATGCTGGTCCAGCTCGAGCATGCGAGTGGTGGGTGTAGCGCCGCCGCACCGCGGATCCGCGAGCTGGTGCGCGCGTACGGCTCGAGCGAGCTCGCGGTCGCCTGGCGCGCACGCTGTCCGGAGGCGAAGTGATCCGCATCGTGCTCGCGCTCGGGCTCGCGGTTGCCGGGATCGCGGCGTGTGATCGCGTGGTCGACCTGACGCCGCTCGACGGCGCTGCCGGTCCCGCCGACAGCTCCACGCCGGACACCGGGATCGATGGACCGGACGACGGCGGGCTCGAGGACGCCGCGGTCAGCGACGACGGGGGCGCGATTGGCGATGGCGCGTCCGACGCACTCTGATCGTGCTCGAGGTCCTGGCCGGACCGCGTCAGCTGCAGCTACAGCAGCGGGTGCGTGCGGCTTCGCAGCTCGCGGTGGCGCTGCTGCACTTGTCGCTCGCCCAGGGGTCGGGCTCGAGCTCCTTCGCGAGGCTGCAGATCTTTCCGGCGTTGTCGCAGATCGAGTCTGCGAGCTGACAGCTGTCGGTGCAGGTCTGCGTCGCTGGCGCCTTGCACGACGGATCGCGCGCCATCCCACCCGCGGCCATCGCATCGGGACCGGTGGTCGGCGGCGCGGTGGGTCGGGCGAGCTGGAGCGTCTCGAGGTCCGCGGCGATCTTGCCGTCGAGCGCCTCGATCTGCGCGCGCGTCTCCCGGGGGTTGCGCATGCTCTCGGGTGCGCTGGCTCCCGGGGTCGTGGGTGACTGGGTTGCACGCTTCGCGCCGCCGCACGAGATCACGATCGCGCACGTGAGCCCAAGGCCGAGTCCCCGCATCATGGAGGCGGTTCCTTGGGACAGGTCTCGCAGCAGCGCTGCTTGGCCTCGCGGCACGACGCCTTTGCGTTGGTGCACTTGTCCTGCGCGTACTTGTCGACGCTCCCGAGCAGCTTCGCGAGATCGTCGGCAAGGCCGCAGATCGCGTCAGCGTTATCGCAGACCGCCTCCGCGAGGCTGCACACCTCGCTGCACGCGTTGGGGACCGGATGGCCTTCCGGGCACACGCGCTTGGCCTGGCTGACCGACATCCGCGCGACCGCGATCTCGTTCGCCGGCAACGGATCGAGCTCCATGCCGGCTTCCTTGCGAAACCCCCGGATCTGCGTCCATAGCGCGGTGATGTCGTTGCGCATGAGCCACGCGGGATCCGGAGGCGGCGGCCCCGCTGGGGCGTGCGAGCTAGGACCTCGCGAGCACGCGACGATGATCGCCGCGAACAGGAGCCCGACCGCGGCCGCCCTCACCGCTTCTCCATCAGCTTCTTCTGGATCGCGGTGTTGATCTGGATCGAGCGATCGTACGACGCGATCGCGGCGCGCCGTGCCTCGACCGCGCGCGCCTTGTCGCTGCTCGAATCGAAGTTGGCAGCGCGCGCCTCGTGGATCTCACCCTGCACCGTGTGCAGGTTCGCGACGAAGAACGTCTCGCGCTGCGCCTGGGCAAGCCCCTCGTCGACGGTCCTCATGGCTTCGTCCAGCTGGCCCTGGCTGACCAGCAGCTTCGCGAGCAGGGCGCGGGCGTCCAGCCGCACGTCCTCGGCCTCCGGTGCGCCGGCCGGGAAGCGCAGCGACAGGATTTCGCGCACGGATGTGGTGGCCTCGGCCAGCTTGCCATCGGTCATGTAGACCTTGGCCTTGTGATGAAAATTCTTTGCCTGGGCGAGTGCGACCATCAGGTCCTGATCGATCACGTCCTCGGGCTCAGCGACGCGCGTCACAGAGGCCGAGCCTCCCGCTGGCTCGCGGTCGGGTGACGTGCAACCGGCGAGCACGCCGAGCGCGATCGCCACGTGCAGGATCGACTTCATGGCTTGCCTCCACGCAAACGTCGCTCGCGGAAGCCGTCGAGTCGATCGGCGAAGATGTAATCGATGCGCGAGATCGCATCGCCCGACTGCTCGCGCGCGATCGGGCCTGGGAGCTCGACCGGGCGCGACATCCAGTTCACGGGGAGCTCCTGGTGCTGCGCGATCGGTGCGACCGGCGCGACCTGCTTCGGCGTGCGCAACCACATCAGCATGATCGCTGCCGCCGCGATCACCGTGCTGGTGGCCGTGATCGCCCACGGCACCCAGCGCCGCCGGCGCGCCGAGGTGATCGGCGTGGCCCCGCCCATCGAAGCCGCCGCCGGGTGGGCACCCACAGCCTGGCGCAGCGCATCCTCGACGATCGAGCGACTGCGTTGCGGCGCGAGCTCGAGCGCACCCCGGGTCACACGGATCACGGTTGCGACCTCGAGCAGCGCGCGGTCATCCGCGGACATCGCAGCCGGCGTGCGTCCCGAGAGCGTCTTGTCGACCAGCTCGGCGAACGTCCTGGCGTGCGCGAGCTCGGCCGCGGTGGGCTCCGCATCGGCGTCCGGCACGCTGGCCGAGAGGATATCGTCGTCGTCGGTAGACATCAGGATGGTTGCTCCTTGTCCGCGCGATCCCCGAACTGCTTGCGGAACGCGCGTACCGCTCTGAACAGCAAGACGTCGAACGTCCCGATCGTGACCCCGAGGCGACGGGCGCACTCCTCGCGGGGTAGCTCCTGTACCAAGCGTAGCTCGATTGCCGTGCGGTATCGGTCCTGGAGTTGACCCAGGGTGTCATCGATCCGGTCGCGATGTGCGCGGCGCTCCTGATTGGCCATCAACTGCATGTCGGCGTGGGTGGTCGGATCGGACTCGGTCGCGAGCTCGTGCGCCATCGCGTCGGCGAGCCGCCGCGAGCGCTTGGACTGGCGATGAACGTCGAACACCTTGTTGATCGCGATCTGCCGCAGCCACGGGTAGATCGACTTGCCCTGCCACGTGAACCGCTTGATCTTCTCGACCGCGGTCGCGAGCGTGTCGCGGAGCACTTCCTCGGCGGAGACCGAGTCCCCGAGTCGGGGCAGGATCACCGTGCCGTAGAGTGGCGCGGCGTAGCGTTCGAGGATCGGGCGCATGGCGTCGAGGTTGCCCTGCTGAGCCTCCTCGACCAACCGCTGCTCCTCGGCGAGCTCTACACGGTGCTGATCGTCAGCGGTTTCGGAGGCCACGGACACCTATGCAACGCGAGTCGTGGCCGCATCTTACACATTGTCAGGCGCGGGGACGCTGCGCGGTGCCCGGGCTGGCCGGCTGCCGTCGTATTGCACCGACACCAGCTCCAGGCCCCGCGCTGGCGCGGTCAGGCCGGCCCGCGTTCGATCTCTCGCCGCAATGATCTCGGGTAGTTGACTCGCGGCACGCTCGCCCTCGCCGACCTCGACCAGGGTCCCGACCAGGATTCGCACCATGTTCCGGAGGAACGCGTTGCCGCGGACATCCACGATGATGAGGTCGTCCGGAGCGCGGCTGACCTCGACCGACTCGATCCGGCGCACCGCGGTCTTCGCGGCACAGCCGGCAGCGCGGAACGACGTGAAGTCGTGCTCCCCAACCAGGTAAGTCGCGGCCTCGCACATCGGCTCGATCGCCAGCGGATCGGGGTGGTGCCAGGCGCGGTCGCGCCACCGCGGCGACCGATCGCGCGCACCGTAGATGGAGTAGCGGTAGTGCTTGCCGGTCGCGGAGAACCGCGGATGAAAATCTTCGCCGACCTCGCTCGCCTCGCGGATCGCGATCGAGTCCGGCAACATCGTGTTGAGCCCGCGCCGGATCCCGTGCAGCGGGATCGTGCGCTCGGTATGGAAGCTGGCGACCTGGCCGCGTGCGTGGACACCTGCGTCCGTGCGCGAGGCGCCCGTGACCGAAACCGCGTGCACGAGCAGCTTCGCGAGTGCTTTCTCGAGGTGCGCTTGCACGGTCGGCCCGGTTGCCTGACGTTGCCAGCCGCAGAGCGACGTGCCGTCGTATTCGACGACGAGCTGGATGTGGCGCACTCGCGCGTTGTACTACGAACGCTGGATCAGAAGCCGAGCTCGAGACCGAGCGTGAACGAGCTCAGCCCCGCGCGCTCGCCTGCGTCGTACAGCAGCGCGCCGTCGTAACGCAGGTACACCGCGGCGCGCGGCAGCGGCGGCAAATGCGCGCGCAACGCGATCGACCCGGACGGACCGACGCCGGTCC
>JBBJLY010000019.1:0-58199 GCA_037720695.1 Kofleriaceae bacterium | reverse complement strand
CACACGCAGGGGCCAGGCCTGGGCATCGAACCACAGTCCGACCGATGCGGGGATCACGAGCGTCAGCAGGCCACCCACCCCTGCGAGGCCGGCGAGCTCGACCCCGAGCCACACGACGTGCTGTCCGAAGTAGAACGCGAGATCGGTCGCGAGCTGAGGTCGCAAACGGCGCTGCGCGGCGCGGTTGGGATATGCCCACTCCACCGCACCGAGCACGAGCCCGAGCGCTGCCAGCTGCAGCGTCGCGTGTCCGAGCTGGGCGAGCATCAGTAGAGGCGTCCGGGTGCCTTGGTCGCCGGAAAGCGCGAGGGCTCGCGCTGTTCCACGTTGCCTTGCTCGAGCCCCGCGTCGGGCGCCATCGGCTTGGCTTGCGGCGCGGGTGCGGGCCTGGGTTGGGTCGGGCGGCTGCGTGCGCACATCGTGAGCGCGAGGCACGCGACGGCCAGGACCAGGATCGCGACACGCAAGACAGGGCGGGGGCGTTGCACGAGCAAAGCGTGCCGCAACCGCGCCGGCGACGAAGTAAGGATGGTGTCAGGCCTGCGTGCGAGCACCGAGCCTCTCACCGGTATGCGCGGTTACGCGAGGAAGCGCGGCAGAATCATCCGGACCCGTCGACCGCACATCGTCGCGAGAGCTGGTCTATCGTCGTGCCATGACGAAATGGATCATTGCCGCACTCATGACCACCGGGATGTTCGCTGCGACCGCGAGCAGCTCGCAACCTGCAGCCACCACCGAGACGGCCGACGTCGTCGCCACCGGAACGTGCAGCTACACGTGCTCGTCGAATGGCAAGACGTATCTCAACAGGACGCAATGCCGCGCGGCGTGTTCCGGCGTCTGTACGATCGAAGTCTGCTGACCGCCGCCGTGCGCATCTCGCGATAGGATGGCCCATGGACGAACGGGTGGCCGCCCTCGAGCGCGAGTGCGCCGAGCTCCGGCGTCAGCTGGCTGCAGCCGAACGCTCGTCCGGCAACGACGCCGCGGCCTTCCTCGAGTCGCTACTCGGCGCGGTGCCCGCGTTCATCATCCGCACCGACGCCGACAAGCGGATCATCTACATGAACCGCGTGCAGGCCGGGATGACGATGGAGGAAGTCGTCGGTCGTGACATCCGCGACTTCTTTGATCCCGACTCGGTCGCCCCCGCGATCGCCTGTATCGAGCGCGTGCAGGCGACCGGCCAGCCCGGTGGGTACGAGGCGACCTCTCCCGGCCCCGATGGCGGACCGAGGCAGTACGAGACGTTCGTCACGCCGCTCGCGGATCGCTCGGGACGGCGCGGCGTCTGCCTCGTGTCGGTCGACGTCACCCGGCTGCATCTGCGCGATCTCGCGCTGCGGCGGTCGGAGGAAGAGCTGCGCGTCGCCGTCGAGGCCACCGGGATCGGGCTGTGGAGCTGGACCCCGGCGAGCAACGCGGTCCACTGGTACCCGCGCACCCACGAGGTCTATGGCCGCGCGAAGCCGGTCGATCTGATGAACTACATCGAAGACCTCGTCCACCCCGACGACCGCGAGCTCGTGCGCGCCAATACTGCGGCATCGCTCGCGGGTGGTCCGTTCAGTGGCCCGATCCACCGCATCATCCGCGACGATGGCGGCATCCGCTGGATCCTCTCGCGCGGTCGCACCGAGCTCGATGCCGAGGGCCGGCCGACGCGGATGATCGGCGGCAGCCTCGATGTCACGCAACAGCGCGAGCTCGAGGAGCAGCTACGTCACGTGCAGCGGCTCGACGCGGTCGGCCATCTCACGGCGGGTGTCGCGCACAACTTCAACAACATGCTCACTGTCGTGATGGGGACGCTCGAGGTGCTCTCCAAGCGGCTCACCGGGGACAACCGGCGGCTGATCGATGGCGCGCTCGAGTCCGCGCTCCGTGGTGCCGAGATGGTGCGCCAGCTGATGACGTTCGCAGGCCAGCGTGCGCAGCCCGACCGGCGGCCATGCGATGTCGGTGCACTGATCACGCAGGTCGTCGCGATGTGCCGCAACACGTTCGATCGCCACATCGGGTTGACGCTCGAGCTCGCCGAGGACCTGCCCGCGATCCGATGCGCTCCCAACGAGATCGAGCAGGTGCTCATGAACCTGCTCGTCAATGCGCGAGATGCGGTCGCGGGGCGCACCGACTCGGTGATCGCCGTCGGCGTCATGACCGTCATCGATCCGACACGCCCCGAGGACCGCACCGTCCGGATCACGATCTCCGACAACGGGATCGGGATGGATGCGGCGCTGATTCGCCGCGCCTTCGATCCGTTCTTCTCGACCAAGGAGATCGGACGCGGGACCGGCCTCGGCCTCACGACGAGCTACGCGATCGTGCGCGAGCTCGACGGCACCATGACCTGCACGTCCGTGCCGGGTGCTGGCACGACGCTTGTGGTGACCCTGCCGGCGAGCTCCCCCGCGCAGGTGCCGCTTGCCGCGGTATCTCCGCCGGCGCCCGCGCGCCGCCGCATCCTGCTCGTCGACGACGACGACTCGATCCGCGGTGCCGTGAGCTCGCTGCTCGAGAGCGAGGGCTACGACGTTGATCCGGTCGCGAGTGGCGAGGCCGGCCTCGAGCGGCTCGCGACCCAGACCCCGCCCGATCTGATCCTGCTCGATCGCTCGATGTACGGCGGTCCGGGCGAGACCTACGTGCCGCAGATTCGCGCGCTCGCGCCCCGGATCCCGATCATGATGTTCACCGGCCAGGCGGTCGGGCCCGAGGTCGCTGCGCTCGTCGATCGCGTGATCATGAAGCCGATGACCGGCAGGATGCTGGTCGCAGCCATCGAGGAGGTTGTGAGCAAGCTCCACGGCAGCTGACGGCGTGGCAGAAAACATCGAGCCGCGCAGGCCCGACCAGCTCGCCGGCGCCCTAGCATCCCGGCATGGTTGACGACGCGCTCGATCTCGCAGTTGCCCTCGGGGCGGTGCTCGCGCTCGCGATCATCCTGCGCGATCGCGCGAATCCGCGGTGGTGGCGTCCGCTCGCGATCGCCATGGTCGCGATCGTCGTGCACGACGTCGTGTTGCGCCTGCCGCTGCATGTCCCCGAGGCCCGCCTGCTGGGCGGCTACTGGAACTGGACCGGGAAGCTGTTCGCGATCGCCGCGGGGCTCGGGTTCGCGGCGCTCGTCGATCCTGCGGATAGCCGACGCTGGCTGCGCCTCCCGGCCGGGGATCCGGTGGTCTACCTCGGGCTCGGGGCGGTCGCCGTGCTCGCGTTTGTGGTGTCGCTGTTGGTGATGTGGCCACGCCCGTTCGACGGTGAGACGATCGCGTTCCAGCTCACCCTCCCGACGATCGACGAGGAGCTGTTCTATCGCGGCGTGGTGCTGTCGCTGTTGTCCGCTGCGACGCGTTCGCGCGTGGCGCCGATCCTGATCACCGCGCTGCTGTTCGGGCTCGCGCACATCGCGGTTGCGAGCTTCGAGCCACTGGTGTTTATCCGGACGTTCGCGTTCGGGCTCGTGTGTGGATGGCTGACGGTGCGGAGCGATCGCAGCCTGTGGCCGGCGGCGGTGTTCCACTCGACGACGAACACGTTGCCACAGCTCGCCGGCATGCTGATCTAACTGGTGGTCTTGCTGTGCGCAGGCTAGCCGCGCGGGCGAACGCTCGCGAGCACCTCGGCGAGGTGAGCGCTGTCGACCGGCTTCACCATGTGACGATCGAAGCCGGCGTGCTGTGCGCGCTGGCGATCCTCGTCGCTGCCCCATCCGGTCAACGCGACCAGCAACGGCTGCGGAAGCAGGGGATCGCTGCGGAGATGTCGCGCGACCTCGTAGCCGTCGAGCTCGGGTAGCCCGATGTCGAGCAAGACGACGTCGGGATGAAACTCGGACGCGACGGCGAGCGCGGTGCGTCCCGTGTGCGCCATCCGGGTCTCGTTACCGGTGAGCTCGAGCAACATCGCGAGCGTCTCGGCGCCATCGATGTTGTCGTCGACCACGAGGATCTTCATGCCGCGCGTCACCGGCAGCGCTGGCGCCTCGGAGACGGTCGCGACGGCGCTCGCGTCGAGTGGCAGCGTCACGGTGAACGTGCTCCCGTGGCCTGGCCCGGGACTGTGGGCCTCGACGGTCCCGCCGTGCATCTTGACGAGGTTGCGGACCAACGTGAGGCCGATGCCGAGCCCGCCCTGCGAACGATCGATCGACTGCGTGGCCTGCATGAACATCTCGAACACGCGCGGCAGCAGATCTCCTGGAATGCCGACGCCGTTGTCCGAGACGTGGATCGAGACCCGCGTGCCGTCGGATTTTGCGCCGATCTCGATGCGACCACCGCGCGGCGTGTACTTCGCGGCGTTGGATAGCAGATTTGCGATCACCTGCGCGATCCGCGTCGGATCGACCTCGAGCGGCATCGGCTCGCTGGCGAGCTGCACGACCAGCTCGTGTCCGTTGGCCTCGACGAGGGGGCGCGCAGTCTCGAGTGCGCTGTCCAGCACGCTGCGGAAGTCGAGCCGCTGCTTGACGAGTGTCACCTTGCCGAGCGTCACACGAGAGATGTCGAGCAGGTCGTCCACCAGGCGCACGAGGTGCCCGAGCTGGCGGCTCATCATCTCGCGCACGTGCCGGAGGTCGTGCTCGTCACCACCGTGCTGGAGGACGCTCAGCCCGGTGCGGATCGGGGCGAGCGGATTGCGCAGCTCGTGCGCCAGCGTCGCGAGGAACTCGTCCTTCAGTCGATCCTGATCGCGCAACCGGTGGTTGAGCTGTGCGTTCGCCGTGACGTCGACGGTGACGCCATCGAAGCGCAGCGGGGTGCCATCGGCGGTATACATCGCGCCACCGAGCGCGCGGATCCACTTGATCGCGCCACTCGCGGGATCGACGGTCCGGTAGACGACGTCATACGAGCTGTGGTTGGTGATCGAAACGTCGATCGCGACTCGGGTCGGCTCGCGATCCTCGGGATGCATGCGGTCGTAGAACGTGTCGATCGTGACCCTCGCGTCGGGCCCGAGGAAGAAGTGCTGCTTGACCCGGGCGTCCCACTCGAGGTCGTTGAATGGCAGATCGCAGTACCAGAAGCCGACGCCTGACAATCGCACCGCATAATCGAGCCGAGCACGACTCTCGGTCAGCGCAGTCTGTGCTGCGACCCGCTGACTGACGTCGCGGGTCATCCCGAGCTGCATGAAGCCGCCACCCGGGGCGGGCAGGGGCACGGCCGTGACCTCGAGCGTACGACGTTGGCCGCCGAGCGTGATGACGTCGAAGCCCAAGCCTTCGCTGTGGCCGCTACACACGCGCTCGTTGAATCGGCAGTACGCTTCGCGATGCTCTGGCGCGACCACGTCGTAGATGCTGCGGCCGATCACGGGCTGCCCGGCGTCTGCCTCGATCATGCGGAGCCCGGCGGGGTTGATCTGCAGCAGCATGCCGTCCGCGCCGATCAGCTTGACGCAGTCGGGCGAGGCTTCGACCATCGTCCGGTAACGCGCCTCGCTGTCCTGTAACGCGCGGGTCGCGCGCGCGCGCTCGAGCGCCTCCCAGCACCGTGCGACTACCGACCCGATCAGGCCGATCTCGTCCGGGGTCCAGCGCCGGGGCGTCCGCTGGTGCACCGCCATCGCAGCGGTGAACACGCCCTGCTTGTGGAGGGGCACGCAGACCACCGCTCGGATCGTGGTGGCGCGATACGCGGCGACGTCCTCCGGTCCGATCCGCGGATCGGCCTCGCTGTCGACGACGACGTATGCGGTACCGGCGCGCATATGCTCGACACACGCTGCACCGAACGCGGCGACCGGCCAGCGCCCGACGATGCTCGGCACGTCCCGCGCGTAGTCGCCCGTGATGTCGAACACCGTCTCGTCTTCGATATTTGCGTACGCGCAGCGGTCGACGTCCAGGTGCTCCGCGAGCAGCCGCGCGGTCGTGGCCATCAGCTCGGTCGGCTCGGCGAGCGGCTGGGTCGCGGCGGCGAGCGAGGTCAGGAACTCGTGTCGTCGCCCGGCATCGTGAAGTACGCGATCTGTTCGATCGCGCTCGATCGCGAGGGCTGCGGTACGCGCGAGCATTTCGAGCGTGCGCAGCTCGTCGGGCTCTGGCGGGCGCGCGTCACGCGCGTAGGTGGCGAGCGTGCCGAGCACGACACCGGCCGCCGATCGGATCGAGACCGACCACGCGGGAACCACGCCCTCGATGGGGGCCGTCGCGATCCCGGCGTCCGGCAGCAAGATGACCGCGCGCTGGGGATGGGCGAGTTGCGTCACCACCACCTCGCACAGCGCTGCCAGTACCTCTGGCAGCGGTTGGCCGCCGACGATCATCTCGAGCACCCGGCCGTGGGCGTCGAGCCACGTCTCCCCGCGCCCAGTCACCATGTGACCACTCTACGCAATCACCGACGGGGTCACCACACTGCTGGCGCCAGGGATTTCCCGAGAGCCGCATCGGGCGCTGCCACGGTTCCTCCTGGCCGACGCGTTCGACACGCGACGATCAGATCGAGATTTCACCGCCCTCATCGTATTGCCACCACTGGATGCGCTTCGCGCTGACCTTGATCACGACGACCTCCGGATCCTCCGGACCGCCGTCGAACCAGCGCTCGAGCTCGTCGACCCACAGCTCGCGCTTGGTCTCCTCGTCGCGGATCACCTCACCGCGACCGGTCAGCGCAATCCATACCGGCTTCGTCTTGGTGCCGCCGACGTAGGACAGGCTGACGCTGGGATCGCGCTTGAGCTCCTTGATCTTCACCGAATCGCGGTGACTGAAGAACCACGCGTCGCCATCGAACTCCACCTCGCCGTTATTCGACATCGGTCGGGTGTGAAACGCCCCCCGATCTCCGACGGTGGTCATCATGCACAGATCGATACCTCGCATCAGCTTGCTCAGCTTGGTGAGCGCCTTGCGCTGGGTTGGAGTGCGTCGGGACGAACTGGGCTTGTTGGAGCGCGCCATGATCGGACTCTAGGTGTGCGATCGCCGCGTGGCTCGTCGCGCACACCTGCCTTGTCGCGCAAAATCGCGCGTGCGTAACCGGTCGGCGGTCGCCGGCATCCAAGTGCGCCGCGGTCGCGCTAGGCTCGCGGAATGGCCTTCTCGTCCGTCGACCCGACGACCGTCCCGCCGCGGGTCGACCTGCCGCGTGCGTACAACCTGGCTGCAGATCTTCTGGATCGCCACGTGATCGAAGGCCGCGGCGAGCGTGTCGCGGTGATCGATGATGATGGCCGCCACACCTATGCCTGGCTGGCCGAGCGCGTACGTCGGGCGGCGGCTGCGCTGCACGCGTTCGGGGTCGGACGCGAACAACGCGTCGCGCTGTGCATGCTCGACACGGTCGAGCTGCCGGCGGTGTTCCTCGGGGCGATCGCACTCGGCGCGATTCCGGTGCCGCTCAATACGCTGCTCACGCCGGACGACTATCGGTACCTGCTTCGTGATTCGCGTGCGCGCGCCCTGATCGTGAGTGATGCCCTGGTCGACAAGCTGGGGCCAGCGATCACCGAGCTCCCCGAGCTCGCGGTCGCGGTCTCGCGCAGCCCGCTCGGCGGCGATGCAGGTGGGCTCGCGCCGTGGGAACCATTCGTCGACGCCGCGTCGCCGCTCCACGAGGTGGCCGACACCACGTGCGATGACATCGCGTTCTGGCTGTACTCGTCCGGTTCGACCGGCAAGCCCAAGGGCGCGCTCCACCTGCAGTCGAGCCCGGCGCATACCGCCGCGCTGTATGCCCGCGCGATCCTCGGCATCACGCCCGACGACGTCGTGTTCTCGGCCGCAAAGCTGTTCTTCGCGTACGGCCTCGGCAACTCGCTGACGTTCCCGTTCTCGGTCGGCGCGACCGCCGTATTGCTCGCAGAACGCCCGACGCCCGCCGCGGTGACCCGCACGATGCGCACGCACGCACCGACGATCTTCTGCGGCGTGCCGACGCTGTTCGCCGCGCTGCTCGCCGACCCGGCGTTCGCCGCGGGCGACCCGCTGCGGGTCTCGACCTCGGCGGAGAGGCCTTGCCGCGTCACGTCGGCGAGCGCTGGCGCGAGCGCACCGGCACCGACATCCTCGACGGCATTGGCTCCACCGAGATGCTGCACATCTTCCTCAGCAACCGTCCTGGCGACATCGCCTACGGCACGACGGGACGACCCGTGCCGGGGTACGACCTCGACCTCCGCGGCGAGGATGGCCGCCCGGTGGCCGACGGCGAGGAAGGCTCGCTGTGGGTGCGAGGTCCGTCCGCTTGCACCGGCTACTGGAACGACCGCGCGCGCAGCCTCGAGACGTTTCACGGCCCGTGGACGCGGACCGGCGATCGCTACACGCGAGATCCCGAGGGCCGCTGGACCTATGGCGGTCGTGCGGACGACATGCTGAAGGTCGGCGGGATCTGGGTGTCCCCGTTCGAGGTCGAATCGGCGTTGGCCGCGCATCCCGCAGTGCTCGAGGCTGCGGTCGTCGGCCACGAGGATGGTGACGGCCTGACCAAGCCGCGCGCGTACGTCGTGCGCGCGCCCGGCGCGATCGTCGAGGTGGCGGAGCTCCAGGCGCACGTCAAGACCCAGCTGGCGCCGTTCAAGTACCCGCGGTGGATCGAGTTTGTCGACGAGCTCCCGAAAACCGCGACCGGCAAGATCCAGCGGTTTCGCTTGCGCGGGCGCTGAGCGGTTGTAACAGCGCGGCGACCGCCGGAGATTTTGAGCGCCGACCAGTCCGCGCAGCGAGCAACGCTACAGCGGCTGGTGGATCTGGATCAGATTTCCGACGGTGTCCGCGAACACGGCCACCTTGACCGCGCCGGCGGACATCGGGGCACGAGTGAACGCGACCCCGCACCTGGTCAGGCGCTCGAACTCGGCATCGAGATCGGGGGACTCGAACGAAGCGACCGGGATGCCCTGCGCGAACATTGCGTCCTGGAACGCCTTGCCGGCCGGATTGGCATTGGGCTCGAGCGCGAGCTGCAGATCATCGCGCCCGCTCGCGGCGACCGTGATCCAGCGGTACTCCCCGACCGGGAAATCCATCTGCGTCGTGAACCCGAGCACCTCCGTGTAGAACGCCAGGGCCTTGGTCTGGTCGTCGACCATGATGCTGGTGAGCTTGATCTGGAGCATGGGCGGAGTGTGCCCAAGTCACGCGCGCGAGGCTTCTCGAGAATTGCGTGATGGCATCGCGGCGAGCAGGCCGAAGCAGCCCGGGATCACCGGCATCGAGGTGCGGGGAACCTGGACCGCGCGCCGGTACCGCATCGGTGACGAGCCGACCCAGCGCGTGAACAGCGCCGAGAAGCTGCCGAGGCTCGAGAATCCAACCTCCATGCAGACGTCCGTGACCGGCGTGCCGGCGGCCAGCAGCCGCTTCGCGCGTGCGAGCCGCGCCTGGGTCCGGAACTGATGTGGCGTGGTGCCGTAGACCGCGGCGAACCGACGGATCAGCTGGTACGGCGACTCGCCGAGCCGCTCCGCGATCGCGCGAACCGTGTCCGCGTCGTGCTCCTCACTGGCGAGCAGGTCGCGGGCGGTGACGAGGGTCCGGAAGGTGCGCGCGTCGATCAGCACGCGCGAACCGTAGCGCACCTCCGGAGCGTCAAGAAACCTCATCCGCCCCGACAGGATGGCAGTGGGCCGCCAGGGTCAGGTCCCGGGGCGTTTTGGCGCAGGTTCGTTCAGGAGCAACCAGAACAGCCCGAGGGTCTTCGCGGCCTCGACGAACTCCGAGAACTCTACGGGCTTGCGGACATAGGCGTTGGCACCGAGCGAGTAGCTGCGTGCGATGTCCTCCTCCTCCTTGGAAGACGTCAGGATCACGACGGGGAGCAGCTTCGTACGTTCGTCCGCACGGATCCGCCGCAGGACCTCGAGACCCTCGACCCGGGGGAGCTTGAGATCGAGCAGGACGATCGATGGCAGCTGCGTGATGTCTCGGCCGGCATGCGTGCCCGTCCCGAACACGTAGTCGAGCGCTTCGGCGCCGTCCCGCACGACCGTGATCTCGTTGGCGACACCGGACTTCTTGAACGCCCGAAGTGTGAGCTTCTCGTCGCTGGGATTGTCTTCGACGAGCAGGATGATCTTCGTCATGTGGTCCTCGGTGATGTCTCGGCGACGGTGAAGTAGAACGACGCCCCCTGGTTGACCTTGCCGTCGGCCCAGATCTCGCCTCCGCAGCGACTGACAATCCGCTTTGCGATCGACAGGCCGATGCCGGTCCCGGGAAACTCCGCCTCGGTATGCAGCCGATGAAACGGCACGAACAGCTTCGCGGCATGCGTCATGTCGAAGCCGGCGCCATTGTCTCTGACGAAGAACGCTCGCCGTCCCTCGATCTGATCGGTGCCAAATTCGATCCGTGGCGTCGCCTGCTTCGACGTGTATTTCCACGCGTTCTCGAGGAGCTTCTCGATCAGCGTTCGGGCGAGGTCGGGCGCGAGGATGGCCGTGACGTTGTCGGCGATGACCAGCACGAGCTGCTCGCGAGGCTCGTTGCCACGCAGCGTGGTCGCGACCGAGTGAACGATCGCGGAGAGATCCACCGTGGCGGGCTTCACGGCGCTGCGGGTGATGCGGGACAGCGACAACAGTGCGTCGATCAGCACCGCCATCTTGCGCGCGTTGTCACGAACTCGCTCGAGCGCGTCCACGCCGTCGGCGTCGAGCTGGTCTCGGTAATCCTCGAGCAGGATCTCGGAGAAGCCACTCAAGCTACGCAAGGGCGCGCGCAGATCATGAGCGACCGAATAGCTGAACGCTTCCAGCTCGCGGTTCGAGGCTTCGAGCTCGGCGGTCCGGACCTGCACCCGGCGTTCGAGGTCGTTGTTGAGCTCGCGCGTCGCGGTCTCGCTGCGCCTCAGCGCCACGTCGGAGGCGGCTCGCCGCTGGATCTCCCGTCGCAGGCCGATGAAGGCCAGCAGCAGGAGGACCACGCTGACGCCAGTGCCCGCGATCTGGATCGTGTGGGTGCGCGCCACACCAGCCGCCATCACACCAGCCCGGACCGCCAGGAGTCGGCGCTCCTCATCGAGTAGGTCCCGGAGGATCGGGTTGACTCGACTCATCCGTGCATCACCTTCGCGGATCACTGCGACCATGTCGTCTGCATCTACCGACCGGCCGTGCCGCATCGCGTTCGCGTTGGTCAGGTGGGCGAGGACAGCCTCGACCAATGGCTCCACGGCGGAGAGCCGAACTTGCTGCGCAGGGTTGTCCGCGGTCAGGGATCGCAGCTGGTGGACCGCGTCGCGCGTCCGGTGCATTTCTAGTTCGAAGGGCCCGAGCTCGGCAGGGTCACCCGTGAGCAAGTATCCACGCTCCGATCGCCGTGCTTTGGCGATGTGCTCGGCGAGCGTCCCGACGGTCTCGATGACGGTGTGGGAATGCTCTACCCGGCGCGTGTTTTTGACCTGGGTGCTCGTCATCGCGTAGGTCACGATCGCGACGGCACCCAGCAGCAGGAAGGCGATCGCCATCCACACGAACGGGCGGCGCGAAGCCCTGCGCTGGGCGGTACTCACGACGACTCCGCGGTTCGTGAGCCGGGCAGGGTGAAGTAAAACGCTGCGCCTCGGCCGGGCGCGGCCTCGACCCAGATCCGTCCGCCGTGGCGGTGGACGATCCGCTGGACCGTCGCCAGGCCGACGCCGGTCCCCGGAAATTCATGGACGGAGTGCTGGCGCTGAAACGGCGCGAACAGATTCTCCGCGAACTGCATGTCGAACCCCGCGCCGTTGTCGCGGATGCAATAGGACCTGCCGCCGTTGGCGTCGATGGCGAGAAACTCGATGCGTGCGTGGGCTACCTTGCTCGTGAACTTCCAGGCGTTTCCGAGCAGGTTCACGAGCAGCGCTTCGATCAGGCGCGCATCGAAGGTCGCGTGGAGCCCATCCTGGATCGTGATGTCGAGTGAGCGATCCGGGTGACTTGTCGCGAGCTGACGGGCGACCGCGCGGACCATCGCAGACAGGTCGCCCAAATGGGCCCGGAGCTCCGTCCTCGACATCCGCGCGAGCGCCAGCAGCGCGTCGATCAGCGCCCCCATCTTGCGCGAGTTGGTGAGGATCTCCTCCAGGCAATCCAGACCCTCCTCGTCGAGTCTGTCTCTGGAGGAGTCCAGCACCATCTGCGCGAAGCCGTTCATCGCGCGTAGCGGGGCGCGCAGATCATGAGCCACCGAATAGCTGAACGCCTCGAGCTCCCGGTTGGCGACGAGGAGCGCGGTCCGGATCTCCTCGCGCTGCGTGACGTCGCGAATCGCGCTGATCACGAGACCGCCGAGCTCCGACATCACGGGGCTCAGGCTGATCTCGACGGGGAACTCGCTGCCGTCCTTGCGCAACCCGCGCAACTCGAGGTCCGAGCCCATCGTGCGGATCCTGGGATCAGCGAAGTATCCGCCGCGGTGCTCTGGGTCCCGCTCGCGATAACGCTCCGGGATCAACATCTCCACGGGCTGCCCGATCAACGCTGCTCGCGAGTAGCCGAACAGGCGCTCTGTTTGCCCGTTGACCAGGACGATCATGCCGCGATCGTTGACCAGCACCACCGCGTCGGGGGCGCCTTCGAGTAACGCGCGAAACCGCGCCTCCGACGCTCGGGCCTCGCGCAGGCTCGACCGATCGCTGAGGTCGCTTACCGCGACGTACCGGGCGGGCCGGCCGGCGAATGTGGCCGCGTTGGTCCAGGCCTCGACATCGATCACACGACCGTCACGTTTCCGGATGCGTGCGGTCGTCACCAGATCCGCGGCCCCGGCCGCGGCGAGTCTGGTCGCCGCGTGCGTCGCTTCGTCCGGACCCCGAAGATCCGGGACGCGTAGCGCCATGAACTCTTCCAGGGTGTAGCCGTACAGTGCGAGCGCGGCCTGGTTCACCGCGAGCATCTGTTGGGTCTCCGAGTCGAAGATCAGCATCGCGAGGGGGCTGTGATCGAAGAAGCGCTGGTGCGACTGTTCGGCCTCGCGCAACTCCAGGTCGGCCTGTTGTGCGGCGGTTCGCGCGGAGCGTTCGGCCTCGTACAGCCGAGCATTCGCGATCGCGAGTGCTGCATGATCGGCGAGGATCTGCGAGAGCGTCACGTCGGATGTGCCATACGCGGCGCTCCCGGTCTTGTGGCGCGACAGGGCCAGGACGCCGATCGTCTCACCACGCACGCGCAGTCCGACGATCAACATGCTGTGCAGCCCGATACGCTGCACGAAGGCGTAGTAGCGTGCCGTCGTGCGCGGAGGGCGAATCTCCTCGAGATCGAGAACGGGCCGCAGGTAAGGCTCACCGGTGGCGACCACGGCCTGCACGACCGGGTGGCTTGCGAGCGTGACCGGCTCCATCAGCACGCTACGCGACAGCTCGAGCACCACCGGATCGGGGTCGGCCAGTGCCACGGGGATGAGCCGCGCGTTGTCCTCGGACAGCATCAGGATCGCGCAGGAGTCGCCGATCGTGGTCGCGACGCGATCCGCGATCGTCTCCAGCAGGCGCCCGAGGTCCGTCGTGGCCTCGGCAAAGGCACGCGTGGTCTCGGACACGAGTCGAAGCCGCGCGTCTGGATCGGCTGCGGTCACGTGATCGGACCCTCGATGTCGGCACGCGGCGCAGACGCCAGTCGTGCGATTCGATGTTTGCGCACGTCGTCGTGCGCTCCGGCATGCAGCGCGTCGACAGCGAGCTCCCCAACGGTGACGATCGCGAACGGAGCGTCGAGGTGGGTGTGCTCGAGAATCGCCAGCCCGGCGGGGGCGCTGAACTTCGCCTCCATCTCCGAATCCTCGACCACATGGACGCGGTGCGTCCCCATCACCTGCGCGCGAGCCGAACCCATCATCCCCCCCGTTCGCGTACCAACCCACGCTGGTGCGCGGGCTCCCCAAGATCGCAGACCCGAGTCTCGTGCCCAAGCGAGAACTCACTCAATGAGAACGATCTTTCGCGACCGAGCGCGACGCTCCGTCAGGTGTGCAAGTGGCAACGCTGCAGACGCAGGTTCCGCTGCTTGCGACGACGCGTCTACCCGATTATTGTGAGACAATTCGGGCTGCTGGCGCGAGCCGCTGTTGGACCCTCGCGAGCTTCAACGCGGTCTCCCCATGCGCTGATGACGAGCACCTGCGACAGCACGAGCGCCACACCGCCGACGACCCAGAACCATTGCGGCGCCACGTAGCGCGTCGCGGCTGCCGTCAGCAGCAGGACCGTCGCGATCAGCCACACGACTCCCATCGCGCGGGAGATCGGCGCCGTCAGCTGCGTCACCTCTGCGAGCCCGAACGCTTTCACGAAACCGAGCAGGTGGATCGACCCGTGGATCACGAGCATCGCGACGAACAGGAGCTTCAACTTCGCCACCCGCACCATCAGGTGCACGATCAAGGCCCGCGGGGACTAGCGTGTCGCTCCGCCTCGCGAACGTGCACGAAAGTACACGCGAGCATCAGCAGCGAGCCCGGCGCGGTGATCAGCCATGGCGTTGCCACGATAGTGCCGCGATGAAGGCAGCGGGTCGCGGCGTAGCAGCCAACCCGGAGCGCGTGATGTTCGACCGCCTCTCGTGCGTCGATTGGTAGCGGGCTCGTCATGGAGGCGGACTGCCGTCATGCGTGCTGCGGATGCGTCGAGCGTGCCGGGCGAGACGCAGCGGGAGCCCATCGCGCGCGCAAGATTCGCGTCGACTCAGGTCAGGCCGCAAGTTCTGCGTGCAGCCAAGCTCGCCGCATCGAGACCTCGAACCCGCGCATACTGGTCGCTGACCGCGGCGCACATCCACGACGTCGGTAGCTGTGATCAGACATCGCAAATTCGTCTTCGCCGCTCTCGCGTATGCCGTGTCGTGGCTCGCGTGGGCGCCGCTGTGGATCGAGAAACTCGGCGCCTTGCACACCAGGCCGTCACCGTACTGGCACCTCGCAGGCGGTCTCGGCCCACTGATCGCCGCGGTCCTGGTGAGCGTGTCTGATCGCGACACCCTCGCGCGCCTCATCACTCGCGTCGTCCGCGTTCGCGGTCATGCTCGGTGGATCGTCGGTTCAGCGCTTGGCCCGGTGGCGCTCGGGGGCGGTGCGCTTGCGGCGATCCAGCTCGCGGGTGGGAGCGTTGACTGGTTCGCGCTCGGCAGGGGCGTGGAGTTTCCGGGGCTCGCGCTCCCCGTGTACTGGCTTGCGAACGTGGTGTGTTATGGATTCGGAGAGGAGGTCGGGTGGCGTGGGTGCTTGCTACCGCATCTGCAGGCGAGACGCAGTGCGCTCGCGGCGTCGCTGATCGTCGCGGCGATCTGGGCTGGCTGGCACCTGCCACTGTTCGTGTTCTCTCCGGGCATGTCGGCGATGGGAGTGGGCGGGATCATCGGTTGGGCGATCTCGCTCCTCACCGGGTCCGTGATCATGACGTGGCTGTTCAGTGCAAGCGGCGGCAGCGTCCTCGCAGTTGCGATGTTCCATGGTGTGCTCGACATCGTGATGATGTCTCCTGCTCATCCGATGTTGCCCACCGTGATGGGTGCGGTGCTGACGGTCACCGGCTTCGCCTTGCCGCGCATGTTCGGGCGCGAGAACTTGAGGGGTCACGCACGAATCGTCGAGCACGGCCCTCAGGAACGTGGGCTCACGTCAGGGACCCGGGGTGAACTGCCCGAGCGCGGCCGCTGACGAGCTCAACTTCTGCCGCGCGATGTGCGCGATGTATCCATCTGGGCGGATCAGCAGCAAGGCTGCCGTGGTCACGCCGTACGCCGACGCGAAGCTGTTGCCGGCGTCACGCAGCCCCGCTGCCCCTGTGGAGATCTCGAGTCGCTGGAGTGTCGCGCCCCGCGTCGGCCATCGCAGCTCGCGCAACGCCGCGTGGGCACTCTCCCCGAACGCGATCCCCGTGAACTGTGGCCCGCACAGCAACTCGAACAGCCGCACCGGTGCGCCCGAGGCAGCTGTCAGCCGCGCGTCGGGAGCGCGGTCACCTACGCGCAGTGTCGACGTGCCCTCGGACGATGTCGGGGCAAGGACCGCTCCGAAATACGACAGCGTCAGCTGCTGCTCGGCTTTCCCTCTGCGGGCGCTCGACGGGGCGAGCTTCCCGATCGCTTCGTACTTGCGGGTCGACAACCCCAGCACGCCCGCTGCGATCGGCCGGCGTTCGAGCTCGTAGCTGTCGAGCAGCGCATCGTCAGCACCCGCGAGCACCTGCGCCAGCTTCCACCCCAGGTTGTACGCATCCTGGATCCCGGTGTTGAGTCCCTGCGCGCCAGCGGGGGTGTGGACGTGGGCGGCATCGCCAACGATCAGCACGCGCTTGTCCCGGTAACGCGCGGCCAGGCGGATATTGGGTCTGAACACCGAGCGCCAATGCAGGCAACGCAGCACGACGCGTGGCCGTCGGATCTGCGCCTGGATGCGGGCAGAGATCGCGGGCAGGTCGACCGGCGGTTCCTCGTCCGGAGCCAGTCGCACCATCCACTGGAACAGCTCGCCGTGGGGCAGCGGGCACGCTGCGATGAACCGCCCACCTCGCCCCGGCCACATGTGCCAGCGGTTGCGCGCAAGTCCGGACACTTCTGCGTCGACGATGAGGATCCGATCCTGCTCGTGCGTCGTGCCAACGAAGTCGATGCCCGCCGTCGAGCGCACCCGGCTGCCTCCACCGTCGGCACCCGCCAGGTAGCGCGCGCTGATCTCTTCCGTCCCAAGCGGGTTCGCGACATGCACGACCACACGGTCCGCGTGCTGAGCGACAGCGAGGACCTCGCTGCCGTATTCGATGCGGACGCCGAGCTCCAGCAGCCGGGCATGCAGCGCCGCGTCGGTGCGACCCTGAGGAATCAGCCAGGTGTTGGGGTACGGGACGCTGCTCGACGGCATCGCCTTGCGAAACATGCGCCACGGAATCGTCAGCGGACCGAGATGGAAGCCCGCCAGCGGGTATTCGGCGCCTCCGCGCAACACGGGGTCGAGCACGCCCAGATCCTCGAGGACCTCCAGCGTCCGCGGCTGGATCCCCTTTGCACGCGAGCCCTGACTCGAGTGGGGCGCCTTGTCGACGATGCGCACCGAGACGCCCCGTCGCGCGAGATCGATGGCGAGCGCGGTGCCGGTGGGTCCGGCGCCGGCGATCAAGACGTCAGTGCTGCTCACGGTTCCTCCTGGGGGCGCGTCGATGAAGTGTGCGTGGGAGATGGGGTAGCCCGCCGAAGGCGCGGAGTCGCTATCGGTGCGCGCGCTCACGCAGCGGCTCCAGTCCGGGACGGCCGTACTTTATCGCAACGTTGGCAATCGAGCGGCGCTGGTCGCGCACGTCATCGATCGCGTCTTCGGTGAGGTGCAGCTCGAACCAGCATGGCTGGCTTCGGTGGGCTGGGAGCAGGGGTGTCGAGAGCCGGGTGTTCGAGGTGCTGCAGCGGCATCGCCAATCGAGGACGAGTTTGCGTTCGGACTCGA
Source organism: Kofleriaceae bacterium (assembly GCA_037720695.1). Taxonomy (GTDB): domain Bacteria; phylum Myxococcota_A; class Polyangia; order Haliangiales; family Haliangiaceae; genus JABFXX01. The sequence continues at coordinate 40,819 of JBBJLY010000019.1, read as the reverse complement.
GCTGCTCCTCGTCGGGATGAAGCACACGCTGGGCGAAGTCCCTCGTCGTGCTGCGTCGGCGATCGACGTAGGCTGCGCCCCAATGTGCAAGGTAGTGCCAGAACGACACGAGATCATGAGAGCTTCGCTTGCGAGGAACGATGAACCCGGATGGTCGTACAACGCCGATCGGGGTCAACGGCGTAGCAACGCTCCCGAAGCGGCTGGTGATCGCGGCGGTCTCGCTTGCGGCGGTCTCGGTGGCGGCCTCCTGCCTGATCCCCTGGATTCCAGTCTGGCCGTGCATGTTGTTCGAGCACTTTCGACTCCAGTATGTCGAGGTCGGCGTGGTCGTGATCATCGTTGCAGCAGTCCTGCACCTGCGCGGCTACTTCGACGTCGCGGCGATCGCGACTCTGGTCAACCTGCTTCCGGTCGTCGCGGATCTGCGTGCGTCGACGACGTCTATTCCGCCCGATGGCACGTCGATCCGCGTGCTCGTGCTGAACGTGCATACCGAGAGCACCAGCTTCGAGCAGGTCCGACAGTTGATCGCGGACGAGAAGCCGGATCTGATCGGGTTGGTCGAGGTCGATCGGCGCTGGCTGGATGCGATCGCGCCAGCGGTCGCCGCGTATCCCGGGCGCATCGAGGAACCACGCCCGGACAACTTCGGGATCGCACTCTACGCTCGTGGTCGAGTCGTCGGCGCGGCCGAGGAGCTGGGGAGCTCGTTGCCCAGTGTGGTCGCCGACGTCGCGATCGGAGATGCAAAGGTTCGGGCGATCGTCACCCATCCCCTTCCCCCGATGAGCGCGGCTGCCCTTGATCATCAGCAGGCACAGCTCGATGCGATCGCTGTTCGGGCCCGAGCGGATGCGACGCCCCTGCTCCTCATGGGGGACTTCAACGCGACGCCGTGGTCGCGGCCGTTCCTTCGGCTGCTCCGTCGAAGCGCACTCTGCGATAGCCGTGCAGGCTTTGGGGTTCAGGCCAGCTTTCCTGCAACGTCGCTGCTGTTGCGCATTCCGATCGATCATGTGCTGGCGTCGTGCACGGTTGGCGTGCGCGATCGTCGGATCGGGCGTGACGTGGGCTCGGACCACCTCCCGGTGATCGTCGACCTGGTCGTACCGAGCTCGAAGTGACCCGGCGCGTCGGGCGCTTCACGATTGCGTAGCTACCTCACGCGGGCGGGCGAACCGCGCGTAGAGCGCCGGGATGACCAGCATGTTGAGCGCCGTTGACGAGATAAGGCCGCCGAGGATCACGACTGCCATGGGCGCTTGGAGCTCATTGCCGGGTTGGCCACCGGCGATCACGAGCGGCACGAGGCCGAGTCCGGCGCAGAGCGCGGTCATCAGAACCGGCGAGAGTCGCTCCATCGACCCGCGCATCACGGCCTCGTCGAACGGCGCGTTCTCCACGGTCCGGAGGTGCTCGTAGTGCGAGATCATCATGATGCCGTTGCGGGTCGCGATGCCGAACAGGGTGACGAAGCCTACGAGCGACGCGACGCTCACCACGCCGCTGCCGAGATAGATCGCGATCACGCCGCCGATCAGGGCCAGAGGGAGGTTGATCATGATCAGGAGCGCGTTGCGCAGCGAGCGAAACGAGAACAACAGGAGGCCGAAAATGCCGGCAATCACGACGATGCCCAGGAGCGACAGCGTGCGCGACGCAGCTTGCTCGCTCTCGAACTGGCCGCCGTACACGACGTAGTAGCCCTCTGGCAACGTGACCTTCTGCTCGATCGCTGCGCGGATGTCGTCGACCACGCCGCGGAGGTCGCGCCCGCCGACGTTCGCGGAGACGACGACCTTGCGTTGCACGTTCTCGCGGGAGATCGTGTTCGGTCCGACGTCCTCGCGGATCGTCGCCAGCATCTTGAGCGGCACGCGCGCGCCGGACGGAGTGTCCACGATCGTGTTGCGGATCGCGTCAGTGTCTGCGCGCTCCTCATCGCGATAGCGCACGATGACGTCGTAGGTGCGCTGCCGTTCGAGCACCTGCGTGACCTTGCGACCGGCGTAGGCGGTCTCGATCACCTCGGCGAGCGAACCGCTGCGCAGCCCGTACCGCGCGATCGCCTCGCGGTCGAACGTGAGCGCGAGCTGGGGCACATCGACCTGTTGCTCGATCGCGAGATCGACGACGCCGGGGATGGGTTCCATGACCTGCTTGACGCCCTCCGCGGAGGCGCGCAGCTCGGTGAGGTCGTCGCCGAAGATCTTGATCGCGATGCTTGCGCGCGTGCCCGAGAGCATGTGGTCAATGCGGTGCGCGATCGGGCCGCCGATCGTGCAGACGACCCCGGGGACCGTGGTGAGCTGCTTTCGTAGCTCGGCGAGAAACGCTTCCTTCGACCGGTCTCCGAGCTGCAGCCGCACGTCGATCTCGGCGGCGTTGACGTCCTGGGCGTGCTCGTCGAGCTCGGCGCGGCCGGTGCGACGAGCGGTCGACACGACCTCGGGGAACGACCGAAGTACCTCCTCGACGCGGCGCCCGAGCTTGTCGGACTCCTCGAGCGACGTCCCGGGTAGCGTGACCGCGCTGACCGTAAGCGCACCCTCGTTGAATTCGGGCAGGAACGTACGGCCAAGGAAAGGGACGAGCGCGATCGTCCCGGCGAGCAGGGCCGCCGCACCGATGCCCACGACGAGGGGCCGGCGCACTGCGACGCGAAGTAACGGCTCGTACATGCGCTTGAGCGTACGGACGACGAACGGATCGCCGTGGGCCTTGTCTCCCATCCGCGAGAGGACGAACGAGCACAACGCCGGTGTCAGCGTGAGCGCCACAACGAGCGATGCGAAGATCGCGACGAGGTACGAGAATCCGAGCGGACGGAGCAGGCGGCCTTCGACGCCTGACAGGAAGAAGATCGGGATGAACACGAGCATCACGATCAGCGTCGCAAACACGATCGAACCGCGGACCTCGCGCGAGGCTTCGAAGATCACGTCGCCCGCGTTGCGCCGCTCGGCCTCTGGACGTGCGCCGTTCTCGCGCAGTCGCCGGAACACGTTCTCGACGTCAATGATCGCATCGTCGACCAGCGCGCCGATCGCGATCGTCATGCCGCCGAGGGTCATGGTGTTGATCGTGACGCCGAACGCGTTCATCGCGAGCGCAGCGACCAGGAGCGAGACCGGGACCGATGCGAGCGAAATCAGCGTCGTGCGAACGTTGAACAGGAAGATGAACAGGATGATCGCGACGAGGATCGCGCCGTCGCGCAGTGCGGTCGACACGTTGTGGATCGATGACTCGATGAAATCGGCCTGGCGTGCCTTGTTGCGCTCGATGATCATCCCCTTCGGTAACGTCGCCTGGACCGCGTCGAGCTCCTTGTCGATGCGCTCGGTCAGCTCCAGGGTATTGACCGAAGGTTGCTTGGTGATGCCGAGTACGACGGCGGGCTGTGCGTTCGACGAGCCCTCTCCGCGCTTGACGGCGGGACCGACCACGACCTCGGCGACCTGGCTGACGAGGATCGGCACCCCACCGCGTACGCTGATCACTGCGCTTCGTAGATCGTCCGCCGAGCCAACACGGCCGACCGCGCGGATCAGCGACTCCTGCGAGCCATGGATATAGAACCCGCCGGTGGAGTTCTGATTCGACTCTTCGAGAGCTTTCGTGACTTCTTCGAGCGTGACGTCGAACGCGCGCATGCGCTGCGGGTCGATCTTGATCTGGTACTGGCGAACCCCGCCGCCGATCGGCACGACCTGGGCGACGCCTGGGATCGCGAGCAGTCGGCGGCGCAACGTCCAGTCAGCGACCTCGCGGACGGCCATCGGATCGTGACCCTCGCCGCGGATCGCGATGAATAGCACTTCGCCCATCACCGACGAGATCGGTGCGAGGGACGGGGGAGGGACGTCGGGGGGCAGGCTTCCGGCAACGAGCTGGAGCTTCTCGTTCACGATCTGGCGTGCGACGTAGATGTCGGTTCCCCAGTCAAACTCGACCCAGACGATCGAGATCCCGATGCCTGACGACGATCGCACCCGACGTACGCCCGTGGAGCCGTTGACCGTCGACTCGATCGGGATCGTGACGAGGGATTCAACTTCCTGCGGCGCGAGGCCATGGGCCTCGGTGACGATGGTGACGGTCGGCGCGGTGAGATCGGGGAACACGTCGACCGGCATATGAACCGCGGTCCACGAGCCATAGCCGACGATCGCAACCGCAAGGATCACGACGAGCAATCGATTCGTGATCGACCAGCGAATGATCCGGTCCATGAGGCCCATGGCTAGTGCACGTGTCCGTGCGCGGGGAGCGAGCCAGCGGACGACTGGAGCTTGATCTCGTACGCGCCCTTCGTGACGACGCGATCGCGCACCGCGAGACCTTCGAGTACCTCCAGCCAGCCGTTCGCGCGGATGCCGAGTCGCACCGGACGACGTTCGAACGATTCGCCGTCGATCATCACGTAGACGACCGTGCGCCCGCCATCGTCGACGATAGCCGACGCAGGGACCGCGAGCGCCCTGTGCGGTGCGCCGGTCGCGATCATCGCCTTTGCGAAGTTGCCGATCCTGAGGTGACCAGCGGTGTTGTCGACCTCGAAGATCACCGGTGTCGTTCGCGACTTCGGATCGATCACGCGTCCGATCGTGACGAGCTTGCCGTTGGACTCGTCGATCGTGAACGCCTGGCTGTAGCCCTCGATCGTGAACCAAGCGCTCCGCGCGCCCTCGACGCGCGGAAGGTCGGGCTCGAAGACGTTGGCCACGAGCCACACCCGCCCGAGATCGACGACCCGAAACAGCGACTGGCCTTCCTCGACGCTCTCACCCGAGGCCCCGTCCACGGACACGAGCGTGCCATCGATCGGCGATCGCACCTGGAAAACGCGACCGCCACCGGCACCGGAGGCGCCGGCATCGAAGGTCGCGAGCCGTCCCTTCGTGCCCGCGAGCCTGGCCTCCGCGACCTGGACGCGCGTGCGTGCCTCCTCGACGCTCTTCGCGGGCGCGGCCTGATCGGCCACCAGCCGTTCCGAACGCGCGAGCGCGTTGCGCGCGGCATCGGCCTCGGCTTGCGCCGCGGTGACGTCGGCGGCCATCGTCGCGCGGTCACCGAGCGCCCCGACGCGCGGCGAGATCATCGCGAGCACCTGGCCCTTGGTGACCGGCATGCCGATCAACGGCGCGGGCTCGATCAGCGCGACGCGGCCTGCGGACGGTGATGCGAGACGCGCCTCGCGACCCGCGACGGGCCGGATCTCGGCGCTCGCACGCACGCCGTCCTGGAGGTCACGCTCCGCGACGGCCACCGTCGCAAAGTCGGTCTTCCACTGTTGCTCCTTGAGGAACGGAATGCGCCCGGGGGTCGCGGATTCTTCGGGCAACGCGGCGTGCGCCGCGGGCTCGTCGGCGTACACGACGCACGGTCCGACCTCGAACGTGTGGGTGACCTGCGCGCTCGCGACGCTCATCGAGAGCGTGCACGGCCCCGCGTGCGGCGGTACGAGGGTCGGGCGGAAGATGCCGGGATTTGTCGGTGCCTTGGCAACGCCGGCCACCGTCGTTTGGTCGGCGAGCTTCAGGGTGAGCGTGACGGTTCCTGCAGTCACCGCCTTGAACGTCGGCATCTCCGTCACATGCGCCGCGAACGCGGCCTCGCGTCCGGCGATCAGCGGCCGGTACTCCATGAACAGCTCGACGCGATCCGCCCAGATCGTTGCGGACTGCCCGGGCAGCTCGTGTGGCTTGTCGTGATCGTGGTGCTCGTCGCCGGCCTTGTCGCCACGGCACGCGATCACACAGAGCCCGAACAGGATCGCGAATCTCATGGACGCCTTCCCACCGCGAGCCAGAGGTCCAGCTCGGCGAGGCTCGCATCGCGCCGCAACTCGAGATCGTGGAGGCGGGCATCGCGCACCGCGCGGTAGGCGTCGAGGAGCTCGACGATGCCGCCGCCGCCCTCGCGGTAGCCGGTCTCCGCGGAGCGGAGTAGCAGATCGAGCCGCGCGAGCTGAGTCGTCTGGAACGCACGTGCTTGATCGGCCCGCGCGGTCATCGCCTCGAGAGCGATCTGGATCGCCTCCGGCACGCGGCGTTCGAGCACGCGTGTATCCGCGACCGCAGCGCGCCGGGCAGCATCGGCGCGCGTGCCCGCGGCTCGCCCGCGATCGAAGATCGGGAGCGAGAACGACAGCCCGGCGACGTATCCGCGCGCGGTCTCCGTCCCGAGGTCTGCGGACATCGCGCCAGCAGTCAGCTCCAGGGTCGGCACCCAGGTCCGCCGAGCCGCAGATGCGTCCGACTTCGCGGCGTCGATCCGCAACTTGGCAGCTCGGTAGTCGCCACGTCTTGCGAGCGCGTCCGGTCGGAGCTTGTCGATCGCCGGGGGCGTGGGCAGCGGCAGCTCGCTGGCTGCGTTGACCAGGGAACCCGAACGACCGAGCAGGGCCGCAAGCCGCCGTTGTGCGGTGCGAAGATCGATCGTCGCCGCGGTGATCGAGTCGTCGTAGGTGGTCAACTCCAGCTGGAGCCGCTGAACGTCGTAGCCCGACGCGTCGCCGGCACCGGCACGCTTGCGCACGATCTCGAGCGCCCGCACGAGCGCGGTGCGCTCGGTCGAGAGCAGCGCGACACGAAGCCGAGCGTACCCCGCGCCGCGAAACACGCGCAGCCCATCGACCACCAGCGCGAAGCGATCGATCTCAGCTTCCGCGCGAGCCGCACGCGCATTCGCGGTCGCGGCATCGACGCGACGGCCACGCCGGCCCGAGAGATCGATCGGGAGGACGAGCCGCACGTACTGCGTCGCCACTCCGCCGCCGGACGGGAACACCTCTTCGCGGTCGATCACGAGCCTGGGTTCGGCGCGGAGACGCGCGGCGTCGACGCTCGCTGCCACGGCGTCGATGTCCGCGGCGATTCGTTCGACGCGAGGATCGCTGCGCTCGATCGCGGCGATCAACGCGTCCTCGTCGATCGCTTCGGGTGGTGGTGGTTCGTCCGCGCTCGCGATGTTCGACGCCGCCGCGAACATCACGGCTACTATCGACGGTAGTAGTTTGGGTTGCATGGTGATCCTCGAGCGCGTCCGCGCGGTTAGCCCAGAAGCGTTTCCAGCGCGTGATGGAGAGCCGGTGCGAGCACAGCCACGATGCCGATCAGGCCGAGCAACAACACACCACCGAGCAGCGCGACGCGATGCGCGACGCGCTCACCTGTCGGTCCACCACGAAGCACACCGCGAACCCGGCGATCGAGCGCCTCGGCGGCCGGCGTGAAGCCACTCGGAACAAGCTGCGGCGTGCCGGCGCGCGCGAGCCGGACCAACGCGCTCGCGACGGTCTCCGGACCGGTTCGCTCGGCCGCACGTACGTCGCAGAGCCGTTCGCTCGCATCGGCCCACCACGCGTGAAGCCACGAGCCGACGAGGGGAGCCGTGAACACGCCTGCCACATCGAGCACGCTGCGAAGCCAGAGATCGCCGTGCGCGACGTGTGCGTGCTCGTGCGCGAGCACCGCCTCGCGCTCGCATGACGAGAGCACCTCCCACGCTCGTGACGACACGAAGACTTCGGGGCTGCGCCATCCGGCGACGAAGACGAACGAGCGGTCCGAGCGAGCGATCCGGACGCCGCCAACGAGCTGCGCGACCTTGCGCACACGCGTGACCGCGAGCGTCGTGCGCACATGGCGCAAGATCACAACGCCAAACCGCAGCAGCATCGTGATCGCGGAGCCGATCGCCAGCGCGACTGCCCACGGTCGTTCGAGCCACTCGGCACCGTGCACGAGGCACAGATGCGCGTGATGGCGATGGTCGATGCAGTGGTCGACGCCACCCGAACCGCGGGCGGCAAGCAGGACGACGATCGCGAAGCACAGCGCGCTCGGTCCTCCCAACGCCCACGCCATCGCCCGTCGCTCTGCAGCGGGACCCGCACGGCGCAGCGGCTCGCGCGCGAGCACGACAACCGCCGCCGACACGAGCGAGAACATCGTCATCAGCAAGACCGCCAGGACGCCAAAGCCGACGAGGCTGCCGAGGCTCACTTTCGTCTCCGATGATCGGCGATCAAACGTTCGAGCCGCGCGAGGTTGCCTTCATCGACGCCGGCCGCGACGTCGATGAACGCCGCGAGCACGGGCGCCGCGCCTTGCGCGAACATCGGAGCGAGCGCGGTCTCGACCACACGACGCTGATACTCCGCGCGATCGATCGCGGGCAGGTACAAGAAGGCGTTGCCCTGCTTGGTGCGCGCGAGCAGCCCTTTCGTGTGGAGACGATCGAGGGTGGTCATCACCGTCGTGTATGCGAGCTTCGTCCGCCGCACCCGCGCGCAGACGTCGCGCACCGAGAGCGGGTGCTCCTCCCACATGATCTCCATCAGACGCTCCTCGAGATCGCCGAGCACACGCGTCCCTCGCCTGGAGGTCATGAACTCTTGGTAGCCCGCCGAGCTACTACGGTCAATAGTAGAGACCCGGCGTGGAAACCGGATGGCCGGGCTGCCATGTTAACGCACGTGGGGCGGAACCTCCTGACCACCGGCGTGTTGCTCGCAGCTGGTGCGGCGATCGCGTTCGGCGTAACCACGCCGATCGTGACGTGGGCCGGGCGTGACATCGGTCCATTGTCGACGGCCGCGCTGCTGTATGCGGGTGCCGCGTTGACCGCCGCGTCGCTCCAGCTGTTCGCACGGCGGGGCGAGGCGAAGGTCCGCCGCGCCGACACCCTGCGACTGATCGGGATTGCGGTCGCGGGTGGGGCGGTCGCGCCGACCCTGCTCGCGTGGGGCCTGCAGCGATCGGGCGCGACCACGGGGGCGCTGCTGCTCAATCTCGAAGCGGTGTTCACCGTGGTCCTCGCGCGCGCGTTCTATCGTGAGCCGATCGGCAAGCGGGTCGCGATCGCGGTCGCATGTATGGCCGCCGGAGGTGCAGCGCTGACCTTCGACTCGTCGTCGAGTGGCAGCTTCGGGATGCTCGGCGTGCTCGCGGTGGCTGGGGCCACGATCGCCTGGGCGCTCGACAACACGTGGACCCGGCCGCTCGCCGAGCGCAACCCCTTCCAGGTCATCCTGATTAAAGGCGGGTTGGGTGCAAGCTTGACCGCGACCGTTGCGCTCGTGCGCGGTGAGCCGTTGCCACCGCTGGAGCATGCTACTGCGCTGGTCGCGTGCGGTGCGACCGGATATGGCGCGAGCTTGTACCTGTATCTACTCGCGCAACGGCGCATCGGCGCCGGGCGAACCGGGTCGGTGTTTGCACTCGCACCGTTCATCGGCGCGGCGATCGCGTGGTCGCTCGGCGATCGAAGCGCGGGCCCACTCGCGTTCGCAGCGGCGGGCTTGTTCGGGCTCGGCGTGTATCTCCACATCACCGAGCGGCACGGGCATCCTCACACGCACGAGCCGATCGAGCACGAGCACATGCATCGGCACGACGATGACCACCACCTGCATACGCACGTTCCACCGTTCAAAGGAGAGCACTCGCACGTCCATCGCCACGAACCCTTGGATCACTCGCACGAGCACGCCCCGGACGTGCATCACGGCCATGGTCACTGATCGTTGCCGAGCGAATGCGCGCATCGTGCGCGAGCGCTCGGTGATACTGCAGAATATGGAAGGGGTTACGGCTCGGGCGACTGGACGTGGTTTTGCACAGCCGCATCGTTTGTAAATGACCCAGACAGCAGCGGTTTACACCGTCGCGAGCGACAGCATCATCGCTGGACAGGAGCTCGGACAGCAGATCCACGCACTGCTCGAGGGCGAGCGGCCCGATGCGGTGATCGTGTTCGCGTCGTCCCGATTCGACCACGCGGCTCTGCTCCACGCGCTGTCTGAAACCTGCCGCCCGGCCGTCCTGGTGGGCTCGTCGTCCGCCGGCGAGTTCACCGGGGATAGTCACGGCGAGGGTTCCGCGTGCGCGCTCGCGATCCGATCGCCGAGTATGCGGTTCTCCGCTGGCATCGGCACCGATGTCGGCAAGGATCGAACAGCCGCCGCACAGGCCGTGGTCTCGAGCTTCCACGGGCTCCACGCAACCGACTATCCTTGGCGCACGGCCCTCGTGATGACCGATGCGCTGGCGGGGCATGCCGATGACCTGATCGAGCAGCTCACCGAGGCCACCTCCGGCACCTATGAGTTCGCTGGCGGTGGCGCGGGGGACGACGCGAAGTTCTCCCGGACGCACGTGTTCTGCGGCACGCGCGTTCTGAGCGACGCGGTCGTGGCGCTGGAGATCCTGTCCAAGAAGCCTCTCGGCATCGGCGTGCAGCACGGGTGGTCCCCGGCGAGTGAGCCATTCCGCGTCACCACCATCGAGGGCGCGCGCATCCTGACCCTGGATGGCTACCCGGCCGTGGAGATGTTCGAGCACCACGCGGCGGCGACAAACCAGCAGCTCGATCGCGCGAACCCGCTCCCGTTCTTCCTGCACAATATCCTGGGGATCGAGACCGCGTCGGGATACCGGCTGCGTGTCCCGCTTTCGATCGGGGACGACGGATCGGTGATCTGCGCGGCGGAGGTTCCCGCGGGCGCGAATGTCTACATCATGAAGACCTCGGCGGCATCGGCGAGCGACGCTGCCGCATCGGCCGCGCGCTCGGCGGTCAGCGCGCTCGGTGGCGATATCCCCGCTGCCACCCTGTTCTTTGACTGCGTGGCCACCCGACTTAGACTTGGCGACGTGTTCGGGTTCGAGCTGCAGGCTGTACAGCGAGCCCTCGGTGGCGGAGATCTCGTCGGGTGCAACACCTACGGTCAGATCGCACGGTCCGACGGGCAGTTTGGCGGCTTTCACAACTGCACGGCTGTCGTCCTCGCATTTCCCCGCTAGCTCGCGTGATGGATACACGCGAGACCATCCGGCTGCTCGACCTCCTCGCCGATGTCCGCGAGCGAAGGACCGCGGGCGAGGCACTCGCCAGGCACTTCGCGGCGACCGCACTGTTCGTGTTCGTCCCCGATCCCGATCGCGCCACGAAGCTGATCCCTGCGCCCGGCTTTCCAACGGTGCCGTCGGTCCGAGGCTGGCGGGAGCTGCTCGCACGCTGCACCCGCCCGGGCGTCGAGCTCGGCCGCGTCGCGTACCCGGAACGTAGCTCCGAAGCCGCCGCATGCGCTTATGCGTTCGATGGCCTGGTCATGGTGCTGGTTGGCGCGACCGCACCGGATGCCGCGATCGGCGCGCAACTCGCGATGCTCGCGCGCGTGCTCGCCGCGATGTTTCGCGCCGAGGCCGGGATCCTGACGGCACGCGGAGAGCTCGAAGTCGAGCGCCGGAACGCCGAGCGCATCGCTTCACTCGCGCGTGCTCTCGATCGCGCGCGCGGGGATGCCGAGCGCGCGACGCGGGTGAAGAACGAGTTTCTCGCGATGCTCGGCCACGAGCTCCGCAATCCGCTGGCCCCGATCGTCACGGCGCTCCAGATGTTGCGGATGGAAGGCGTCAACACCCGCGCGCAGGACGTCCTCGAGCGGCAGGTCGCCCACGTCTTGCGCCTGGTCGATGATCTGCTCGACATCTCGCGCATCACGTCCGGCAAGGTCGAGCTGCGTCGCGAGCGTGTGGAGATCTCTACGGTCGTGGCGCGCGCGCTCGAGATGTCGCGGCCGCTGCTCGAGCAGCGCCGCAATGTCCTGACCGTGGACGTCCCGGAGCGCGGCCTGTCGGTCGATGGCGATCCGGCGCGGCTCGCACAGGTGTTCTCGAACCTGCTGACGAACGCCGCGAAGTACTCCGATCCGGGCACCGCGATCGAGCTTCGAGCGGACCGCGTGGGTGACCTCGTTCGGCTCTCCGTGGTCGATCACGGGATCGGCATCGACGCGGCGTATCTCGAGCGTGTGTTCGATCAGTTCATTCAGGTCCCACAGGGGCTGGATCGCGCCGCAGGTGGACTGGGCCTGGGTCTCGCGATCGTCAAGAGCCTCGTGCAGCGTCACGACGGCAGTGTCCGCGTTGCGAGCGACGGCGCAGGATGCGGCAGCACCTTCATCGTCGAGCTACCGGTCTGCCAGGCCCCCGAAGTCCACGAACCAGCGAAGCCGGTCGATCCGCCGCTGACCAGACAAGCGTCGACGGCCCGCGTCCTTGTCGTCGACGACAACACCGATGCCGCCTCGCTGCTCGCGGACGTACTGACGTCTTACGGACATCAGGTCCACGTTGCCCACAGTGGCCCCGACGCATTGCTCGGGCTAACGTCGTTCACACCCGACGCCGCCCTGCTTGATATCGGGTTGCCGGTGATGGATGGCTACGAGCTCGCGCGCGCGCTGCGCGCCCGGCTTCCCCGGTTGAAGCTCGTCGCGTTGACTGGCTACGGCCAGCCGGACGACCGGGCGCGCTCGAGTGCCGCTGGGTTCGATGCCCACCTGGTCAAGCCAGTGTCGATCGCGAAGGTCAGGCGCACGCTCGAAGAGCTGCTCGCGTAGCGGATGAGTGTGCCCGCTTCGAGCGACACTTCCCTGAGGAAAGCCACTCGTCGTCGCCAGGGCTGGTACTTTCCTCTCGTTCCCATTGCAAACATTTCTCCAGGACACCGCAAAGGCGCTCGCGCCGTTGCTCGACAGCATCGGGGACGGCGTGCTCGTCACGGACCCGGCGGGGACGCCCGTGGTCTGGAATGCCGCTGCCGAACGAATCCTCGGTGCCTCCACGCTGCGTGCAACCGCTGGCCGGTGGACCGAGCGCCCAGGGGTGTTCGCGGTCGACGGCGTGACTCCGCTGGCGAGAGAGGATCGACCGCTGACGCGGGCAATTCGTGGCGAGCTCGTCACGGACCAAGAGTTCAGCGTGCGCCACCCGGATGGGCGCTCGATCTTCGTGAGCTCGACCGCGCGGGCGCTGCGGGATCCGGACGGACACATCATCGGCGGCGTCGCGATCTTCCGCGAGACCACGGAACGACGCCGTGCGGAGGTGGCGCTGCGCGACAGCGAGCGGCTCTACCGACTGATCGCCGGGCACCTGCCATCAGCGGTACTGCTGATGTACGACCGCGATCTCCGGTTCACCCTCGCAGGCGGCGGCGGGCTCGCGGCAGCTGGGTTGACCCCGGCGCAGGTCGAAGGGCGGCCGGTCTCCGAGTACGCGACACCCATGCTCTTGCCGCGCTACGCCGAGGTCTTCGAGGGCACGTCCACGGATCAAGAAGTCGTTCGCAACGACGGCAGGATCTACCGGGTCCAGCTGGTGCCCCTGCGCGACGAGCTCGAGCAGATCTTCGCGGGATTGATGCTGGCCGAGGACGTGACGGAGAACCGCCGGCGCGATGAGACCGCGCATCGGCAAGCACACCTCCACGTTCTCGCGCAGGCGATTCCACAGATCGTGTGGACCGCCGAGCCCGACGGGAACCTCGACTACTACAACCAGCACTGGTTCGATTACACGGGGATGACTCTCGAGCAGACGCAAGGGTGGGGGTGGCAGCCGGTGCTCCACCCCGACGACGTGCAGACCTGCATCGACCGCTGGAGCGAGGCCGTACGGACCGGCAACCCCTACGAGGTCGAGTACCGGTTCAAGCGAGCGTCGGACGGCACCTATCGCTGGCACCTCGGACGCGCGCTCCCCGTCCGAGGCGCCGACGGCAAGATCCAGAAATGGTTCGGGACCTGCACCGACATCGATGATCAACGAAGAGCCCAGGACGCGCTCCGCGAGTCGGGCCAGCAGCTCGAGGCGCGTGTTCGCGAGCGGACGGCCGAGCTGTTAGAGGCGAACGCCGCGCTCCAGCGCGAGTCCTCCGAGCGAAGGCACTCCGATGAGAGATTCCGCGCGGCGATCGCCGGGATGCTCGATGCGTTTTACATCGCCGAGGCCGTGCGCGACGCGCAAGGCACCGTCACGGATTTTCGCATCGTCGAGCTCAACGAAGCAGGCGCGGCGCGCATCGGTCGCCCGCGCGCCGCGTGCATCGGGCTTCTGCAATCCGAGCTCGCCCCACCGGGGCATCGGACCGAGCTCGTCGAGCTTCAGGCGCGGGTCATCGAGACCCGCGCCCCGCTCGAACGTGAACTCGAGGTCCAGTCGCCGGGCAACCTCAGCCGTTGGGTGCGCCATCAGATCGTGCCGCTGGGGGACGGTGTCACGATCACCACCCGGGACATCACGTTTGCAAAGACGGCGGTCGCACGGGACCAGCGCCTCCTGCGAGAGAAGGAGACGCTCCTCAAGGAGATTCACCACCGTGTGAAGAACAACCTGCAAGTCATCTCGAGCGTGCTGAAGCTTCAGGCTGACCAGATCACAGATCCAGCGACACGTGACGTGTTCCGCGACAGCCAGGCGCGCGTGCGCTCGATCGCCCTGTTGCACGAGAAGCTCTACCAGTCGGAGGACCTTGCCCACGTCGACATGCGCGACTACGTCGATGACCTCACGAGAAGGCTCTTGCGCACCTACGGGGCGGCCGCCAGCCACGTCCGGATCGAGGTTCAATCGACCGGCGTGTCGCTGGACATGGATGCAGCGCTGCCGTGCGGCCTCATCATCAACGAGCTGGTGACGAACGCGCTGAAGCACGCCTTTGGCGAGCACGACACACCCGGGCGCGTGACCGTTCGATTGATGAGGACAGGCGACGCGATCGAGCTCTCCGTCTGGGACGATGGCAAGGGCCTGCCTCCCGGCCTCGACCTCGAGACCTCGCCGACGCTCGGCGTGCAGCTCGTGATGGCGCTCGCGCGCCAGCTGGAGGGGAGCGTGGAGTTCGATCGCGCACCCGGGGCCCGTTGCACGGTCCAGTTCCTAGCCAAGGAGGCGTAGCAATGGGCGAACGAGTGTTGATCGTGGAGGACGAGGCCATCATCGCCGAGGACATTCGGCGCACCCTCGTCCAGCTGGGATACGACGTTCCACCCGCGGCCGCGACAGGCGCCGAGGCCGTTGCGCTGGCAGAGACGCTGCGGCCCCGTCTCATTCTGATGGACATCAAGCTGAAGGGAGAGATGGACGGAATCGAGGCAGCGGCGTTGATCCGCGACCGCTTCGGGACCCCCGTCGTCTACCTCACGTCCCACTCGGACGAGGCCACCCTCGCGCGCGCGAAAGAGACGCAGCCCTACGGCTACATCTTGAAGCCGTTCGAGGACCGAGACCTCCGCATCGCGATCGAGGTCGCGCTGCGAAAGCACGAGCTCGAATCCCTCCTGGCGGAGCGGGAGAGATGGTTCGCGACGACGCTCGAGTCGATCGGAGACGCCGTGATCGCGATCGACGCACACGACGTGATCACGTTTCTCAACCCGGTTGCAGAGAGAGTGACCGGCTGGGGCCGCGCCGAGGCGGTGGGGAAGAAGCTGATGGACGTGCTGCGCCTGGTCGATGATGCGGGCCTGCGCCTCGACCTCTCCCGTGCTCCCCGCGATGGGTTCGCGGCTGCAGTTCCGGCGCACGCCGGCCTCGTACCGAAGAGCGGTGCGAATATCCCGGTCGACAACACCGCGTCGCCGATCGTCGACGACAGGGGCAACGTCCTCGGCCAGGTCGTCGTGTTTCGCGACATCACCGAGCGACGACAGCTCGAGCAGCGTTTGGCCATCTCGGAACGAATGGCAGCCATCGGCACCATGGCCGCCGGGATGAGCCACGAGATCAACAACCCGCTCGCCTACGTCCTCGCGAATGTCGCGATCGGCGTCGAGGCGACCGACGAGCTGGAGCGAGGCCTCGAACGCGTGAAGGCCGCCGGCGCCCCGAGCTCCGAGCTGGACGGTCTGTTGAGATCGGTCATCGACCTGCGCGCCGCGCTCAGCGATGCTCACGAGGGGGCCGAACGCGTCCGCAAGATCGTCCACGACCTCAAGAAGTTCACGCGCGCTGAGGATCCGAAGCCCACCGTGCTCGATCTTCCCGACGTGCTCGACGCGGCGATCAAGATGATCGCGCACCAGGTCCGGCACCACGCGCAGCTCCGTAAAGAGTACGGAACGACCCCGTTCGTCGAGGCGAGCGAAGGCCCGCTGGTCCAGCTGTTCACCAATCTCCTCGTCAACGCCGCGCAGGCGATTGACGAAGGCAACGCGGACACCGAGCTCATCCGCGTCGTGACCTACTCCGACGACGCGGGGCGTGCGGTCGTCGAGGTGCACGACACAGGAACCGGAATCTCGAAGGAACACCTGCGGCGGTTGTTCGATCCGTTCTTCACGACCAAGCCCATCGGGGCGGGGATGGGGCTCGGCCTCTCGATCAGCCACGCCGTCGTCGCTGGACTTGGCGGCGAGATCACGGTCGAATCCGAGGTCGGGCGCGGCTCGATGTTTCGCGTCACCTTGCCCGCGGCAACCACAAAACGCGGTGTCGAGACCGAGCGTGCGCACGACGCTCCTCTCCTGCAACGCCGTGGTCGCGTGCTCGTGGTCGACGACGATGCCAGCGTCGCGCGCTCGGTAGCGCGCACGCTCAAGAGCGCGCACGACGTCGTCGTCGAGACCGACGCGCGGGCGGCCCTCACACGCCTGACCTCAGGTGAGACGTTCGACGTCATCTTCTGCGATCTGATGATGCCGAACATGACCGGCATGGACCTCTACGAGGAGCTCGCAGCGGTGAGCCCCGAGCTGGCACGGCGCATGGTCTTCTTGACCGGCGGTACGTTCTCGCCACGGGCCACTCAGTTCATCGACAGCGTGGCCAACCTGACCGAGAGCAAGCCATTCTCGCCGGAACGCCTGCGCTCCATCGCCAAGGATTACGTGCGGTGAGCGCTCCGGCAGGTAGCTGCGTGAGCTCAGGTGAGCGGTGGAGTTGCTCGTTCAGCTGGCGTGCGGAGCGCATGACGCGAACCCACCGTGGAAAGCCTTCGCAAGACGCCGAAATCCGGGTAATTCTACGGTGTGACGCTCGAAGAAGTCCTCGCGATCGCGCGTAGTATCGCGGTGGAAACGCTGCGCCCTCGCGCCGCCCACGTCGACGAAGCGGCAAAGTACCCGCGCGACAACATCGCCGCTCTCCAGCGCGCAGGCCTTGGCGGTCTGGTCATTCCGGCGGATGCAGGTGGGCTCGGCCTGGGTCTGTACGCGGTGGTCCGCGTGTGCGAGACGCTCGGCGCCGAGTGTGCGTCGACCGCGATCTCGCTCGGGATGCACTATGTGGGTTCTGCGGTGCTCGCCGCGAAGGCCACGGACTATCAGCGCAGTCACTACCTCGAACCGATCGCGCGCGGTGAGCACCTCACCACTCTCGCCCTGAGCGAGCCGGGCACTGGCGTTCATTTCTACCTGCCCGAGACCAAGCTCGCGCGATCGGATGAGGGCTACGTGCTCACCGGCGAGAAGAGCTTCGTCACCAGTGGCGGGCATGCCGATTCCTACGTTATGTCCGCGGCGCCGACGCGTCCCGATTCGGCGCCTGGCGAGTTCTCGTGCGTGGTCGTCGACGCGAACGCGCCTGGTCTGTCATGGAACGGCGGGTGGGAGGGCTGGGGCATGCGAGGCAACGCCGCCTCCGGCGCACGCCTCGCTGACGTCCGTGTGCCGGCCGCGAACCTCCTCGGCGAGGAAGGCGACGAGATCTGGTACGTGTTCAATGTCGTCGCACCGTTCTTCCTGATGGCGATGTCGGGCACGTATCTCGGCATCGCCACGGCGGCATTCGAGGCGGCACGAACGCACCTGTGCGAGCGCCGTTACTCGCATACCGGCGGGGAGCTCGCTGACAATCCTATCCTCCAGCATCGCATCGGTGAGATGTGGGCGGAGCTGTTCCGCACGCGCGCGCTTCTCCACGAGGCTGCCAGGATGGGTGATCGAGGCGATCCGGAAGCGCTGCCGGCCCTGTGCTCGGCGAAGGCCGAGATCGCTGTCGCGGCTGAGCACATCGCCGCACAGGCGATGACGTTGATCGGTGGCCGCGGCTACGGCGAAGGACACGTGTTGCAGCGTCTGTACCGTGATGTCCGTGCCGCACACGTGATGGCGCCCACGACAGATCTGCTGCGAACCTGGACCGGACGCGCCGTCCTCGGGCGCGCACTGCTGGGAGACTGATGGGCCGGCTCGTCGCAGTTGCGCTCGACGAACAATCGCTGCGCGTCGTCGAGGGTGTCGCACACGATCTGCGAGTCACACTCTCCCTCCAGCAAGCTTCGGAGCTGCGCGACAGCGAAGATGTCGAAGCGGTGGTCCTTGGCGAGGATGCAAGCGCGCCGCGCGCTCTCTACCGATGCCAGGCCTCGGCGCCACGCACGCCAATCGTCGTGATTGCTCCGGTGCACGCGTGCGCGATGCTGGCGCAGGCGGTTCGCACGAGCCCTTTTGGCGGCAAGCTCATCGACTGCGTCCCCACGAATCGGCGGGAGGAGCTCTCCGCACGGCTGACAACCGCCATCCAAAACCGGCGCCGCCGTGACGCGAACGATGCGACGCTTTCAGCGCTGAATCGCAAGCTGGAAGCTTCGCCGGGGCAGAACCGCGCTGAAGCAGTACTCGACCGCTTGCTCCAGCTCGCGCCGATTGGTGTCATCGTGACCGACGGCAACGACCGCATCGCACAGGCCAATCCGAGGGCGCAGGCCTTCCTCGGCGGTTCGTCGACGTTCGGAGCGCAACTCCGCGAATACCTCGAGGGAGAGCGTCACGCCATAGCTCACGATGTTTCCGCCGACGCATCGTCGTCCATTCCGGTCGTTCGGACATGTGACAGTGCAGGCCGAGAACGGTACGTCGAGCTTGCGGCCGTGTCCATCGCACCTGGATCGCCAGGCCACCTGGTCGTCGTGCAGGATGTCTCCGAGCGGCACGCGCTGCTCTCGGAGCTCCGCGCGGCCAATCGTGCGAAGGATGATTTCATCGCCATGCTCGGGCACGAGCTTCGCAATCCGCTCGCGCCGATCCGCACGGCGGTTGACCTCATGCGGTTGCGTCAAGGCGCGACCGTGGGTCGCGAGGTCGCGGTGATCGAGCGTCACGTGAAGCACATGGTGCAGCTCATCGACGACCTGCTCGATGTCACACGTATCGTGAAAGGGAAGCTCGAGCTACGGCTCGCACCTGTTGATCTCTTCGACGTGGTCCGCGATGCGATCGAGATGTCCAGCCCGCTGTTCGAGCAGAGCGGGCATCGGCTCGATTGCGATGTTCCGCGAGGGCTCGTCGTCTCCGCGGACAGTGGTCGGTTGACGCAGATCATCGCAAACCTCCTGATGAACGCGGCCAAGTACACACCGCCGCAGGGCCATGTCGAGATCGTCGGCGTTCGTTCAGGTGGTGCGATCGAGCTCGTCGTCCGAGACAATGGACCTGGAATCGCCGAGGAGATCCGTGCCCATATCTTCGACCTGTTCGTGCAGGAGCGCCAGTCGCTCGATCGCAGCAGAGGCGGGCTTGGCCTCGGGCTCGCGATCGTGAAGAGCCTCGCTGCGCTGCATGGCGGCGACGTTTCTCTCGACTCCGAAATCGGCCGAGGGAGCACGTTCACGCTGCGGCTGCCGCCTCTTGCGACCGACAAAGTGAAGGAACAGCGCGCCCCCGAGCGGACGGCGATGGCGAGGCTCGCCGGTGTGCGCGTGCTCGTGGTGGATGATAACGAGGATGCGGCGCGGTCGCTCGGCGAGTCCCTCCGGATGGCCGGTGCCGTCGTCGATCTCGCACACGACGGCCCCGGCGCGCTGCGAATCGCCGCCGTTAACGCGCCTGCCGTTGTCCTCGCAGACCTCGGTTTGCCCGTGATCGATGGCTACGAGCTCGCCGAACGCCTACACGCGCGACTGCCGCACGTTCCGATCATCGCGATCAGCGGGTATGGCGACGTGCATGATGTAGAGCGGGCCGCACGAGCAGGGTTCGTCGCGCACGTTTTGAAGCCAGTGTCGTTACCGGAGCTCACTGCGCTCGTGTGCTCCCTCGTGCCGACTCGTTCGTCATGAGCGAGTCCACAGCCCGCATCGGCGAGCTGCGCAACGTCCTCGCGTATGCGTTCGCGATTGCCGATGGAGCCGCGCTGACGCGAATCGCGCGCCGAGGCCGCGCGCAAGGAGCCAACATATCTCGACTTCTTGACGAGTCGATAGATCGCCCTCGGTTCAGACGTGCCGACGAGCATGCCCTGCGGGCGCTGGCTTCGCATCACCGGCCGCGCCGTGCATGACGGCCTGCACGCTCAGCATCGCTCCGACGGCACCCTCGAACCCGCCGAGTTTCGAGAGCTCGTTTGCAAACTCGAATAGCTCATCGGCGTCGCGTAGCTCCACGCCGAGCGTCGACAACAGCTGGCCCATGATGAGGTGCGCCCGCTTCTCCCCCAGGATGCGAGTCATCTTCGTCAGCGCAAGGTCGTGGAACTTGCGTTCCGTTGTGGGAGGACCATCAGTCATCAGCTGCGACGGTTCGTGATCTCCGCTTCCAGCTGCGCGACCCTGTGCTCGGCGCGTTCCTTCTGACGTCGAAGCTCGAGGAGCTCTTTCGCAGTGTCGTGACTCTGTGTCGCCATCTCTTCAGCGAGGGCGCGCGCGGAGCGAATGTCATCGATGTCCGTGTTGGTACCGAACCAGCGGACGATCTTTCCGGTCTTGTCGCGCAAGGGATTCACGCGCGTCAGGAACCAACGCGGCAACATGTTTGCGCCGATGAGCGGGAACTCCATCTCGAATGGATCGCCGGTCTCGATGGATGCCTTCCATCGCGACGTGACGGTCGGAAGGAATGCAGGGTCGTGGACCTTCTCCCAACCCCAGCCCTGCATCTCCTCGAACGTCGTGCCGGTGTACTCGTACCATCGTCGATTGTAGAAATCGATATAGCCATCGGCGAGCGCGGTCCACGCGAGCCCCGGAAGGTTATCGATGAACGTGCGAAACGTTTCCTCGCTCGCCTCTGCGCGCGCACGCGCCTCGATCTGGCCTTCGAACAGGCGAGCGTTGTCCACTGCGATCGCCGCGAGCCTCGCGAACTCTGCCGCGAACGGGAGCTCGTCGTCGCGATACGAGCGGCCGGACTCCGCTTGAACGAGCGTGAGCGCACCAAGCACCGTGCCCTTCGCGGTCAGCGGAAGGACCATGTACGCCTTCAATCCCAGGCTCTTGATGATGGCGAGGTGCTCGGGGTCCTGTGCGGATGCTTCCAGCAGCTCAGCCGGAAGGTCGCCGAGCATCTCGGGGACGCCGGTACGGATCACGTTGGGTAGGCCGATCGGATCGGTCGGCCTGGGCGGATAACGTTCCCACAGCTCGTGAGCTAGCTGCACCTTGTGAGGATCGGAGTGTGCGACGGCTAGCCGCGCATACCCACCGTCCGCGCGAACCATGTCCACGGCACACCAGTCACCGAGGAGAGGCACAGCCAGATCCGCGAGTTTCTGAAGCGTCTCTTGGTAGTCGAGTGACGAAAGCAATGTCCTGCCCGCTCTGGCAAGGAACGCTTGGCGATCGGCTTCGCTCTCTAGCTCCATCGTTGCCTGCTCCAGCGATCGCGGTTGAGCTTGCTCGGTGTTCGTCAAGGCTGGGACTCCGAAGCAACGAGAATACGCGGTCGCTGCGCGTGATGCAGCCCGCACCATGATCCGATCTCCGGTAACCCCGGCCTCTCAGCGGCCTGCGGGATTTTCGAGCCTGCAAGCATCCGTCTTGATTCGAAAACGGGGACAGCGCAAACTTGAGAACCGCGCGCATTCGTTGGCCGGGCTGAACATGGCGGACACAGGCGACCCAAAGGGCTCTTTGAGCGAGTCCGCGAGAAACCTGTTCGAGCACGGATCGGCGGACGATCTGCGTACGCGCGAAGAGGCGCTTCGGCGCCGCGAGACCGCCATGCAGGACCGCGAGCAGCGGTTCACCGACTTTGCCGAGAACGCGACCGTCGGTCTTCACCAGGTTGGTCCGGACGGTACGATCCTGTGGGCGAATCGCGCCGAGCTTCAGATGCTCGGCTACTGTGCTGACGAGTACATCGGCCAGTCGATTGCCAGGTTCCATCTCGATCGAGAGGTGATCGACGACATTCTTGCGCGCCTCACGCGCGGGGAAGAACTTCACGATTACGAAGCGCGGCTCGGGGCGAAGGATGGCTCTGTCACGCACGTGCTCATCAGCGCGAACGTGAACCTGCGCAACGGGCAGTTCATCAACACGCGATGCTTCACGCGCGACATCACCGAGCGAAAGCAGTTCGAGGCCTACCGCGCGAGTGCAGAGCAGCGCACGCAGCAACTGTTGAAGATCACCAGCGCACTCTCGGTCGCGGTGGCGCCGGAGAAAGTCTTCGAAGCGATCGTTGACCACGTCGCCGTCGCGCTCGAGGCATCGTCTGCAGGTTTGTGGTTGGTGAGCGAGGATCGTACGTCTCTTTGCCTGGTGCGGCAGGTCGGCTACTCCGCAGCTGCCGCGACGGCACTCGAACGGTTGCCGATCGATCTGGAGCCTTCGATCCCTGCGCTCGATGCGGTCAGGGGAGCTGCGCCCGTGTGGATCGCGTCGCAGCAGGAGCTCGTCCACGACTATCCGCATCTGGCGGGCACGATGACGCCCGATCGCTCGTATCGCATCTGTTGTCTTCCGCTCATCTCGAACGGCACCACGATGGGCAGCGTCGGAATCACGTTCGAAGAAGCGCGCGAATCCACGGACGACGAACGTAGCTTCCTGCTCGTGGTCGCCCACCATGCGAGTCAGGCACTCGAACGGCTGCGCTTGTTCAACGAGGAACGCCGTAGCCGCGCCGAGGCGGATGCAGCGTCTCATCGAATCAACGTGCTGAGTCAGGCCTCGCGTTCCTTCGGGGATGCGGACATCGAGCACACCCAGCGGCTCGACAAGATCGTGTCTGAGATGGGCGCGCTGTTCGAGAGCCATACGAGCATCAGCCTCCTGGGGGAGGACGGGCACCTGCACTCGGTGGCGCACTACCATCCCGATCCTACGGCCGAGGCCCTGATCCGTTCGCTGGCATTGTCCTCGCCGATCAAGGTCGGTCAAGGCGTCGGTGGGACGGTGGTCAGCACCGGCAAGAGCGTCCTGATCGGGAAGGCAGATCCGGCGGTGATCGCATCGCGGGCGGCTCCTGCGTATCGTGAATTCTTCGAGAGGTTTCCCTTCTATGCGGTGATCGTGGCACCGCTACGCGCGCGCGGCCGGATCATCGGAGTCGTCAACGCGGCGCGTGTCAAGCCGGGCACGTCCTACGACGTCGCGGACCTCGAGATGATTGAAGCCCTGGCGGAGCGTGCTGCGGGGGCCATCGAGACCAGCCGACTCCACGACGAGGCACGACAGGCGAGGGCGCGCGCGGAGCAGCTATACCAGTTCGCGCAGGCCGCGGTCACGACCGACAAGGTCGACCAGGTATGCGACGCGGCACTCACAGCAATCGGAAGGGCGCTGAACACAGATCGGGCTGCGATCCTGTTGTTTGACGACGGCGGCGTGATGCGGTTCCAGGCGTGGCGGAATCTCTCCGATGACTACCGGCGCGCCGTGGAAGGCCATTCGCCCTGGCCGCGCGATGCGATCGCACCCGAACCCGTACTGGTCGCCGATGTCGCAGCCGACGCGTCGCTCGCTGCGTACGGCCCTGTGTTCCAGCGCGAGCACATTGCTTCGCTCGCCTTCATCCCTCTCCTCAGCCGCGGGCAGCTGCTCGGGAAGTTCATGGTCTACTTCGAGCAGAGGCACGCGTATTCCACGACCGAGATCGATCTCGCCACCACGATCGCGAGTCACCTCGGTTCGATTCTCGCGCGCTTCAACGCAGTGGCCGAGCTGGAGCGCACCATCCGCTACAACGAGCTATTCGCAGGCGTGCTCGCGCACGACCTTCGCAATCCGCTAGGCGCGATGATAATGGCAGCTCAGGTGATGCTGATGCGTCAGGAGGGGCAGGGTGATCCCAACGCGAAGCCGTTGACTCGGATCATCTCGAGCGGTCAGCGCATGACTCGCATGATCGACCAGCTGCTCGACCTCACGCGCGCCCGCGTGGGCAACGGTATCGAGATCACTCGGCGTCCGACAAACCTCGCTGACCTGTGCCAGCAGGCCGTTGCAGAAGTAGAGCTCCTCTACCCGGATCGAATGATCGACTGTGCGTACGTGGGCGACCAGGACGGCGACTGGGATCCCGATCGACTGCTGCAGGTCGTCTCGAACCTGGTCGCGAACGCGAGCCAGCACGGAAGCGCTGGCGCTGCGATTCGCATCCACGTCGACGGAACCGCGACGGATGCCGTGGTCTTCGAGATCAGGAACAAGGGCGTCGTTCCACCAGCCCTCCTGACGAGCTTGTTTGACCCCTTCCGAGGCACCCGTCACCGGCGTTCCGACTCGCGCGGGCTCGGGCTTGGTCTGTTCATTGTCGAACAGATCGTCCGGGCGCACGGAGGTTCGGTGGACGTGGAGTCCACCGAAGACCTCGGTACGGTGTTCCGGGTGCGGCTGCCGCGCCTTGCTCCCAGTTAGCGGCGGCTCGCGCGTGCCCTTTCCGTGAACATGCCGGCGCAGGCCGCCGATCGGCTCAGGTCAACGGGCTCGTCCGTCAGCGGGGACTCTCCACGGGGCCGATGCCGGTTGGCACGTAGCTCGCGTTCGTCGTGAGCACGATCTTGTCGACGACGAAGCCGTCCTCTCGCATCCACAGATTGACCGTGTGGACACCCGTCGACGGAACCCCGAACGTGGCGTTCACGCCGTCCATCGTGCTCCTCGACCACGTCCACGCCGTGCCAAACGACGACATGCGGTCGCTCGACGTCGTAGCAAACCCGTCGAGTCCCGCGTGGATCGAGTCATCGTTGCCGTTCGCGCCGATTCCTCGAACCCAGACGTAGTGGGTGCCCGTCTTCACGAAGCTCACCCTGAAGTCCAGCCGGGGGCTGGTGGTGGTGTAGCCGGTGTCGTTGTTCGTGCCGCTATTGGGGGTCGCCCGCAGCGCCGTCCCCGAGGCGCCGGCCGTGCCGTCCGCGGTCCAGGCGCGACCGCTCCGAGCGACATTGGCGTGGAAGTGCTCGACGTCCACGGACACGAGGCCGTTCGCGCCAGCATCCTGTCTGAACGCTCCGTTATTGACGACCACGGTGACCTCGTGACTTCCGCTGAGCCCGCCACTGTCGTAGACCGCCATCCGTAGCGTGTGCGTTCCGTTCCCGAGGGTCGTCGTATCCCAGCGGAGATGATCGCCACCGTAATGGTAGTGACCGGTGGTGTTCACGTCGGTGGACCTGAGGACACCGTCGACGTAGAACTCGGCCCTGACGGTGCCGGTCGCATCCGTGCCGTCACCATAGAGCTCCGCGGTCGCACCCGAGACCGTGTCGCCGTTGCGAGGTTGCGTGATCGTCGCCCGGGGCGCCCCGGCCGGTCGATCGTTGTCGCGCGCCGTCACGATCACCCGCTGCGACGTCAGCCCGGTGGCCGAGCAGGTGAGCGTGGCACCCTCGTCGATCAGGTCGGCGTCCTCGGCGGCGGCGACGGTCACGGTCTGCGCGATGGACCAGTCGGCGGGTGTGAAGGTGAGGCTGGTCGGTGAGTGCGTCACGTCGGTCGTCCCGGACGTTCGGGTGACACTGACCGTCACGTTCGCCGTCGGCGCGGCCGCGAGCTTCACGGTGAAGGTCGCACTCGCGGCCTCGTTGATCGTGATGCTCGACGCAGACACGATGATGTTCTGGGCGGTCTGGCCGGTGTAGCGCAGCTTGTAGATCGACCCGGGAATGTTCGCGTAGTACAGCGCGCCATCGGGACCCACGGAGATGTCGACCGCATTCGTGACCCCGGTGACGAACACGGTCGTGCTGGCGATGTCGTTGCCGCCGGCAGCCATCACGCTCCGCATGATCTTGCCGGAGTTGTAGTCGGCGAAGAACAAGTTGCCCTGATACGCGGAGGGAAACTGCGTGCCGGTGTAGAAGATGCCCCGCGTGAGACTGCCACCGAACGTCGACACGTTGGTCTGATACGCGAGCTTCGGAATCAGCTTGCCGTTCGTCGTGCTCGTGTTGTTCTCGAGCGGCCAGGCCTGGTCGCTGTCCCGCGTGACCAGAAAGATCTGCTCCCATTGGTCACCGACCTCGGTGAGCCACAGGGCACCGGTGGTCGGATGGAAGCGGAGGCCGAATGGATTGCGGAAGCCGCGAGCCCAGATGTAGTCCGTTGCGGTGATGCCGTCTGCGGCGTTGTAGTACGGGTTCGTCGACACGGCCTGGCCAGCCAGCGTCATGCGGCCGATCTTCGAGCCGAGCGAGGTGAGCTCCGCGGCGGTCCCGGCGCCGCCAACATTGTTGCCGTTGCCGAGGTTGCCGATGCCGAAGTACAGGTTTCCATCCGGCCCGATCGCGATGCCACCGCCATCGTGGTTCACGCCCCGGGTCGGGAGGTCCGGCCCGATCTGCGTCGCGCTGTTGCCCACGAGGTTGCCGCTGGCGTCCGTCGCGATGGTGAAGCGAATGATCCGCTGGACGGTCGAGCTCACGGTCGCGAACACATAGACGAACTTGTTCGTCGCGTACGCGGGATCGACGACCAGACCGATCAGTCCACATTCGCTGTTCGTGAACACCACCACGGACGCGACGTCCACAGCCTGCAGCGCACCGTTCCGGACGACGCGCAGCTTGCCGGTCTTCTCGGCCACGAACAGTGTGCTGGAGCCGTCGGTGGCCCACGCGATGCTGGTGATCTGGGACAGCCCACTCGCGACAACAGTCTCGGAGAAGTCAGGCACCTGCGGTGTGCCTGCAGCCGAGATGGTTGCTTCTTCGATCTCGGCGGGCTCGTCGACGCACGACGCAAGCGCGGCCGTGAGAACGATCAAGAGCGCGTGGTGTACGTGTCTCGCTGCGTGCAGGCGCATGGGTCCCTCGCTTCGTTGTCGGGCCATGACGAACCTCGCGGCGAGCACTGTCAACCTCGAGTGGGGACTCGGTGGCTGTCGTGTCCAATCACGTGTGCTGGCACACGTGGTCCGCGCGAGTCGTGCGTGTGCGCACGCTCGGTCACGGCAGGTTGAGCGAGTAGAGCCGCCTCTGGCGCGGTTGCTGTCCGAAGGCCGCCATCGTCAGTTCCTCAAGAGCCTCGAGACCCGCTCGAATGGCGAGCAAACGGGACGCTAACGACCGACACCGGGGAAATGTCGCGTCGGTAACTTTGCCGCCGAGCGCGCGTACCGGTGACATGACGAAATCCATCACGGGCTATGATCTGACCCCGCTGCCTGGTCATCGGATCACCGCGCTCGCCGTGGGGCTGAGTCCTCCGGAGAGGCGCGTCATTCTCGAGCAAGGAACCGAGCGCCCCGGAGTCGGCGCCTTGCTCGCGAACAAGAAGCCCGGCGTCTATACGTGCCGGCTCTGCGCCCTGCCATTGTTCGCATCGACCGCCAAGTTCGAGTCAGGCACCGGCTGGCCCAGCTTCTTCCAGCCGTTCGATCCCGAACATGTCGCTTCGATCGTCGATTCCACGCACGGCATGAAGCGGGTGGAGTCTCGCTGTCGGCGGTGCAACGCGCATCTCGGCCACGTGTTCGACGACGGCCCGCGACCGACCGGTCAGCGCTACTGCATCAACTCGGCAGCCCTGGCGTTTGTCGACGAGGGCCGCCCGTTGCTCGTGCGAAGCTAGTCGTTCACCGCGGCGCCGCCGGCTTCCCGACGGGTGGGGCCGGTCGTCCGCCGTCGCCGCCCACGTTCTGCCGTCGCGGAAGATCCGCACCCATCAGCGATTGGGTAGCTTGACCATCTCAAGCCAAAACCGGGCAATGCCGGCAATTACTTCAAGGAAGGCGTCGAGGTCGACGGGCTTGGTGAGGTAGCAGTTGGCATGAAGCCGGTAGGCCTGATCGAGATCACGCGAGGCATCCGACGACGACAGGATCACGACTGGGATCTGCATCAGCTCCGGGTCTGCCTTGATCTCTTGCAGGACCTGTCGCCCGTCCTTCTTCGGCAAGTTCAGGTCGAGCAGGATGAGGGTCGGCTTCTCATGGCTACGGACCAGGCGCATCGCCTCGATCCCATCGGAAGCGACCGTGATCGCGTACAGCGGATTCTTGAGCGCGTCGAGGATCAGATCCACATCGCCGGGATTGTCCTCGACGAGAAGGATGCGCTTGCACAGGTGTGCCGAATTTGGAGTCATCGACCATCCCCGATCACTGGCAGTGTGAAGCGAAACGTGGTCCCGGTGTCGGTCGACGATTCGACCCAGATCCGACCGCCGTGACGCTCGATGACTTTCTTGCAGATCGAGAGCCCGATGCCAGTTCCGGGGTACTCGGTGCGGGTGTGCAGACGTTGGAAGATCACGAAGATGCGATCGAAGTACTCCGCATCGATGCCGATGCCATTGTCCGCGACCGAGATGGTCCACTCATCACCGTTGCGTAGCGCGGAGATGTGAATCTTAGGTTGCGCACCTGGACGGCGGAATTTTTCTGCATTCGCCACGAGGTTCTGAATCACCTGCAACAGTTGTTGACCATCTCCGCGGACGACCGGAAGCGGCCCGCTCGTCACCGAGGCGCCGGTCTCCGCGAGTGACGCTCCGAGATTCTGGAGCACGACATCGAGAACCTGGTCCAGTGCGACTTCTTCCGGTTCGATCGCAGTGCGCCCGACTCGCGAGTACTCGAGCAAGCCGGCGATCAATGCCTGCATTCGTTTTGCGCCTTCGACCGCGTACGCGATGTATTTTGCGGCCTGTTCGTCGACCACATCGCGATAGCGCCGTTCGAAGAGCTGCATGTAGCTCGAGACCATTCGGAGTGGCTCCTGAAGGTCGTGCGACGCGACATAAGCGAACTGCTCGAGGTCGGAGTTGGAACGTCCCAGCTCGGAGGTCTTCTTGATCAGCGCTTGTTCTGCAGCTGCGCGGTCCATCACCTCGCGGCGAAGACTCGTGTTGATATCCTCGACCTTGTTTTTTTCGGCGTCGAAATCCTCGAGGATATTCATGATCGCCCGCTCCGTTTGCTCGAGCCGGGTTTTCTCTTCCGTGAAGTCTTCGAGGATGTTCGTGATCGCACGCTGCGTCTCGTAGAAGCGTTCCTTCTCCTCGGCAAAATCCTCGAGTACGTTGAGCGTGGCGCGCGTGTAGTCCTCGGCAGTCGTCGTGTCGTGCGCTGAAGCGATCACGACGCTCCATCTCCTTGCTTCTTCTTGAGATCGGCGATCTCCTTTTTAAGCTCGATCATCTTGAGCTCCCGACCAACTGTGAGCTTCTGGAAGCGCTCGAGCTCGGCGAGTCGCTCGAGCTCCTTGCCGCGTTGCTCGGCCACCTCGTCTTCGGCCCGCTTCTGACCTGTCACGTCACGCGCGGCGGCGAAGACGCCGAGCACGTTGCCGCGAAAGTCTTTGTAGACCGATGCGTTGTAGAGCACGTTCGTCAGCCGCCCCAGACGGTCGCGGATCGTGAGCGGGTAATCGGTGACAAAACCCTTCGAGAACACCTGGAGGTAACCCTCGCGAGCCTCGTCCGGCTTGGTGAAATAGTCTGAGAAATCGGTCCCGATCATCTTCTCTCGCACGACACCGGTGACCTTGATCGTCGCCTCGTTGACGTCGGTGATCTTGCCCTCCGAGCTGATCGTCACGAGCGGATCCAACGACGCCTCGATCAGGCTTCGTGCGTATTGAGACGCTTGCTTCTGCGCGGTGACGTCGCGCGCCGCCGCGAACACACCGAGCACGTTTCCGACCGGATCCTTGTAGACCGATGCGTTGTAGAGCACGTCGGTGAGCTTGCCATCGGAGTGCCGAATGCGAAGCGGGTAGTCGCTGACCTGGCCGATCTCGAAGACGCGCTTGTATCCTTCGCGCGCGCGCTCCGGCTCGGTGAAGTAGTCGGAGAAGTCCGTTCCGATCAGCTTCTCGCGCGGAGCGCCGGTGATCTGCGCCGAAGCGTCGTTGACGTCGGTGATCTTGCCTTCGGGGCTGATCGTCACGAGTGGATCGAGCGACGCTTCGATCAGGCTTCGCGCGTATTGCGACGCCTGTCGCTGTTCCGTGACATCGCGAGCCGCGGCGAAGACGCCGAGGACATTGCCTCGTGCATCTTTGTAGACGGAGGCGTTGTAGAGCACGTTCACGAGCTTTCCGTCGCGGTGCCGGATCGTGAGGGGATAGTCGGTGACGAAGCCCTTCTCGAAGACCTGCTTGTAGCCCTCGCGCGCCTTCTCTGGCTCGGTGAAATAGTCCGAGAAATCTGCGCCGATGAGACCTTCGCGCGCAACGCCCGTGACCTTGATCGTTGCTTCGTTGACGTCGGTGATCTTGCCTTCGCCGCTGATCGTCACCAGCGGATCGAGGGAGGCCTCGATGAGGCTTCGAGCGTACTGGGAACTTTGTTGCTGTGCCGTGACGTCGCGCGCGGCTGCGAAGACACCGAGGACGTTGCCGTTCGGATCGCGATAGACCGACGCGTTGTACAATACGTCGGTGAGCTTGCCATCCTTGTGCCGGATCCGGAGTGGATAGTCGCTCACCTGACCGACCTCGAAGGCCCGCTTGTAACCCTCGCGCGCCTGGTCCGGTTCGGTGAAGTAGTCGGAAAAATCGGTTCCGATCAGCTTCTCTCGTGAGATCCCCGTGATCTGGGCGGACGCTTCGTTGACGTCGGTGATCTTGCCCGCGGCGCTGATCGTCACCAGCGGATCGAGCGACGCCTCGATGAGGCTACGTGCGTACTGCGAGGCCTGCTTCTGCTCGGTGATATCGCGCGCCGCGGCAAAGACGCCAATCACGTTGCCGCGTGAATCTTTGTAGACAGACGCGTTGTAGAGCACGTGGACGAGCGTGCCGTCGCGGTGCCGAATCGTGAGCGGGTAGTCGGTGACGAAGCCCTGGTCGAAGACCTGCTTGTAGCCGGCGCGCGCTTTCTCCGGCTCGGTGAAGTAGTTCGAGAAGTCGGCGCCGATCAGTCCTTCGCGGGCGTCGCCGGTGACCTTGATCGTAGCTTCGTTGACGTCCGTGATCTTTCCTTCGGCGCTGATCGTGACCAACGGGTCGAGCGAGGCTTCGATCAGGCTGCGTGCGTATTGCGAGGCCTCCT
This sequence comes from Kofleriaceae bacterium, assembly GCA_037720695.1. Taxonomy (GTDB): domain Bacteria; phylum Myxococcota_A; class Polyangia; order Haliangiales; family Haliangiaceae; genus JABFXX01. The sequence continues at coordinate 9,859 of JBBJLY010000019.1, read as the reverse complement.
GCCGTCCCGTCACGTCGCGAGCGGCGGCGAACACACCGAGGACGACGCCGCGCGCATCTCGATAGACTGATGCGTTGTAGAGCACGTCGACCAGCCGTCCGTTGCGGTGACGGAGTGTCAACGGGTAGTCGGTGACGAATCCTTCGTCGAAGACCCGCTTGTACCCCTCACGCGCTTTCTCTGGCTCGACGAAGTAGTCAGAGAAGTCGGTGCCGATCAGGTGCTCGCGGTCGACGCCCGTCACGCGGATCGTTGCCTCGTTGACGTCGGTGATCTTGCCTTCGGCACTGATCGTGACGAGCGGATCGAGAGATGCCTCGATGAGGCTTCGCGCATACCGCGAAGCCTGCTGCTGGCTCGTCACGTCACGTGCAGCGGCGAATACACCGAGCACGGTGCCATTCGCGTCACGGTAGACCGAAGCGTTGTAGAGCACGTCGTTGAGCCGGCCGTCGCGATTCCGGAGGGTCAACGGGTAGTCGACGACCGAGCCGGTGGAAAACACCTGCTGATATGCCTCGCGCGCCCGGACCACTTCGGTGAAGTAGTCGGAGAAGTCGGTGCCCACCAACTCGTCAGCCGTGATGCCGGTGATCTTCACGGTCGCATCGTTCACGTCGGTGATCTTGCCTTCGGCGTTGATCGTGACCAGCGGATCGAGGGACGCCTCGATCAAGCTTCGCGCGTACTGCGACGAGGCGATCAGCTTCTCGTCCGCGGCTTTCTGCACGCTGATGTCCCGCGCGATCGAAGACAGTCCGATCAACGCTCCGTGGACATCGAAGACGGGTGAGATCACAATCGACACCGACACCGCACGGTCAGGCTTGCAAAGGCGCACGGTATCGAAGGCCTGGATTGTCTCGCCTCGCCGAGCCTTCGCGAGCTTGAGCTCCTCGTCCGCAGGCACGTGGCGCGGGAGCAGCTGGGCGATGTCGTGACCGATCATCTCCGCAGCCGAATAGCCGAATAGCTGTTCGGCGCCACGATTCCAGATCACCACTCTTCCGTCGAGTGTCTCGCCAATGATCGCGTCCGTCGCCGCGTCGATGATGGCGACTGACCATGGGTCGTGCGATAAACGTTCGTCTTTTTGGTTCGTCATGAGGTCCAGCGCGCGATCAGCGTGAGTAGGGAGCGAGGATTCACCGGCTTGGTGAGGAAGCCTTCGACCCCCATCGCCCGAGCCTTGATGCCGGCAGCGTGATCGGCGGACAGCACGATCACGGGAATTCGCGACCACGCGAGGTGCTCGAGCTGCCGACGACGAAATTCCACCCCGTCCATTCCGGGCATCCCGAGATCGAGCAGGATCAGGGAAGGCAAGGGTTGGCTCTCGAGGAACGCCACCGCAGCTAGCCCGCTCTCGACCGCCACGGCGGCGATATGATCGGCGCCGAGGAGCTCGACGATAAGCGAGCTCAGCTCCTCGTCGTCCTCTACGATGAGCACGCGACCCGGGCGGGTAGGGCTCACGCGCTCGCCTTCACGGTCAACGGGAGCCGAAGACCGAAGCTGGTTCCCGTGGTCGAGCTGGCGAGCACCGCGATCGAACCCCCATGCGCCACCACGATCTGCCGTGTTACGTAGAGTCCTAGACCGAGGCCCGGGATCTTGCCGGTTCCTGCACCGCGCTGGAAGCGATCGAAGACACGCTCGTGATCCTCGGATCGAATGCCGCGACCACCGTCCGTGACAGAGACGGTCACGTCGGCACCGCTTCTCTCGACCACGACGCGTACGGGCTGGCCGGGGCCATATTTCAGCGCGTTGGTGATGAGGTTCGCGAACACCTGCTCCATGCGAAGCCGATCCCATTCGCCGTCGATTCGGTCATCGCCCTCCAACGCGAGATCGCACCGAGCCGCATCCGCTGCCGTCTTGAAGGTCTCCAGGGTGCCGCGGATGACGGCGACCAGATCGAGTGGTTCCGGAAACATGTTCAGCTGTCCAGATGTGATCATGGAAGCATCGAGCAGCACACCGATCATTTGCCCCATTCGGTGTGTTTGCGTACCGATCCGGCGCACGCGCTCGGACAACTGAGCGTTCGAGACGGTGCCGGCGCAAAGCTCCTGCTCCATGAGATGAGCGAGCATCTCGAGCGTCGCCAGAGGCGTTCGCAGCTCGTGCGAGGCAATCGACAAGAAATCATCTCGCACGAGGATCGCGGCCTGCGCTGCGCCATAGAGTCGGGCGTTGTCGATCGCCATCGCCACCCGCAAGGCAAGATCCTCAGCCAGGAGGACCACGAGGTGGTCCTGCGGTGTCGACCATTCGAACTTCACTGCGCCGAAGACTCGGCCCGCCACGGTCAGGGGGACCGACACGGAAGCCCCGATCGACAGCGACGCGTCATCGATGGTCTTCCCGCTGCGATACGCGTCGAGCAAGCCAGGATCGAGCAGCACGACATTCGTGTTCCCGCCGCTCGGATCGAGGTGCAAGGAACACTTCTCACAGAAATCCGGAACCACGACGCTGTAAAAGCTCGCAAGCGTCGCGGCCTCGTCAACGCTCGCGCTCAGCCGTTTGCCAGCATCCGCGAGCCACTGCGATCGACGGTGGGCGGCCTCCGCGATCACACGCCCGGCGCTCTCCTCTGCGAGCTGGCGCGTGCGATCGAGATAATCCTGCCGGGTGCGCGCGTGCCGCAAAGCTCGATCGAGCGACGCACCGTCGACTTCACCCTTCTGTAGAAAGTCCTGGGCTCCTAGCAGGAGCGCGCGCTGGCCCAGCTGGTCGTCCGTGGTGCCCGTGAGGACAACGAGCGCGACCGCGGGGGCGGCCGCGCGAAGCCGTACCAACCCTGCGAGGCCCGACGAGTCGGGCAACGTCAGATCCAGCAATACAACGTCGACGGGAGTCTCCGAGATCCGTTGCAGCGCGGTCTCGACCCGTTCGACACGGTCGAAGACAACGCGGTTGTATCGGCCCGTTAGCGACTCACGGATCAGCTCTGCATCACCGTCGTTGTCCTCGACCAACAGGACATGGACTGGGCCGCCTGTCTTGGCAGTGGGTTCTGACAAGCGAATTCCTGCATCTCGCGGCGCGGGCACTTAGCCGCACAAAATACTAGATATGCATTGGCTGGCCAATGCGGGCATTTACGCAGTCGGACGGCCATAAGCGTTCCTGGCAGCGCGTGGTGCGTTTCGCGCGACCAAAGTGGAGGCACCGTCCCGGCCTCGGTCTGCGAGTTTCACTAACAAATCTCATGGCACCGTCACCGTCACGAGCGCTGACCTCGGTCCGGCAAGGGAGCTCGTCATGCGCCTGCCGATCGCCACGCAACGACCTTCAACCCTTGCTCTTGCTCTCCGCCCTCACTGATCGATGATCGCGACCGCGCAGCAAGCCCGCACGTGCTCCGTCATACGTTCGCGAGTCACCTCGCGATGCGTGGCGCGCCGCTCAAGGCGATCCAGGATCTGCCGGGTCACGCGACGGTCCAGATGACGATGCGGTAGGCGCATCTCGCGCCGGAAGTCGCGCGCGATGCCGTGCGCTTGCTCGATACGGACCGACGTTCGTGGAAAAAACCGACCGAAGCCGCCGCGAACTAGAACGCATCTCAAAAACGCCGTAGCAAAATGACGGCGCAGGCGAGCTCGACGAAGGCGAGAAAGTTCTCGGCCTTGTGCTCGTACCGGGTCACGAGCCGGCGAGAACGCATGAGCCAGGCGAACACACGCTCGACTAACCAGCGTCGCTTGTAGCGCCTGAGTTTGCGCTTGTCCTGGTTCTGAAGTTTCCGCGTGCTGTGATTCGGCGAGATCATGTCGATGCCGCGCTTACGAAGCGCCGCATCGAGCTTGTTGCTGTCGTACGCCTTGTCACCGATCAGGCGGAGCAAGCGTCCGCGCACGAACTTTCGGCCAAGCGTTGCCTTGACGAGCGGAGCTTCATGGCACGGACCACTCGCGAGCCCAACGGCGATTGGAACACCGCGAGCGTCAACGATTGCCATGATCTTTGTTGCGGGGCCACGGCGAGTAACTCCGACGAGAGAGCCCCCCTTTTAGCGCCCGCATGGGTGCCATCGATGAAGGCCTCGGTCAGATCAATCTTGCCGCGCACACGCAGGTCTTCCGCGAGCGCCTTGAGCATTTTCCAGAACACGCGCTCCCCTACCCATTCCTGCATGCGGCGGTGACACGTTTGGTAGGGCGGGTACTCACTGGGCAGCGCTTTCCATGGAGCTCCGGTCCAGAGGACCCAGAGCATTCCGTCGAGAACACTTCGCGCTTCGACCCGAGGACGACCTTTCCCGTCCTTGCGAACTTTGGGCTTTGGGATCAACGGCTGGACAACACTCCACTGCTCGTCGGTGAGCTGCATGTCCTGTTGGATCACATCCAAGATCCGAACGCGATCCTTCGAGATCACGGTCTCAAAAACCGATCGAACTTCCGCTATTTACGGATGTCGTTTTCGAGATGCGTTCTAGCTGAAGACACGCGGAAGCGCATGGGAATCGAACTATGCGACGAGGGTCGGAAATCCATAATGCCGACGACGCCTTGCAGCACTCTCGCATAGTTAGTCCCTGCGCTCGTCCCGTCGGAGACCGCTCAGACCCACCGGATCCCGCTGGTCGTGGCAAAACCATGGCAAAGGATTTCGGCCCTGATCCGGGCTCCAACTTTTTTCGGTCGAGACATTTCTCGTCGAGAAACTACTCGGCTGTGGCGTTGTCGGAGGAGCTTGCGGGGGCGTACCTGGCCTCGATGACGAACGGTTGCGGTTCGCTTCGGGCGAAGGTCAGTTCCGGTGCCGCCTCAATCGGAAGCTGTTGGGCCCAGATCCGCATCAGGGTGCGGAGGGCGTCGAGTTGTTCGCCAGGCGCGAGGACCGGTGGTTCGCCGGATCGCACGACCCACGCGGCGCAGATGCCCTGAATGTTGAAACCTGGCAGGCGAGGGAGGATCTGAACGTGGGCGATCGGGCAGCCGAGGAGGGAGATGAAGACGAACACTCCGTGAGGTCCGGCCCCAAGCACGACGCTGTGGCCGTCAGCGTGCAGAAGTTCTTTCCCCAGTGCAGCCGCTCTGCTCGGGTCGAGACCAAAGATGCCCGTGCCGACAGCATCGACATCTTCCGCCGTGGCCGGGAGACCCGCACTGCGTCGCAACTCTGCACCGTCGATAATGCAGCCACTGGTGGGCGCGTCGTTCAGGACGACACGTCGCATCGGTTCAAAGATTGGCAGCCGTGCGATCTCGGCGCCCAACACGAACGCCACGAAGTTGAATCCAGCTTTGATGAGCGCGCGGTTCGCGTGCGTCACGTTGACGGTGAGCACTGCTCGAAGGGGAGCTCCATCGCGATCGATCCGTCGCTGAAGCTCGCTGCGATAGGTCCAGGGCTGCGTTGAAAGGGTAGGGATCAAGGCACGTGCCCAAGGCTCATCGGTATCGGTCGTCAGTAGGTGGAATTGACGGGTCGCCGCTCGAACGATGATCGGTCGGCCCTCGATCGCGAGGTGGTCATCCGAATCACGTCGATCAATGCTCCGCGCGTTGGCGAGTTCGCCGCGCATCTCCAACATCAGTGGCTCGGTATCGGCCGTGCCGTCGACGCGTCCATCCCTCCAGACGACGCACTGCGACGGAAGCGATCGCCTCCATGTCCTGTCGTCGATCCTCGTCGCCCACCAGGTCTCGTCGATTGCAACCACGGCGTTCGCACCGCGCAAGACGGGGCCACCGTTGGCTCGCAACACCGTCGTTCTTAGAAATCGGCCAAGATCTCCATCGAGTATCGACGCGAACCCATTGCAGCGATCGCAGACGACGCCACGTGGCAGCATTAACCCTGCTCCGAGAAAGTCTTGAAGGACGTGCTCCTGTCCGACCGCGCCTCCGTCCGTCCGCAAGCAGTAGATGCAAGTCTCCATTCAAGAACCTGGCGGCTGAAATATCAGTGCCGACTTCCGAAATGTCGGCTCGAACCTGGCTGCAAGGCTCGTTGGGTTGAAGTCCAGCGAGATGGATTCAATGGGGTGCAGTTCCCGATCTGACGTGGAGAAGCGGGAGCAGTTTCGATCACTTGCGCGATCTGGCTTGAGGTACGGGGCCACCATGCGGCAGATATCTGGTTACCAAGCCGATCTCCGTCGCAAGGAGCCCCGTGACGACCAGTATCGACGCTCGCGATCGCGACGTCCAGAGTGCATTCGAAAAAGCGCGCGCGATTGCTCGTGGCTCGACCACGGCAACGCTTCACGATGTTGAGACCTCGTTGTGGACGGCGCTGCTCGCGCTTGGTCGCGCGATGATCTCGCTCTACCTCACACGCGTTGCCGCGCGACCACGCGCCACCGAGTACGTCCACGACGGCGCGAAGTTCGTGCTCGCTGGATCGGAGAGCAGTGAGATCGGAACGAGGTTCGGCAAGCTGACCTTCGAACGTCCGATCGGCCGTCGTATCGGATGGCGTCGTGCCAGGTGCGATCGTCCCGTCGATCGTGCGCTCGGCCTGTGCGGTGGGTTCAGCTTGTCGACGGTGCTGTCGGCAACCCGGCTGTGCGCCCAGCTGGCATTCACCAACGCGCGCGCGAACGTTCGCGCAATTCTGCGAATGGTCGCCGAGTACACGCTCGACACTTCGCATGGTCGACGCGGCCGGTGCAGAAGCGCGACCGTTTCTCGAAGGCGCGCCAGCACCAGAAGACGATGGCGAGATCCTCGTCATCCAGGTCGACGGAGGCGGTGCGCCACACATCGATCTCGCCGAGCTCCTGCTGCGTCAGCGCCCGCGCGTGAAGCGCTCTGGACCCGGTCGTCACCGCCGACGCGATCGCCGGCACTCGCGACAACGTCCCCGCCGCGCCAAAGGTGACAAGAGCAAGAACGCCAAGGTCGCGTTCGTCGGTGCGATCTACACGCTGCGCCGCACGTCCGACGGCCGTTGCGAAGGGCCGATCCACAAGCGGCTCTGCGCGACCTTCGAGAGCCACGCCGCGCTGTTCAAGTGGCTCCACCACGAGGCGGTCAAGCGCGGCTACGGCACCAAGCGCACACTGTTCCTTGCCGATGGCGGCGAGGCGATCTGGGATCAGCAGGCGAGCTGGTTTCCCAAGGCTGAGGCGTGCATCGACTGGGTCCACATCGTCGAGAAACTGTGGGCCGCTGGACGATGTCTGCACCGTGAGGGATCCCATCAGCTCGCGGCGTGGGTCGCCGAGCGCGTCCGCGACCTGCGACGCCCGAGCGGAGCCGACAAGGTCATCACCGCGCTGTCGGCCACCTATGCCTCCATCGCGAAGACCGGCCCGGGCAACAAAGCCAAGCGCGAGAAGGTGCTCGACGTCCTCACGCACTTCAGCAAGCACCGCCATCGCATGGGCTACAACGCGCTTCGTCGCGACGACCTCGACATCGCTACGGGCGTGATCGAAGGCGCGATCCGAAACCTCGTTCGCATGCGCCTCGATGGTCCGGGCATGCGATGGAGCCGAGGACGATCGGAGTCGGTGCTCCACCTCCGTTGCATTCTGCTCAACGGCCAATGGGACCAGTTCGCTGCACATCTCGCCCATCACGGTTCCCTTCAGCTCGCCGCTACGCCAACGCCGACGCGCTCACACGACGCGGCGAAGAGGGCGGCGTGACCATGCAATTCGGGATCTGCACCCGATTCAATGGGCTGAGGCTCGTTGTTGGTGGATGACCAATTGAAGTACGTCGGTTCGGAGTATTCCCAGTCTATCGAGTCCGCACCGTCGGTGCTGCGGACGCCGGTTCGCCACCTGAGTTTGATCGCCCCTACCTCGGAACACGGAATGTGATCCTCCCGGTGATCCGAGCGTAGATCGATCTGAAGACAGACTGAACCGGCGGTGAACACGAACAAGATGTGCGGGACGATGTCGTTGGGGGCCGTCCGCCGAAGCAACGTGCCGCTGACGAATTCTGGGGAGTTGCCGACCATCGCGAACGACAACGCCACTTCCAGGACGGGGAAGTCGATGGTGTCGTCGGGCTCGAGGAGCCACGCCCGAAGCTGCTCGTAGTTCGTCACCTCTTCTGCCGGCAGAAGAGAGAACCCCATCTTGCTCAGCGCCTTGTAGGCGTGGCGAGGTCGGAACGATTCCGTTGCGATCGGGAAGGTCAGGCCGATGTTGCCCGTGCGCTCGTCGCGGCCGATTTGCATGTTCCGGTCGCGCAACATCGTCGAGATGTTCCGATGCCCATCTTCCTTGGCGTGCCGAAGTTGCGCCGGGCCTGAGAACTGTGGCCGGCTGAAAAAGGCACGAATTTCCGGAACGGCGACTGTCGCGCAGGCACTACTACTCCGACAAGCGAACTGCGAGATGGCAGGCGCCGACTCGAACCAATTGAAGGAGATACAAACATGGGAGACAAGTTGATGCGAGATGGAGCACTGAATATCGATGAACAACTGACCGGCACGAAGGGAAACTGCAAATTCTTGATGCAGGGCGATGGGAATATTGTGATCTATCGGCTTAGTCATAGCGGCAGCTGGTCCTCCATCTGGAGCCCTAACTGTGAGAACCGCGGCGGAGTGAGACTCTCGCTTCAGAACGATGGAAATCTCGTCGTCTATACCGCGGAGGACAAATCAATCTGGGCGAGTAACACCGATGGCAAAGCTGTGGAGGACTTGGTCATGCAAGACGATGAGAATCTCGTTATGTATGGCTTCGACCGTAAGCCCGTGTGGTCCTCCAACACCTACAACCCTCATCCTTACGACCCTGGTCCGTGCGCGAGCTTAAAGGCTGAGCTCGCTCGGCTCGAGGCGGGCGGGGAACCTCATGGTCACCCCGGAAAGCCCCCACCCAGCCGAGAAGCGGAGATGGCGCGCTTGGCGCGCCTGATCGAAGCCAAAAAATGCTGAGCCGAGATGTGTCGCAGCGACCTCTAACGCAATCGCCAAGATCCCGCGCCCTATCGTCGAGGGCAACATGATAGATTAGAGTATGAGCTACAGATAGCCATGTCTAAGTGCCTCGCGAACCGCAATAAACGGCTGCCGATAGTCGGTCTCTCCGCCTCTGTTGACAGCAGCTTGATACCGTCGCGTTCTGAGGTCGGCGCGCGGATCGGCGAGTTTGTCGCGACCGCGATTATCCCCATTTACGATAGCTTCGTCTCCGCCGCCAGCAGGTCTCCGAGCGCGAGTTGCAGCTCGCTGGTCCGGCCCCGCTCGGTCTTCGAGCCGAACAGCCGCCGCTTGAGCAGCGCGTTTTCGTGCGCAAGCTCGGTCAGGCTCTCCTCGAGCGAGGCCACCTTCGCCGCCATCTCCGCGCGCTCGGCTTGGAGGCCCGCGATCGTCGCCGCCACAACTTCCGCCGACATCGCGCCGGGCTGTTCGTCGATCGACGACCGACCTCTCCTACACGTCGCGATCTCACGGCGCAAGTAGAAGCGATGTCTCGATCAGTGAAAGCGTGGTCGCTGTACTCGCGGAGTCAGCGCGACCCCTTTGTGGATGACGTCGAACATCGCATCGCTGATCCGCAGCTGTAGCTCGCCCGGCGCCGTCGCGCGTGGCAACTCGAACCGGCCCGCGTCGAGCTTCTTGTGGATCACGATCGTTCCGGTACCGTCCCACGTCAGCACCTTCATCGTGTGCCCGCGCTTGCGCACGAACACGAACAGCGCTCGCGATCGTGGCTCCGCCAGCATCTTCTCGCGCACCAGCCCGCCGAGCCGCTCCGCTCCCAGCCGCATGTCTACCGGCTCGAGCGCCACGTAGATCGGAATCCCGTGCGCGATCACGTGCCTCCCCCCAACGCTTCCGCGAGCTCACGCAGCAGCCGCGCGTCGAACCCTGCGTGCACCTCAATCTCCGCCACGCCGACCCGTACCAGGATCGTCGAGCG
>JBBJLY010000383.1:0-6241 GCA_037720695.1 Kofleriaceae bacterium | reverse complement strand
GGCGCCGGCACCGGTCCCGACGACGGCTCGCCACTGGCGCCGGCCGAGGACGGGTTCGTCGGCGAACAGATCGCGCGCTACCGGATCACGCGGCTGCTCGGCAAGGGCGGGATGGGCCGGGTCTACCTCGCGGTGCAGCCCGACATCGGTAGCCGCGTCGCCGTCAAGGTGCTGTCGGACGAGTGGGCCGACGCTCCCGACGTACTCGAGCGGTTCTTCGCCGAGGCGCGCACGGTCAGCCTGATCTCGCACGAGAACATCATCAAGGTGATCGACCTCGACCGGACCTCGACCGGGCGGCCGTACATCGTGATGGAGTACGTCGCCGGCAAGACGCTACGTGACGTGATCGAGCTCGGCACGGCGCCGCTCGGCGGCATCGTCCACGTGATGACCGAGGTGCTGCTCGCGCTCGATGCCGCACATCGCGCTGGGGTCGTGCACCGCGACCTCAAGCCCGACAACGTGATGGTGACCGAGAGCGGACACGCGAAGGTCCTCGATTTCGGGATCGCGAAGCTCGCGACCGACCGGGGCACGCGCACGCGCACCGGCGCTGCGATCGGCACGCCGCCTTACATGGCGCCGGAGCAGATCCAGGGCGAGCCGATCGACGCCCGCACCGATCTCTACGCCGCGGGCGTCATGACCTACGAGCTGGTGACCGGTCACCGCCCGTTCGGCGGCGCGACCGACTTCCAGATCATGCAGGAGCACGTGCATCGCGCGCCGCCGTCGCCGCGCGCGATGCGTCCGTCGTTGCCCGAGGCGTTCGAGGCGGTGATCCTGCAAGCGCTCGCGAAGCGTCCCGCGGACCGGTTCTCGACCGCGCGCGCGATGGCCCACGCGTTGCGGATCGCGTCTGCCGAGCTGCCGGCACGCGAGTGGCGCCATCTCTCGAGTGCATGGGTGGATCACGCGCCCTCGGCGTCGTTCGATGCCCTGCCTGCCGTCGCCGGCGAGCCGACGATGCCGGTCTTGCCGCCGCATGCCGAACCGCCGCACGACACGCCGACGCGTCCGGATCGTGGTCCCGGCCGGCTCGATCACAAGACGCGGACGCTCGAGCCCGCACCGGCGATGCGGCCGTCGCCCTCGATCCGCCGACCGGAGCCGCCCGTGGTGCAGCGCGCCAGCGCGCCGGCGCCACGCCGCCGCAGGCTCGTGCTCGGCCTGGTCGCGCTGCTCGTGCTGGGTGGCGTGATCGCGCTCATCGCGCAGGTGGCCCGCGGACCAGCCGGCGTCGCCGTCGCGTCGATCGCAGCCGATGCCAGCGACCCGCCTGCCGACGTCACCCCGATCGCTGTCGTGACGATCGATGCCGCCGTCGCGCCGGTGGATGCGGCCGGGCCTTCGGCGCCGAACGATGGCGGTCGTGTGCCGCGCCCGACGCGCGATGCGGCGGTCATCGTCGCAGCTGCGATCGATGCCCCAAAGCCCGCTGCCGCACCCCCGAGATCACGGCTCGGCAACCCACCGATCGTCGACGAGCCCACGATCCCGCCCCGCCGATCGCAGACGTTCGATGTCGCGATGCCCGCGGCCGACCTCGAGCACTTCGACCCCGCCGCCTGGGCGCCGGTCGCGCAGAGCTACGCGCGCATGCTCGAGCCCGACGCCGAGCTGACCGTGCTCGATGCGCTGGTGCGCGACGACGGCAGCGCGTACGTCGGCTCGTCGAACGTGCGCCTGAACTTTCGCTCCGAGGCCGCGGTCACGGCGAACGACTCGATGCGCCTGCCGTGCATCGTGGTCCGGCCGTCATCGCGCGGGCTTCGCATCATCCGCTACGACCACTGCAACCTGAAGACGCCGCTCGCGCGGCTGCCACGCTGCAAGTTTCCGGCGGTGTTCCCGGGCAAGGTGCCGAAGCACGCCGAGGCCAGGAGCGTGAACCTGACGTTCGACGCGGCGGGCTGGCGGGTCGAGCAGTACCGCGAGAAGCCGGAGGCGGCGCAGCTCCGCCCGCTCGAGCGCAAGACCGTCCCCGACGATTGCTGATTCACTTCACCCGCGGCCGGTACTGGTGGCGATCGAGCAGCGTCTTGATCCGCGCGAGCGTGCCGTCGGCTGCCGCGTCGTACGCGACCTGCGGATCGCCCGCTGGCGCGCATTCCCCGGTCGCGCTGAGCGGAAAGAACACGGGATACATGTAGCCGACGCCGAGCTCGGCTTGCCGGCTCGCGTGGTTCGCGATCGCGTCGCCGCGGCGCGCCGGGGTCCACTCGAACCAGTCGAGCCCCTCGCTGCCGCAGATGTGCGGATCGTTGCGGATGTGCACGAACGTCGGCACGTCGTCCTGCAGCGCCTCGATCTGATCCTTGCTGCCCGCGAAGCCGCCGGTCAGCGGGATCGCGGCGAAGTCGGTCCCCGCAGGCACGCTCCGGCCCCACACGTTGCCGCCGACCAGCAGCTTGTCGCGATGGATGACGTCGATGCCGTCGCGCATCGCCCCCGCGAACCAGTGCTGGTTACCGTCGTTGAACGGCACCGTGTAGAAGTCGAAGAACCAGATATCCGGCTCGAGCAGGTCGTTGCCGCTTCGCATGCGTGCCCGCAGCCGCTCGCTACCTTCCTCGTTGGAGGACACGCCGTTGTCCGGATCGGTGGCGCGTGGTTCGCTGTAGTGGAGAGCGTTCAGCACGATATCGAAGCGCACCGGGCGCTTCAGCTTGTCGCGCAGGCAGCTCTTCACGCCGCGATAGATCGTGCGCATCTCGTCGGTGATCACGGTGTCCCAGCCGAGCCGCACGAGGCCGCTGACGTACGTCGGCTCGAGTCGCGCGAGCGTGTCGCAGACATACGCGATCCGTCGCTGCGGGATCGTCGGGTACTGCTCCGGCCGATAGCTGTCGGCCTGCGGCAGCATCCAGCGCTCGGTCTGGTACAGCCGGCCGATCACGACGCGCGAGTACAGGTCGCCGGTTTTGCCGCGCAGCTCGTCGTCTGCCTCCCGCGCAGCGTCATCGCCGACGAGACAGCTGGACAGCAACACGGCGCCACACACGAGCTGAGATCGTCGCATCCACGCTGTCGAAGCAACGGCCGCGCCAGCGCCGCTCGACACCCGAAGCACGTGATCACGCGATCAAGCGCGGGTGCGTTGCCCACGCGGGTCAGCGAATGTCGGCGACGCGTGGAGACATCTAGCCCCACCGATCGCCGATGTCATCGCCGCGTAACGATCGCAGTTCCGATCACAGCTCCGAGCACTGAAATAGCCCGCCGCCCGCCGGATACTTGTACATGCCGGTGAAGCACATCTCCTCGTTCGAGCTGTCGCCAAACGGGATTTCCACCTTCGGGTTCGTGTTGTTGTTGTAAGTGCACGTGACGTGGATCTGCGAGTCCTTGGGCAGGAACAGCTCCGCCATCGGGTAGTTCCGCTGCTCGAGGAACGTGTACGGATCGTCGTGCAGGGTCAGCTGGCCCCGACCCTTCGGCGTCGCGGTGACCTTCTGGTGCTTCGCGAACTGATGCATGTGCGGCCACAGCGTGAACACGTGGTAGTCGGCCTCCGTGCTCACGCACCCTCCCTCGACCAGGCGGTCGTCCCCCCACGGGATCGAGAAGTTCATGTTCCCCGCGAACATCATGTCCGCCTTGTGCACGGGCTCGGTTTCGCTGGTCTTGACCAGGATCCCGGAATGGCCGGAGATCGGATCGTCGGTCGCGTTGAACAGGTGCAGGTTGATGTTGATGTACTGCCCGGCCGAGACCTGGATCGCGACGTCGGGCGGAAACAGCAGCTCGTCGGTCGCGACGCCTGACGCGTAGAGCATCTGGCTGTCGAGGTTGAGGACGCTGCAGTCGTAGTCGCCGGTCTGGCCTCCGGACGAGATCGTGACCACCGTGTGATGGGTCCCGAACGGGGCGATTGCGCGGAATCCGGAGATCCACATGCTCTGCGTCATCTGGATCCGCCGGCACTTGTAGGTGTCATCGGCATTCGGCGAGATCGTCCAGTCGCGACCGATCAGCTCGGTCCACCCGTCCTCGATCGGTGGCGCGTCGATGCCCGCGTCGATGCCATCGTCGTCGTCATCCCCGCCTGGGTTGCCGCCGCTCTTGCAGCCGATGATCGAGAGCACGCAGGCGAGCGCGAAGGCCATCCTCATCATGGCCGGCAGTATAGGCAAGTCGATGACCGGGTGCACGGTATGCTTCGACGCGTGCCGGAGCTCCGCAACGTCATCGTGTTCACGATCGGCGCGGTGCGGTTTGCCGTCGAGCTGCGGTGGATCCGCGAGGTCACGAGCCTCGGGTTCGTCACCGGCGTGCCGACCGCGCCGGCGGCGCTCGGTGGCGTGTGCAACCTCCACGGCACGATCTTGCCCGTGCTCGACGTCGCCGCGTTGCTCGATCGCCCCGCCGGCCCGCCTCCGCGACAGGGCGATGGCGCGCTGGTGCTCGAGATCGACGGCCTGGTGTGCGCGCTGCGCGTCGACCAGGTCGACTACGTGGCGTCACTCAACGAGACCTCGGGTCAGGTGATGGACGGCTCGGGACGCACGATGACGCTGCTGGATCCCGCGCGGCTCGTGCGGCGCGCGGTCGAGCTCGTGGCCGGAGCCGCACCGCCGTGACCGAGGGCAGCGGCGAGCTCGACTTCGATCCCGAGGAGCTGGCGATGCTGCGCCAGCTGTTCCGGACCGAGGCGCAGGATTCGCTCGAGGTCGTGACCGCGCGCGTGCTCGCCGCGGGCTCGCAGAAGCCGTCCCCCGAGGCGCTGACCGAGATGATGCGCGTGACCCACACGCTGAAGGGCGCGGCGGGCACGGTCGGCTTGCTGGTGATGGTCGAGCTGTCGCATCGGCTCGAGAGCGCGCTCGCGGCGATCGGGCGCGATGCGGTGCCGTGGACCTCGGCGACCGCGGACCAGCTGGTCGAGGTCACCGACGGGATGCGCGGCTACCTCGACCAGCCCGACGAGCTCGCCGGCGAGGTCGCGCAGCAGCTCCGGGTCTGGATCGACCAGATCGCCCGCCCGGATCGCCGGCCCGAGTCGGTCCCGATCCCGCTGCTGCTCGTCGAGCCGCCACCGGACCCGGTGCTCGAGCCCGCGCTCGACGGTGCGCTGATTCCGGAGGCCAAGGCGTGGTTGCGCGTCGACCCCGAGCGGATCGATGGCCTGATGTCGAGCGCGGGAGAGCTGCTGTTCGATCGCACGCGGATCGAGCGCCGCGTCCAGTTGCTGCGCACGCTCGCGCGTGACCTCGCGCGGACGCGCCAGACCTTGCACGACGCGCTCGGGGATCAAGGCGTGCCGTCGCGTGGCCAGCTGGTCGCCACCGAGGACGAGCTGGCGGGGCAAGCGGCGCTGCTCAGCCAGACCACCGCGGCCCTGCTCGACGAGATCGAGGCGCTCCGCCACACGATCGGCGAGCTCCAGCGCGGCCTGACACGGATCCGCATGCTGTCGGCGCGCAGCCTGATGACGCATGCCGCTCGCACGTTGCGCGCGTTGCGCCGCGCGACCGGCGTCCGGGTCGAGCTCCGCGCGGTCGGAGAGGACACCGAGTTCGACAAGGCGGTCGCGGAACAGCTGGTCGATCCGATCACCCAACTGCTGCGCAACGCGGTCGCGCATGGAGTCGAGCCACCCGAGGAACGCGCCGCGCACGGCAAGCCGCCCACCGCCACCGTCACGATCCGCGCGCGCCAGGACGGCAACCTGCTCGTGCTCGAGGTTGCCGACGACGGCCGCGGCATCGACACCGCCGCCCTGCGCAAGCGGCTGGTCACCACGGGCCAGTGGTCCGCCACGCGCGCTCAGCTCGCGAACGACCAGGAGATCCTCGACGCGCTGCTCGACACCGGCGTGTCGGTGCGCGGTGATGCCGACGAGCTCGCCGGGCGCGGCATCGGCATCGGGCTCGTGCGACAGACCGTCAGCAAGCTTGGTGGCGTCGTCACCATCACATCGTTGCCCGGTCGCGGCACCACGTTCAGCCTGCGGCTGCCGCTGTCGACCGCGCTCGCCCAGGCGATGCTGTTCAAGGTCGGCGGTCAGGTCTACGCGATCCCGAACGTGCACGTCATCGACACCACGCTGGTCGAGGCCAACGCGACCACGGCCCTCGTCAAACCGCGCGTCGCATCGACCAGCGAGGGCGAGCACCTGCCGGTCGTCCGGCTCGAGAGCGTGCTCGGCCACGGCGTCGCCACGGAGCGCCGGCCCGGGATCGTGGTCTCGTTCGCCGGCAAGTCGCTGGTCTGCACCGTCGACAAGGTCGTCGGC